>NZ_CAJPGZ010000010.1:0-348624 GCF_905339865.1 Burkholderia sp. BCC1993 | reverse complement strand
CGATGCGGGGCTTTTCTCGCGAGGGGCGCTTATTGGCTTGCGCCAGCGGCTTCGCCCGCCTTCTTCTGAGCGTTCTGCAGGTTCTGCGGATAGTTCGGATCGTTGGCCGCCGGCTTGTAACCCGCGTCTTCGAGTTTCTTCAGTTCGGCGGTGTTCTTCGCGCGCGCTGCCTTGTGTTCGGCTTTGCGTTTTGCCCGTGCTGCCTTGCGTGCTTCACGCTTCGCAGCTTTCGCATCCGATGCGGCGGATGCGGCCGGTGCGCTGGCGTCGGTCTGCGCGAACACCGGAGCGGCCGAGCCGAAGAGGAACGCGGCTGCCGTAGCAGCCAGCGTCAGTTTTTTGATCTGGATTCGCATCGCTGAACTCTCTTTTCTGATTGGTCACGGAGTGAAAGTACATCGAAATACCGCCCCTGCCCCTGGCCGGTCTTCATGTCACGATCAGGGCCTTTGCATCATAACCGCGTTGCAAAAAATGTGGCGCTATCGTGCGCACATTCTTGGGGATACACGTATGGGAAACGTCGCATCGTCACGTCTCCCGCGTGCCCGTCCGATCCTCGTTTCGCCGGGACCACGGCAATGCATCGCGCTCGCGGATCACGCGACGTGCGCGACCGCCGCAAACATGTGACGAAGCGCATTGTTCCGTCGATACGATGCAGGTTGCCGATGAGGATGAGATCCGTTTCGGCGCATCGCGCGCGCGTACGACGCCGCCTGTTTCATCCGTGGAATTTGCTGTTCCCGCAACGCGATCGTCGCCTCATGAGCGGAACACGCGACGAAACCGGGGACCTGTGCGTCATGTTGCGATTTGCGGCCGCGCGAACGATGGCTCCTCCCATAAATGACCACGATTCATTCCGTGCCGAGTCCGCCCCGTTCCGCTACACGTCGGCCCGATACGGTGCGAACGATCGGGTAACCGGTGGCCGCATGCATGGTTACCTGTTCGGCACGGTTGGTCGCCACTTCTGGGAGATGACATTTGCAGGCAGAGACGACATTTGCCGCACAAGGTGAGCGCTTCGATCGGCATTCGTTCACGATCGCGCATCAGCGTCATACGAGCGGTCGCATGTGCGCATGCGCCTCGCGCGTCATCGTATCGGCGTCACGAAGAGTTTTGCACCTGTGCGACAGGCACGCCGGCGCGTCTGGCGCTGCGCGCATACGTCACAGCTTTTCCATCGGGTGCCTGTATCTCGTGCGGACGCGTCGCACGGACGGTCCATCAACCCAAGGGGCACCTTGTCGGTGAGCCTTTACAGGACCCGATAACTTCCGGCGGTGAGCATTTTCGGGATTCGAGTGTGTGTCCGGCGAGGGTGAGCCTGGTTGACGGCGCTCGCCTCACGTTCGGAACAATGTCGGGATCGTCGTGATCGAGGCGCGCTTGATCGTCGTCTCGACCGGCACAGGGATGCGATTCTTGTCCAGCCTGTCGAGATGCCGTACCGATTCCGATACAGGCCCAAAGGTAGAAAACTATGAGGCCGAATGAACGGAGCAAGAGCCGGGGGTTTCGTCCGCGCACTGGTCACTGACCGAAAAGTGCCGGACGAGCCGGCGCGCGATAGCCGAAGACTTATCCACGGAAGCGCGGGCACAGACGCCAAAAAAACCGCTTCCAGATGAATTCCGGAGATTTCCCACTGCCCTGAAGCGTGCCCGCAATATTCCTGTGTCGGGCGCGATGGCCGTCGCCTACGGGTAATCCCGGACGGAGAAACCTCCCGCTGGGAGCATTTTCCGATCCCATAGGTGGGAACCTATGTCCTGAAAACGCGGATTCCTTCCCATAAGTTTCTACGTTTGAGTGTTTGTTAGTAGGTACTCACCTCCGCGGGAAGCCTTGTCAGGCCTGGGAGGCTTGCAGAATGAGGCCAAATATCGGGGGATCCACAGGCTGGAGACCTGGATTGCTGTGCCCGTCGAGCCCATTGGAGTCCCTTTGGTAGCGGTTTATGGGGGTTGTTTTTCTGCACAGGCACACGTGTGTTTACATCTTTGGTAAACAACGTTTACTTCTTTAACTACTTTTAGACGGCTCACAGCCTTGTCTGGCAAGGGTTTGACAGGTGTTCGGTACCCATTTATGGGAGCACAGGCGGAAGTGTATGGGGTTTCAGGTCTGTGGATTTGGGGAATCGGGTACCGCGTTGTGGGAAATAGGGGTTGTGGATATGGGGCACGCGTAGCCTGTTATGGGAATTCGGCCCAAAAATGCTTCAGGTAGCCCTCTATGGGGGAATCCATTGGTAGCCATTTATGGTGCGTTCCAGCTGATCTGTTTGTGGCGCCGGGCACAGCATTTTATGTGGGGTAGCCGGTTATGGGGCGGACTTCAGGTAGTCGTTTATGGGTGCCCTGTATTGACCGCGTGATCTCGTTTGGCTCGTCCCTTTCGTTGTGGCGTCCCATAAACAGGATCAGGCCGGTAGAAAGGTTGCCTTCTATGGGGGAATCTGAAGGTAGTCATCCATGGGGAGCATTTTCGCCTGCCGGGCACCGTTGAAGACAAAACGCCCCGCCGGTGGATTTCGACAGGTACCCATTCATGGGGTGTGTTAAAGGTAGCGCGTTATGGGAGGAACGCTGATCGTGTTGCAGGGCACCACGAATCGGGTTCGCCAATCCAGTTCGAGTCGATTGTTTCCCATGAATGGGTACCTTCGATAGGGCAAGTCTTATGCCGGATCCTGGCGACAAACCACACAGGTAGAAGGTTTTGGGAGCTGTTTTTGACCGAAAGGTATATGGATATGGGGCTCCGAACAAATAGGAAAACTTGGATTTTTCCTTTTGTGATAGGATGTTAGCATCGATAGTGAAAGTGATACTGTAGAAAGAGGCGTTGCTCGGTGGCTTGAAAAGGTATAAAGTCCGCCATCAACACGGTCACCTTCTCCGGACATCACGATGCCGCGCAAGCCCGCAATCAAAGGCTCCGACAAGCAGGTTTCGCTATTTCAGACGCCCGAGCCTCCCGATCTGTTGCGCAAGGCGGTCCAGGCCATTCATATCGCTCCGAAGTCCGGAAAGATCGGACTGCAGCAGCGCAAGATGTTCAGCTCGTTGATCAAGAACGC
Source organism: Burkholderia sp. BCC1993 (assembly GCF_905339865.1). Taxonomy (NCBI): domain Bacteria; kingdom Pseudomonadati; phylum Pseudomonadota; class Betaproteobacteria; order Burkholderiales; family Burkholderiaceae; genus Burkholderia; species Burkholderia sp. BCC1993. Next base: position 345,530 of record NZ_CAJPGZ010000010.1, on the reverse strand, counting down.
CCTTCGTCAGGAAGCGTTCGAGCCCGGCCGGACGAGCTTCTCGATCTCGATCGCCGCGCTCTCGCACGAAAGCGGGTTGAACAGCAACAACACGAAGTACGTGAAGGACACGGTCAACTCGCTGATCAGTACCGTCGTCAACTGGGACTACCTTGCGGCCGACCGCTCGACGGTGTGGAAGGCGTCGGGCCTGCTCGCGGGCGCCGAGCTCGAGCAATCGGTGCTGAAGTACAGCTTCTCCGACCAGATTCGCAGCGAGCTGCTCAATCCGGAGATCTACGCGCTCATCGATATGCGGATCGCGCGCGAGTTTCGGCGCTCGCACTCGCTTGCCCTGTGGGAAAACACGGTGCGCTACGAGGGGATCGGCATCACGGCGAAGATTCCGCTGCCAAAATTCCGCGATCTCATCCTCGGTCAGGACAAGGCATCGCAATCGTACAAGGAGTACAAGCTCTTCAAGAGCAAGGTCCTGGTGCCGTGCATTCAGGAGGTGAACGAAGTTTCCGACCATACGCTCGAGCTGATCGAACACAAGTCAGGTCGCAGCGTGGAGGCCGTCCAGTTCAAGGTGACGCGCAAGCAGAGCGCGGATTTGGTCGAGGAAGGCGACGTCAAGAACGAAGCACTCGTCGACGAAGTCGCCAAGTTCGGCATCCCGCGTTCGGAAGCGCGCCGGCTGATCACGCAGTACGGTGTGCAGCGCATCAAGGCGGCAATCGCCTATACGCTCAATCGGACTACGAAGAAGAATGCAGCCCCTGTCGACAACGTGGCCGCGTATTTCCGCAAGGCACTGACACACGGCTATACGCTGGCCGACGGTCAGGGGACCGAAACGGCCGCGCCGGCAAAGGAATCCGCGCAGAGCAAGCAGGAACAGATTCGCGACAAATACCTGGCGGCGAAGGTCGACGAAGCCGGTGCGTATTTCCGCGAGCTGGAGATCGACGACCAGACCAAGCTGATCGAGCGCTACAACGAGACGGTGGCCGGTTCGAAGGATCTCACGCTGTCGCCGAAGAAGAAGGCGAGCAAGCTGGCGCAAACCAGTTTCTTCCGTTGGCTGGCGATCGACACCTGGGGTGAACCGACCTCGGACGACTTGCTGGAATTCCTGCTGAAAAGCAGCCTCGCGACCAACTGATCAAGGCCTCGCAGCCTGGCATGCGCCGCGCGCCGGACTTCATCCGGTTGCGCGGTGCCATGCAGGCGCGGGGCCTTTGTCTTGCGCGCCTACTTTTGCGCGGTTTCAGCCAGTTCGGCGACGTACGCGTCGATTACGGTCTTGAGCCGGTCGGCGAGTGCTTCCTGGTGAGACGCATCGACCCCCTTCAGTTGCAGATCCAGACGCCCGTCCGGATAGGTCTTCAACTGACCGATCGCGCGTGATTCGAGCGCGAAATCGTGACGGGCGCTGTAGCGCGTGCGCCCTGCCTTCTTGTTGCCGTCGCTCTGCGCGCGCAGGAAATTCTCGAGGTCGCGCACCGACTTTTTCCGGTCGATCACCGCGGTGAGCAGCCGGTCGGCAGCCGGTTCGCCCAGGCGCTCGAAAATCAGCTTCAGGAAGTACGCCGCCTGCAGGCCGACCACATCGTTCGCGCTGGCCATCCGTTCGAGCAGCGTGTTGGGCAGTGCGTTCAGCGACAGCGTCTTGCTGATCGATGCCTTGTCCTTGCCGATCTTTTCCGCGAGCGTGTTCTGGTCGGGGAAGACCTTTTCGTCGAGAAGACGCTTCCACGCGACCGCATCGTCGAAGATCGTCTGGCGCTCGTGGTCGTGGTTGGCGCGATACGCGATCGTATAGAGCTGCTCGGGCGTGTGGTCCGTGCGAAACGTCGCGTTGATCGTCTCGTCGCCGTTGATGCTCGTCGCGCGCAGGCGGCGTTGCCCGTCGATCACGACGAGCTTGCCGGGAAATTCCGGGAGCCGCGTGACCTTGATCGGCTCGATCTGCCCTTCCCGCTTCAGTGTCAGTGCGAGTTCGTGCAGGCTCGATTCCGAATAGAACACGCGCGGGTTGAACGGGTTCGGGATGCAGTCCTTGACCGCGACTTTCTGCGGCGCGCCGAGGTCGATCGCATCGGCGGACGTGGTCGAGGTGGGGGCGACGGGGGGAGCGGCTTCGACGGCGGGATTCGACGCGGGCACCGGCTCCGGCAGGCGAGTTTCGAGCGCCGCGTTTTCCTGCGCGAGCCCGCGCAGCAGGCCGGCCGCGAGATGCAGGTTGCCGGTCGGCTTCTTCTCTTTTGAGGTGTCCTTAGCCATGAGCGGCTCCGGTAGCGCGCGTCGACGCGATGTATTGGGCCATTTCGGTGACCAGCCGCTCGATTTCCGCGCGGGCTTCCTTCAGCCCCTTCAGGTATCGATTGTGATGATGGATCGTGGTGCCGAGGGCGAACGTCTGCCGGTAGACCTCTCGCTGCGCGATCTGGCTGTCGAGCAGATGCTCCCCTATTTCTTCAGCCCTTAGAATTTTTAAAATTTCTTCACGCATTTTAGTTTTTCCATTGACGCTATTCAGCATCAGCGCGGAAGACAAATTCGGGTTCCGAACGGCGCGCATCGACTCGATCATCCGAATCATCGCGACGGTGCTGTACAGGTCGGCTGGCGATGGGGACAGCGGTACGAGGCAGAAATCGGCGACTTCGAGAACGGACGCGATGCGCGGGTCTTCGAGGTTGCCCGGGCAGTCCACGACGATCACATCGAAATTTGCATCCTGCTTCTTGATCTCGCCGCCGATGCCGCGACCGGCGGGGGCCAATGACAGAACCGTCATCGGGAGCGTATTTTCCCCGCTCGTGACCCATCTGACCGAGGTGCCTTGAGGGTCGGCATCGATCAAGGCGACCTTGTTACCGCCGGCCTCGAAGGCCGCCGCGATATTGACGGAGATGGTCGTCTTTCCAGTACCACCTTTTTGATTACTAACGGCGATCTTGAAAGCCATTAAATTCCTCCAAGGAGTTTTGCGTAATATATGCAGTTGTTGTTGAAAAGTCCAGAAAAGTGTTAGATGGGCAGAGAAATTTTCTGATCAATGTGGTTGTCACGTGACAAGCAGGCCAAATGGCTATCAGATTATTCCTTGAATTGAAATCGGCTGAAAAATAAAAACGAACAACACTTCATTCGAGATGGAAAGTGCTAATGGAGTGCTGAGGACTTCAGCGGTGGAAGCGACAACAATCGCGGTGCGGTTTCCAAGGATGATTTCGTTTTCGCCCTGGAAATGCTGGGGCAGGTCTTCCATCTACTTGCGATCTTGAACGGCGTCGGAATCTGCAGTTGTCACGTGACAAGTCGATGCGGATGACTAGAACCGCAAATGCCCGTCGACGGGGCATATGCAGATTCGACGCGCAGTGGACTCGTTGGGGATTCTTTCTTCCTCTTTCCTCATTGCAGCTGTTGCACTCAGATATGCTGGTGCTGCGACTGCGACTGCGACTGCGACTGCGACTGCGACTGCGACTGCGACTGCGACTGCGACTGCGACTGCGACTGCGACTGCGACTGCGACGGATGCGGTTGTTACGTGACAACCTGCCTCAGTGGCGATTCCGGGCGGATTCGCTTGCCTCAATGCACCACTATAGAAGTCGCTAGCGTGAAGAAATTCGTGCGATATACGAAGTGGACGTGGTCGATCGGGTCAGGTCACGGATGGGCAAGCCGTTCGAGTCGCACGGTTGTCACGTGACAACCGCTGAGGTCTCATGTCGGCATGACCTGCTTGATACCGATGCGGGGTCTTCATTGGTAAGCCAAACGAACATGTTGTGCGAGCTGGAATGTGCGAGCGAGCGGCACTGGCCGGGTGGCTGGGCGCATCCTCTTGCATTCTTGAACTGCGCGGGCTCTCAATCTCCGCGCGGCATAACAGACAGGCGTCTTGGGGGGCTATGATATGACCCCAATAAATCGGGCCGATCTGCATTCACCGTTACCACGACGACACGGCAAGGGAGGGGGAGGGTTGATATTCGGAGCTTTGTTGTGTCAACGAGTAATTCGATGGTGGCGGGCATCGGCATCGTTTCGCGTATCTTTATCGCGCGACGGCTTTTGGGGGCGAATTCATGCATGTCGGCGAGGCGAGTTGACGCAAATCGGCGGGGTCGTGAAACATTTCTCCAAAAAGGTCCGTCTCCGTAAACCCTTGTCGAGCAACCAGTTGCGCCACTTTCTTCATGTTGTTTCACGCAAACTGAGCATGATTGATGGGCAAAATGGGGGCGCATGGATCTCGAGCGTGCTATCGGGATCAAGCGATGGAAAACGAGGCAAAATCGTATCAATAAAAACGTACTTTGTAGTGAACAATACGTTCCGCTTTAAGGAGGCGATCGACATGCCGTCGACCTGCGACGCGCGCCGAACAAACCGACGGGGATTCAAGAAATGCGACTCCCCTCTTCATCGCCAGTTGTCACGTGACAACGCGCTGCCCCGGCGGTGCCGGATTGCGAATCTGTGGGTGTTAGGAGAAATCGAAGCGGGCGCCTGGCCGATGTTGAATTTACGGAGCGCCCCAAGACTGCGTCGAGCTAATACTGATTCTGTAGACGGCCTCGGATGAGCGTCTCCGATGGACTCGGCCAATGTCTATCGCAGCGCATACGAAAACGGGGATCTGCAGAATCTGCGTCAAGAAGGTAAAGCACATTGCCACCATCGGGCCGGCCGTGTCTATCTCGGATAGCGCCGGAGGTCAGATTTCCGGCCTCACCGATCATCGTCACCGACCATCAACAACGCGTTCGCTACCAAGCCCCGTATCGCGATGAAAATTCGCCGCCGCGACGTTTCCGCCCAGAAACCGTCGCGGCCATCGAACCTACTTCGTCGCTTGCGATGCGCACAGTTGCCACCGGCGTGTCTTCGTTGCGGGAGTCTTTGCCGGTTCATCGACCGATCGCCACCAGCGCTCGCCGCGATGCGGCTTATTCAGATCGAGTCGCTCGCCCATCCTGGGCGTTGACAGCTCGACGCCACGCACCATGGCCAGCGCGGTGACGCGCTCGAACGGTTCTTGCCAACGGTGCATTGCGAGATCGAACGTGCCATTGTGAATCGGCATCAGCGTGCGACCGCGCAGGTCGATGTGCGCCTGCACGGTTTCTTCCGGCTGCATGTGCACGTACGGCCATTGCGGGTCGTATGCCCCGGTCTCGATCAGCGTCACGTCGAAGGGCCCAAGACGTTCGCCGATTGTCCGGAAACCGTCGAAATAGCCGGTGTCGCCGCTGAAGAACACGCGTAGATCTTCGTCGATGACGACCCACGACGCCCACAGCGTGCTGTTGCCGTCAAACAGGCTGCGCCCGGAGAAGTGCTGCGCCGGTGTCGCGATCAGCGTCAGGCCGTCGACGTCGATGCTCTGCCACCAGTCGAGCTGGCGTACCTTCTGCGAATCGATACCCCATTCGATCAGGCGGTCGCCGACGCCCAATGTCGTGACGAACACGCCAGTGGTGGCCGCAAGCGCGAGCACCGTGTCACGGTCGAGGTGATCGTAGTGATCGTGAGACAGGATCACGCCGCGCAACGGCGGGAGGTCCTCGAGCGCAATCGGCGGCGCATGGAAGCGCTTGGGGCCGACGCGCCGGAACGGCGATGCACGTTCGGCAAATACGGGATCGGTCAGCCAGAACTCACCGCGCAGTTTCAACAGTAGCGTGGAATGCCCCAGCCGATACAGGCTGCGGTCAGGGGCCGCGTCGAGTTGTTCGCGAGTCAGCGAATCGATGGGCAATGCGCCTGTCGGAACCGTGTTGCGCGGCTTGTTGACCAGCATGTTCCATGCGATACCGAGCGTCTTGCCGAAGCCTTCGACCGGTCGCGGTGCGACGTTGCTGAAGCGTTCGCCGTTGTGCTGCGGCGACTCGCCGGACAGCGTGCGGCCACGCCTGGCGGCGGCGAAACCCAGTACGCGATGAAGAAAAACGAGAGGCGAAGCCATGTCGATTCGTCCGGAAATGAAAGTACACCGAGCAGTGTAGTTTATCCCTGGGAAAAGTAAACTCAGCGGTGTAAAATTTTTGTATGGATACGAGCACTTCTCCCCAGCGCCTGACCGACCGAAAGCGTGCGGCAATAATCGCCGCGGCGATCGAGGAATTTCTCGCGGCCGGCTATGACGCAACCAGCATGGATCGCATTGCCGCGCGCGCCGACGTGTCGAAGCGCACCGTCTACAACCACTTCCCGGGCAAGGAAGCATTGTTCGCGGCGATCCTGCATCAGCTGTGGGACGCGACGCTCACCGCCGGCGCGCCGGCCTACTGCGCCGACGTGCCGCTGCGCGATCAACTGCTCGCACTGCTGGGCCGCAAATTGCGGTTGCTGAACGACGAAGCGTTTCTCGCACTCGCACGCGTCGCGATCGGTGCGGCCATCCACTCGCCGGAACGCGCGCGCGACATGGTCGAACGCATGGGCGAGCGCGAAGAAGACGTGACGGTCTGGATTCGTGCGGCCGCGGCGGCCGGCCGGCTGACGGTGACCGATCCGGTATTCGCCGCGCATCAGCTGCACGGAATCGTGAAAGCGTTCGCGTTCTGGCCGCAGGTGACGATGGGCCAGCCGCCGCTCGGTGTGCGGGAGCAGAAGAAGGTCGCGGAAACGGCTGCCGACATGTTTCTTGCGTACTACGTGCGTGCGGACCGCGCTGGTGCGAGTACCGGGCAGGACTGACCGCGCGTCGTGCGAAGCGCGCAGTGGAACAGGCGCGTCGATATACTCGATGTGCGCTGCGTCTGCCACCTTGAAGAATGTGCCATTCGACAACGGACGAACGCAGTCCCGGGCACACACGTCGACGTAGCCCGTTTGAGCCGTACCGACGTGTGCGGCGGACGCATTTGAAACCGAACGCGAGCGAACCCCGATGAAGACGCTGTTGATCGTCTATCACACGATGACCGGAGGCACGCAGCAGATGGCCGAGGCGGCCGCGGATGCCGCGCGCCAGCAACCGGGCGTCGACGTCAGGTTGCAGCGTGCGGATGCGACGAGCGCGGATGACGTGCTCGCCGCCGACGCCTACCTCTTCGCGACGCCGGAAAATCTCGCCGCGATGTCCGGGCTGATGAAGGATTTCTTCGATCGCTGCTACTACGCGGCACTCGATCGCGTGAACGGCCGTCCGTATGCGGCGATGATCTGCGCAGGCAGCGACGGACAGAACGCGTTGCGCCAGATCGACCGGATCGCGACCGGATGGCGGCTCAGGAATGTAGCGCCGGGCCTGATCGTCTGCACCCATGCGCAGACGCCGGAGCGCATCCTCGCGCCGAAGACGATCGGCAGCGAGGATCTCGCGCGCTGCGCGGAGATCGGCGCGGGCCTTGCCGCAGGGCTTGCGCTCGGCGTGTTCTGATTCGCGGCGATCAAGCCGGCCGGCGCGGAGCCGCAACTGCGCGCAACGACCGGAGCGCGACGTCTCGTGTGCCGCGTTCGATGGCCGCGAGTACTGGCGATGCGCACATTTGCGGGACACCGCTCCTGCGAACCGCATTGCCGTTCGCGGCAGCGACACCCAGCGACACCAATAGCATGTCGATGCCCTGGTCAGTCTTGGCCGATACTCGCGGTCGATGATGTTCGGTCACGGGCTTTTCACGTGAGGCGCACTGAGGCGAGAAAGTGAAGCAAGAAAGTCCAGAAAGCGACACTACGTAACGCGTGTGTCGATACCTGTCGAAAACGCCGCCATAATGCGCATCACGACTGCGCGGACGCCTTGCCTGCCACCCGGATCCGTCAAATCCGAACCGGTGAGTCAACCGACTGCCGCGCGTACCGGTATACTTCCACTCCTGCCTTTGTCCGGCATCGTGGCCGGGTGCCTGAAACAGTGGTGGTGGCGATGCGGCCCCGCAATGATCCGCATCGGTGGCAGACGAGCCGCAGGCGATGCGGCGAACGCCGATGTGCGGAATGGCCGCACGAACCACACCTTATATTCCTGGTGGATTGAATTTATGGGTTTTGAACAACTTGCCGAATTGCGGGCGCAGCTCGCAGCCAAGGCCAAGCAGGAGCGCAACGCGAAGCGACCGGCTACGCAACCGGACGCAGGCGCGAAGCCGAAGTCCGGCGACCGGCCCGCTCGTGGAGCCAAATCGGGTGCCGGGGCCAAAGCGCCGTCCGGCGCGAAGCCCGCCTCGGCGAAGCCGTCGACGCCGGTCGATCCGGTCATCGTCGCGATCGGCAAACTGCAGCGCCGGTTCCCGCGCGCGTTCCCGAAGAATCCGGCTCCCAAGGTGCCGCTGAAGGTCGGTATCTGGGACGATCTCGCTCGCGAGGCGCAAGCCGTCGGCCTGAGCGAAGCCGAACTGCGCGAGGCGATGTCCACGTGGTGCCGCGGCAATCGCTACTGGTCGTGTCTCGTCGAAGACGCGGTGCGGGTCGATCTGCAAGGTAACGAAGCCGGACGCGTGACGCATGACGATGCGGCGCGTGCGCGCCGGCTGAAGTCGCGTCGTCCGGGCAACAAGGGCGGCGCACAAGCAGCGAAGGGCGCACCGCAGCAGCCGAAGGCGGATGCACAGCCCGACACCGCCGCGCCGCAGCCGGCAGCCGCGGAAGCACCGGCCGCCGCAGCACCGGTCGACGCAGCACCGGTCGACGCAGCACCGGTCGACGCAGCACCGGTCGACGCAGCACCGGTCGACGCAGCACCGGTCGACGCAGCACCGGTCGACGCAGCACCGGTCGACGCAGCACCGCAGGCCGAGCAGCAAACGGCCGCGAGCGAGTAACACGCGATGCGCCGCCGCGCGATATGCGCGGTGACGGGCGGCCTTCACCGCGCATATCGCGCATCACATGACAGACCGACCTGTCCTTGCCCGGGCGGGTCGGGACTGCCTCCGCTGGTCGCACAGCCAGTCAGTCTCACCCGATCAGCATCGAACTGCCAATCGAACCGACGACGAAAGCACGTCGGCGGACGCGGCTTGCGCAACGTGTCGCTTACGTCGGGCGCGCGCGGCGACTACGCATCGGGGAGCGTCGGCGTGCATCGTGAATGCACGGTGCCGTCCCATCCGGAGAACGTTTCGCAGGCGGGCGTCCCGTGCGACTGCGTAGCCACGCTTGCGCGCAGATGGTCGACGCGTGCGCCATCGGGTGCGTGACCAACGCACATCCGCTTGCGTTCAATCACGATAATTCGTTTTCCTAATTTAATCGGGTCGGAGATGAAACCCGGATTCGCACCCCCGCGAATATGTCTCGCGTGAACTGTTGTCAGGCGTGAAGTACGGCTGTATTCGAGGGCCGGATGTGCGATGTCCGGACGCGTCGCCACGGCCGCCCGCTCGTCAGTTGGCGACCCGTAACACAAGCGCGATAATCTCCCCGGCACGAGTCGTCGGGCCGGCCTGCATTGCCGACCGCGCATGATGCGACAGGAACCTGAAAGTCTGCGCAGTTCGCCCGACATTCCCCGACACTGAAAGGCACCGGCAAACCGCAAGCGCTACCGCATCGCACGCAACCTGCCGATTCCATACGCCCGACGCCCGACGCCCGACGCCCGACGCCCAACGCCCAACGCCCAACGCCCAACGCCCAACGCCCAACGCCCAACGCCCAACGCCCAACGCCCAACGCCCAACGCCCAACGCCAAGACCGCATCATGAACCCGAGACATTCCGCGATTCTCGTCGCGCTCACCGCCGCCGCGCTGTTCGGCGCCGCGACGCCGCTCGCCAAGGCACTGATCGGCGCGATGTCGCCGTTCATGGTCGCGGGCCTGTTCTATCTCGGCAGCGGGATCGGCCTGGGCGTCGGGATCCTGCTGCGCGGTTTGCGCCGCCGCCGCGCGCCGGCCGAGGGCGCAGCGCCGCTGCAGCGCGTGGACCTGCCGTGGCTCGCCGGCGCGATCGCGGCCGGCGGCGTCGCGGGTCCGGCGCTGCTGATGCTCGGGCTGTCGAGCACGCCGGCCGCAACGAGTGCGCTGCTGCTCAATCTCGAAGGCGTGCTGACGGCGGTCATCGCGTGGGTCGTGTTTCGCGAGAACGTGGATCTCCAGGTGTTTCTCGGCATGGTCGCGATCGTCGCCGGCGGCACGCTGCTGTCTTGGGTGCCGGGGCGCGCGGGCGTGCCGGTCGGCGCGCTGCTGATTGCCGGCGCATGCCTGTGCTGGGCGATCGACAACAACCTGACCCGCAAGGTCGCCGCGAACGATGCGATGGTCATCGCGTGTGTGAAAGGCCTGGTCGCCGGGCCCGTGAACATCGGCATCGCGCTCGCGACGGGTGCGTCGCTGCCCGCCGTTCCGGCCGCGGCCGCCGCGATGCTGACCGGCCTCGGCGGCTACGGGATCAGTCTCGTGTTGTTCGTCGTCGCGCTGCGCCATCTCGGCAGTGCTCGCACGGGCGCGTATTTTTCGGTGGCGCCGCTGTTCGGCGTCGTGCTGTCGTTGCTGATCTGGCCGGCGCTGCCGTCGGTCACGTTCTGGATCGCGGCCGCGCTGATGGCGCTCGGCATCTGGCTGCACGTGCGCGAACGGCACGAACACGAGCACGCGCATGAGCGGCTCGAGCATACGCACCGGCATCGGCACGACGAACATCATCAGCACGCGCACGACTTTCCGTACGACGGCGATGAACCGCACACGCATCCGCACGTGCATCTGCCGATCACGCACAGTCACGCGCATTTCCCGGACATTCACCACCGCCATCGACACTGATCGCGCGGCACGGGAGCACGACCCGCGCTGCATGCCACGCGCATCGCAAGGTAACCGTTTATGGGGCCGTCGTTCGTGTCCGCTGCACGGCTGCGGCGTCGATCGACGGGGCGAACCGTAGCGCGTCAGTCGTCCGTCTGAATCAACCGGATCAACGATCCGTCCGGGTCGATCAGCGCGCCGACGGTGCCGCCCCATGCCTCGCGTTTCGGCCGATGCGCGCGCGGCCAGCCGGTCGTTTGCTCGGGAATGCCGGCGGCGAGTACCTCGTCGAAAAACGCACCGACGTCGGCGAGCCGGAAGCAGCAGCTGAACCAGCTCGTGGCAGGATCGAGACCGGGATGCGGAAAGAATTCCAGCAGCAGGTCGCCGCGTCTCAGGATCATCCAGCCGTCGTCGCGCCAGGTTTCGACGAAGCCGAGCTTCGCGTAGAAATGCGACGTGGCTTCGAAATCGCGCGACGGCAGATTGGGACTCGCAAAATCGGACAAGGCTGTTCCTCCGGTGGGCGTAGCGATCGAACGAACGCGCGGGAAAAAGTGCGGACGGATGTCGCGCATGATCGGTCAAACGATGCGCACCGGCAAGCCGCGCAGGCCGCCGCCGCGACTATCGTCCCGGGGGAAAGCAGAATCCGAAATCCTCGCAGCCCGGGCATCCTGGGGCGGGCCCGGGCGGCAGGCCGAGCGATGCGGCCGCTTCTTGCGCGAGAAATTTCTTCCAGCGCAGGTTCGCGACATTGCGTGCGGCGAGCGCGGGGAAATAGCGGTCGAGCAGCGCGGATACCGCGGCGCGTCCGTCGAGGCTGAGATCGCGCCACAGGTGATCGGGGCGCAGGCACGCATGCGCGATGATGGCCGCGACGCAGTCGGCATCGTCGCGTGCGACGGCGCAATGCGCATCCTGCATCAGCCGCGCGTGCAGTGTCGCGACGAACTGCGCGTGCGCGGCCGGCAGCGGCGCGATGGCGGCCGCCGGCACGAGCGCGGCGGCATCGTCCGAACCCAGGCGCGGAAACTGGCGGGCAAGCAGGCCGCTCAACCGCGCGGGAGACAGGCCGAGCAGCGCGAGCTCGTTGCGGCATGCGCGTGCCGCAACGAGGGTGCCGAACAGACGTGCATCCGGAGAATCGGCGTCGGCCGCCCCGGACAGCAGCGATTGCAATACGCGCTCGTGCGCGTGCTCGAGCATGGACGTCATGGTGTGCGTCTGCGCGCCGGTCGAGCGTCGCACGCCGCTCGCGGGCGCGGCGCACGACGGATCGTGAGTGCGGTCGACAGGGCGCTCACTCGACCCCGACGATCACGCTCGACGCCTTGAAGATGGCGGACGCGGCCTTGCCGCTCGCGAGGCAGAGACGATCGACGCTGTCGTTGGTGACGATCGCGACGATCTCGGCACCGCCCGCCGCCTTGATCACGACTTCCGAATTGACCGCACCTTTCGCGATCGACGACACGGTGCCCGCGACGCAGTTGCGGGCCGACACCTTGTTGCTGTCGACGTCGACCATCACGATCACCGACGATGCCTTGATGAGCGCGAACGCGTTCGTGCCGGCCGCGAGGCCCAGCGATGCGACGCTGCCATGCGTGATCACCGCGACGATGTCGAGGCCGTCCTGGGTACGCAGCGTGATTTCGTCGTTGACCGCACCGGGCTTGACGGCGCCGATCTGGCCGGCGAATTGATTACGGGCGCTGGTTCGCATGATGACTCTCCGGGAAATGGGCAGCCCGACGGGCGGGCGGCGAATGACGGAAACTGCGGACGAGTTTACCGGCAACGCAGGCGACGCGCGACGTCGGCATCGACATACCGGACATGCGAAACCGCGCACGATGGCGCGGGACGGCAGACGTGTCGTGCACGCCGGCTGCCGCCCCGCGCGCGCTTACTCGCGCTTACTTTGCAGCGGCCGGCGCAGCAGCCGATGTACCCGCCGCCGACGTCTGCTGCGCCGCAGCGGGCGCAGCATCGCCTTCCCATCCGCCGCCGAGCGCGAGGAACAGCTTGACCTGGTCGGCGGCGACCTGGCCCTCGGCCGCGGCGAGCTGCGCGCGCACGCTCGTCAGCGTGCGCGTCGCATCGAGATCGGAGATGAACGACTCGCGGCCGGCCGTATAAAGCCGGTGCGTTTCGTCAGCGGAACTGCGCGCCGATTCGTAGGCCGTGCGCAGCGCATCGGTGCGCTGCACGTCGGCAGCATAGGTCGCGAGGCTCGACTGCGTTTCGCGCAGCGCGTTCAGCACGACGCCGTCGAAATGCGCGAGCGCGCCACCGGTCGCGGCTTCGGCCTCGCGCACGCGCGCGCGCTGGCCGTTGACCGGAAACGACCAGCTGATCAGTGGTCCGAACGACCAGCGATTGGTGGTGGACGAGAACAGGTCGGCGGCGACGCCGACCGAGCCAGCCGACGCGCCGATGCTGACCGACGGAAACAGCGCGGCGGTCGCGACGCCGATCCGCGCGGTCGCGGCGGCCAGCTGACGCTCGGCTTCGCGCACGTCGGGGCGGCGGCGCAGCAGCGCGGCGCCGTCGCCGATCGGAATCGGCTGGCGCAGCTTCGGCAGCCGCTCGCATTCGGCGACCGCCTTCGGCAGGTCGGCCGGCGAGCGCGCGAGCAGCGCGGCGAGCTGGTACTGCGCGATCTTGCGGCGGCCTTCGAAACGCGGGATGTCGGCCGCGAGCGTGCGCACCTGCGTGACGCCGCGCGTGACGTCGGTCTGGTTGCCGCGCCCCGCGTCGCGCAGCCGTTGCGACAGCTTCACGCGCTGCTGCTGCAGCGCGAGCGACTGCTTCGCGATCGCGAGCTCGTCGCCGGCGGAGCACGATTCGACGTATGCGCGCACGACGTCCGCGACGACCGTGATGCGCGCGAGGTCGGCGGCCGCCTGCACGGCTTCGCTGTCCGCGCGCGCAGCCTCGACGCCGCGTCGCAGCTTGCCGAACAGGTCGAGCTCGTACGACACGCTGATGCCGACCGCGCCTTCGTTCACGACTGGCAGCTTGTTTTCGAGCAGATACTGTTCGGCCGATTCCTGCGCGCGCTGCACGGCGGCTTCCGCGCGGCCGGAGAAGCCGCCCTGTTCGTTCGCGACTTCCAGCGCCGCGCGCGAACGCGCGAGGTTGGCCGCGGCGACGCGCAGGTCGGTGTTCGATTTCAGCGCGCTGCGCACGAGTTCGTCGAGCACGGGATCGTCGTACAGCTGCCACCAGTTGCCGGGCACCGCGTCGCGCGACACGAGCGTGCCGTTCGCGTCGTCGAGCGCATGGTTCGCGAGCGGCGCATTCACGTACGCCTGCTGCGGCAGCCTGTAGTCGGGGCCGACGGATTTGCACGCGCCGAGTGCGAGCGCGAGCGGCGCGAGTGCCGCCGCGAGGCGCAGGCCGTGCCGCTTCATTGCGAGGCTCCCGTCGCGCTGATGGCCGCGGGTGCGGATACCGCGGAGGCGCCGGCGGTCGGCTTGGCGTTAGCGTCGCGGCGCGTGTCGGTGCGCATCGCGACGGTCGCGGTGCGCCCTGCGATCATCCGGAAGTCGTCGGGCACCTCGTCGAGCACGACGCGCACCGGCACGCGCTGCGCGAGCCGCACCCAGCTGAATGCCGGATTCACGTTCGGCAGCAGGTTCGCGCCTTGCGTGCGGTCGCGATCCTCGATCGCGGCGACGATGCTCTGCACGTGGCCGCGCAGCGGCCGCGGCTCGCCCATCACGACGATGTCGACCGGCTGGCCGATGTGAATGCCGCGCAGCTTGGTTTCCTCGAAGTAGCCGTCGACGCGGAACGAATTGCGGTCGACGACCGACAGCACCGCGCGACCGGCCGGCACGTATTCGCCGACGCGTGGCGCGCGATCGTTCAGGTAGCCGTCGACGGGACTCACGATCGTCGTGCGCTGCAGGTTCAGCTTCGCGGTGTCGAGCGACACCTGCGCGTCGGCGACGGCGGCTTCGCCCTGCTCGACGCGCGTGCGGCTTTCCTCGACCTGTTCGCTGGCGACCAGGTTGCCGAGCTGCAGGTTGCGCGCATATTCGCGCTTCGCCTGAGCGAGGGTCGCGCGGCGCTGCGCGAGCGTCGCGTCGGCCAGCCGTTGCGCGAGCGCGTAGCGGGCCTGGTCGATCACGAACAGTACCTGGCCGCGCTTCACCTCCTGGTTGTCGGCGACCTGCACCGCGGTGATGAGCCCCGCCACGTCGGGTGCGACCTGGATCACGTCGGCGCGCACGTGGCCGTCGCGTGTCCACGGCGAGAACATGTAGTAGTTGATGATCCGCCACAGCACGAGGGCGGCCACGACGACGACGATCAGGGTGAGCAGGATCTGCCCTGCCGAGAGCCAGGTTTTTTTCACGGTTAGCTAGCCATGAGATGGTGAGACACGATGACGACCGCGGCAAGCACGAACACGTAGATGCCGAGGTCGAAGATCGAACGGTGCCAGACGAGGCGGTAAAAGCCGACGCGTTCGAGCAGCGCGCGCACGACGATGTTGATCAGATAGGCGATCAGCATCAGCACGAGCGGAGCCGGCACGAATACGCCGAAGATGTCGATTTCGCCGATCATGGTCGCGGTCGGAAAGACAGGTTGGAAAGCGGGATCATGCGCGTGCTCCGTCCGGTGCGGCTTGCGGCGGCTGCGCGGATGCGGCCGGGTACAGCGACAGGCGCAGGCCGACGAGCGCGTGCAGCGTATCGCGCAGCCGGCGGTGCGTCGCGGGCGTGACCGGCGCCGCGGGCGCGCCGGGCGTCGTGCCGCCGTCCGCCGGCGCGGCGGAAGTGCCGGGCAGGTTGCGCCCGGCCACGCGCTGCAGCGCGTCGTCGATCGATGCGAGCAGCGCGGGCGGTGCAGGCTGGCGCGCATTCGCGGCCGCGCAGCGCGTGTAGTGATCGTTGACGCCGGCCAGCACGCGGTCGATCGCATCGGGCACGTCGCCCGTCAGCTTGCGGCGCGAGCGGCGCAGGTCGAGCGCGTTCAGCGCGATGCGCAGGTCGCGGAAACTCTCGATCGACGGATGGCGGTGGTCGTCCGACGCGCCGAGGCGCGGCAGCAACTGCGTGACGCGATCGAGCATGCGCGACGCATGGTTGCGCTGGTCGTCGAGCGGCTGCGTCGACGCGGAGCGCGCGACGTCCTCCCAGCCCGAGCGCAGCAGGCGCCGCACCGCGAGCTCCGCGCCGAACGGACGCGTCGCGCGCGTCCATACGTATGCAAACAGCAGCCCGGCGACACCCGCGAGGTTGCTGTTCAGGAACACGAAGAAGTCGGCGTCGTATGCGCTCTGGATGCTGATGAAGGTGGCGGTGTTCACCGCGACGAGCATCGTCACCATGTTGAATTGCGGGCGCGGCAGCAGCGTGCCGATCAGGATGAACGGCCCCGCGAACATCAGCACGAGCATCGGGAAGTCGTGCACGTGCGGCAGCACGACGAACAGGTACAGCCCGGCGAACACGACGCTCGCGGCCGTCGACAGGAAGAACTTGAACACCAGCGGCGCCGGTTCGTCGAGCGCGGCGAAGAAGCTGCACGACACGGCCACGAGCGTGACGGCCGCGGCACCATCGTGCCAGCCGGACGAGATCCACAGCCAGCACGCGAACACGATCGCGAACACGACGGTCAGCGTCGAGAACAGCATCATCCCGCGATCGAAGAAGCGTTCGGTGCCGCCGAGCCGCCAGTGCCGGTAGCGCGGCTGCCAGACACCCGACTCGTTCGCGATCAGTGCGCGCAGCGAGCGGCAGTCCTGCCAGATGTCGATGACCTGGCGCAGCCGCCACAGCGCGTTCGACAGCAGCGCGCCGTCCCAGCTCGTTAGCGCGCCGTCGGCCGGCTGCAGCGCGGCGATGCGCTCGCGCAGGTGGTCCGCGACCGGGTCGTGGGCCATGTCGCCGTCGCTGCCGGCCTTCACGGCCGGCAACGGCGCGTCGAACCACTTCGCTGCGTCGGCGAGCAGCGCGTCGAGCGCCGGCGGCCGCACGTGCAGGTCGCGCATCAGCGCGATCAGCGGATCGGCGAGCGACGACATCAGCGGCAGGAACAGCTGCATCCGGCCGGCGAGCGCCTGCGCACGGGCGAGCACGCGCGGGTGCGCATGGTCGTAGCTCAGCTGGCTCAGCAGGAATTCGAGGCCGGTGATGGTCGCGGCGAGGCGCTGCCGGCACGCGGACAGCGCCTTGCCCGCGATATGCCCGGACAACGTCTCGCGGCCGTAGAACGCGGCGTCCTTGAACCATGCGTCGGTACGCTCGATCAGCGTCGGCGCGAGCCGGTTCGGGAACACGGCGCTGCCGACCACGCTCGCGCACACGATGCCGAGCACGATTTCCTCGGTTCGCGCGATCGCGACGTCGAAGATCGTCGACGGATCGGTTACCGTCGGCAGCGCGACCAGCGGCATCGTGTAGCCGGCGAGCATGAACACGTAGCTGCGCGCGGTGCGGTCGGAGATCGCGAGATAGAGCAGCGTGCCGCACCATGTCGCGACGATGATGCTGAACAGGAACGGCGTCTCGACGAACGGCGGCACGAACAGGATCGCGGCGGCCGCGCCGAGCGCGGTGCCGAGCGCGCGATACAGCGCCTTCGAGCGCGTCGCGCCGACGAACGGGTTCGACACGATGTAGACGCTCGCCATCGCCCAGTAAGGGCGCGGCAGCTGGAAATACAGGCCGAGGTACAGCGCCAGCATCGACGCGGCGAACGTCTTGCCCGAGAACAGCCAGTCGCGAAGGCTCGGATAGGTCATGACGCGGAATCGGCGGGGCGGGACGGACGCGACGCCGGATGCTGCGCATCGGCCGCGTTGAACGCGTTCAGCACGCGCAGCGTCGCTTCGAGATCGGCGCGCGTGATGCCCTTGAGCACCTGGGCGCGCAGCACGCGCAGGTCTTCTTCCATCTTCGCGGTGACCGCGCGGCCGGCGGCCGTCAGCGAGATCGTCTTCGCGCGGCGGTCGTGCGGATCCTCGTCGCGGCGTGCGAGGCCGGCCGCGCACAGCTGGTCGAGCAGGCGCACGAGCGACGGCCCCTCGATGCCGACGTGTTCGGCGAGCGTACCCTGGCGCACGCCTTCGCCGAGGCGGCCGGCGATCAGCAGCGGCGTCGCGCAGGCCTCGGATACGTTGTACGCGGTCAGCATGGCGTCGCTCGTGCGGCGCCACTTGCGCGCGGTGAGCACCAGCAGGCTGCTGACGGCGAGGCGGAGGTCGTGCAGATTGGTCATGGGCGAGATGATAGGAGCAAAAACATTCGATAGCAAACTATCGGTTTTGTCACCCGGGTGTCATGCCGCACGCCGGGGCGCCGGCCTGCAACGCGCAATTCGGACGTCCGGCCCGGAGCGGGTCAACTTGTAAGGTTGCGAGCGCGCGGTGCGCCGTGATGCCGCGCGGCAACCCGATGGATCGACCGGATCACGCCGTCTGGTCCGACCGGGAGATCGCGCCCGGCGAACGCCGGCTCGCGAGGCCGGCGCGTCGCCCGGATCCCCGCCTACCGCACGTACGGCAGCAACGCGCGCAGCCAGTACGCGACCGCCACCGCGCCGCCGTCCGGCGTGCCGATCGCGCGTTCGCCGAGATAGCTCGCCCGTCCCGCACGCGGTGTCATGCCGGCCGTCTGCTGCGCGCCGTGTTCGGCGGCGTCCACGGCGGCCGCCCATGCGCTCGCGGGGTCGCGGTCATGGTCGAGTGCGTGGTCGAACGCATCGGCGGCGGGCACCAGCGCGTCGAGCATCGTCCGGTCGCCGGCGCGTGCGCCGCCCAGTTCGGCGATCGCATCGGCTGCGCTGCGCAACGCCGCGGCCCAGTCGCGCGCCGACGGCTCGGCGGTATCGGCCGCCGCGGCGAGGCGCCGCGACGCGCGCAGCAGCGCGGTCGCGTAGAACGGTCCCGAACTGCCGGCGATCGCGCGGCGCAATGCGGCGCCGAGCGCCGCGAGCGTGCCGGCCGGCGTGCCGTGCGCGGCGTCCGGCAACGCGAGGATCGCCTGCGCGGCGCGCTGCATGCTCGCGCCGAGATCGCCGTCGCCGGCGGCCGTGTCGAGTTCCGTCAGGGTCGCCTCGTGGTCGATCAACGCCTGCGCGACCGCATGCAGCGCAGGCTGCAGCCGGGCGGCCCACGCGCGACCGGCCGCATCGAGCGGCGCCAGCGGCTCGTCGTGCGCGGCGGCCGCGGCCACGCGAATCTGCGCGTTGACGGCGCCGCCGCCCGGCCATGCGCGCGCCTGCGTCGGCGCGTCGAGCAGGGCGACCCGTTCGTCGTTCAAGCGCAGCAGCGAGATCGAGCAGCCGGGCATGTCCAGCGCGGACAGGAACGTGCCGGCCCATGCGCGCGTGACGGTGATGCCGCGCCGGCTCAGGTTGTCGTACGCGGCGCGCAGCACGATCGCCAGTTCCATGTCCGGCGTCGCGCCGAGACCGTTGACGAACAGTGCGACGCGTTCGCCGCGATCGAGCACGAGGTCGGTGACGATGCTCGACAGCAGCGTCTCGACGAGCGCGTCGGCCGGCATCGGCGCGGTGCGTTCGACGCCTTTCTCGCCATGGATGCCGAGGCCGAGCTCGATCTCGTGATCGGCGAGGCTGAACCCCGACTTGTCGGCGCCGGGGATCGTGCAGCCGTCGAGCGCGACGCCCATCGTGCCGAGGTCGGCGGCCGCGTCGCGTGCGATCGCCGCGACGCGGACAAGCGGCAGCCCGCGCGCGGCGGCCGCGCCGGCCAGCTTGTGGATCAGCACGGTGCCGGCGATCCCGCGCCGCTGGCCGCGCTCGACGCGGCCGCGCAGCGACACGTCGTCGGCGACGATCACCGTCTCCACCGGAATGCCCTCGGCGCGCGCGAGTTCGGCGGCCAGCCCGAAATTGAGGCGGTCGCCGGTGTAGTTCTTCACGACGAGCAGCGCGCCGTTCGGGCCGGCGCTCGCGCGGAGCGCGGCGAGCACGGCGTCGGTCGGAGGCGACGTGAACACTTCGCCGCAAACGGCCGCGCTCAGCATCCCTTCGCCGACGTAGCCGCCGTGCGCGGGCTCGTGACCGCTGCCGCCGCCGGACAGGATCGCGACGGGGCGCCGCGACGGTTCGGGCAGCGGCTGGCGGACGAGCACCTGCTCGTCGCCGAGGATCGCGACATGCGGCGACTGCCGCGCGATGCCTTCGAGCATTTCGCGCACGACATCGGACGGGTGGTTCACGAGCTTTTTCATGGCGACGGTTTCCTGACGATGGGACCGAGCCCGGCGGCACGCGGGTGGTGCCGCCGGGCTGCGTACTGTGGATGGTAGACGGTGGATGGCAGGCGGCGCGCTCCGAAAGCAGTGCGCCGCGCGCTCGGCGTTACGTAACATCGAAGCATTCGTAGCACGAATGTAACGATAACAGTGCCGCTCATGGGCATGAAACGCATCGATCGCGATCGCGGGCAGGCGCTTGTACGGGCGCGCGGGCGCCGGCACGGCGGCGGGAAGGCCCCGTTCGCTCGCGCCAATGGCATGGAAAATGCTGTTTCTTCCTCCGGTCCTCAATCGAACATTCCATCGCCCGGACCGCGAGGAGACCACCATGTATCGCACCCGCATTGTCACGTCCGCGGCGTTGCTCGCCGCCGCCGGCGTGCTGGCCGCCTGCGGCGGCAACGACGTCGCCGCGCCGTCGAGCGCCGCCGCGAGCACCAGTGGGGCAACCATCGCCGGCAACGCGCCCGGCAGCAACACGCCGGACGGAGGCTGGGGCACCAGCGGCGCCCCCGGCACGCGCGGCGTCGTGAGTACCGCCGGCGCGCTCGCGGTCGGCGTCGGCTCGACCGTCAGCGCGGTGTCGTTGCCGGTACTCGGCAACGCCGTGACGCGCAGCGCAGGCGACACGATCTCGAGCGTCAGCACGATTTCGCGCGCCGCGACCGATGCGCTCAGCGACGGGCTCGGCAGGATCGGCTCGACGTCCGATCCGGTCGGCACGACGGTTGCCGGCCTCGGCGACGTCGTCGGCGCAACGGCGAATCCGGTCGCGGGCCTCGCGCAGACCGTCCGCGCGCTCGGCTCGGGGCCGCTGGCGCCCCTCGTGCCGGTGACCACCCCCGTCGGCGCGGCGCTCGACACCGTGGCCGGCGGCCTCGGCACGGCGGGCAATACGGTTGGCGCGACGCTGGCGTCGGGCGCCGTGCAGCAGGTCACGCAGCCGCTCAGCTCGGCCGTCACGCCGCTCGTCATCACGGCCGGCCAGGCAACGCAGCAGATCGGCGCGACCACGGGCCTCGGGCAGCCGGTGGCCGGCTTGCTCGGGCAGGTCGGCGGCGTGCTGGCGACGACCGGCTCGCGGATGGGCGCCGTTTCGTCGCAACCGGCGGTCGGGGCGGTGGGCGCAGTCGTCGGCGCGCTCGGCAATACCGTCACGAACGCAGGTGGACTCGTGAACGCCAGCGGCCCGAACGGCGCCGCGCCGATTCCCGGCCTGATCGTGAGTCTCGCGGGCGCTTCCGTCACCACCGTGCAGAACGGTCCGTCGAACGGCGCGCCGAGCGGTTCGAGCGCGTCCGGCCCGCTCGGCGGCTTGCTGTCGGGGGCCGGCTCGACGCCGCTCGGGTCGCCGACCGGTGCGCTCGGCGGCGCGGCCGGTGCCGGCGCGGCGAGTCCGCTTGCTCCGGTGACCCATCTCGTGTCGACGGTCACCGGTGTGGTCGGCGGTGGCGCGGGCGGCGCCGGTGCCGCAGCGAATCCGCTCGCGCCCGTTACGTCGTTGCTCGGCGGTGTGACGGGCGGCGTCGGGAAATAGTGGCGTACCGCGCGGCGAGCGGCCGGATGACGCGCGGCTCGCCGCTGCGGGAACGCGCGCCGCATCGTCTGCGCCGAGCCACGCCGTCGACGATGCGCGACGCGCCGACGCGGCCGTCACCCGCAGCGCTGACGTGCGGCACCGCGTGCAGCCGCGCGATCGCGCCTACTTGGCTGCCGCGATCGCTTTCGCGCGAATCAAGCGCGCACGCAGCACATTGCGGCTGATGCCGAGCAGGCGCGCGGCCTGAATCTGGTTGCGGTGACTGAAGTCGAACGCGACCCGCATCACGGTGTCCTCGATGTGCTCGAACAGGTTCTCGTGCGCCTCGTCGAACAGCGCGCACAGCGCCAGCTCGAGCGCTTCCTGGGCAGGCACCCGGCTCGCCGCTTCCCGCGCGGCCGTGACCGGCACGCACGACGACGACAGGTTCAGGTCGGTGTCCTGCAGTGCATCGTGGCGGCTCACCAGCAGCGCGTGATGCATCACGTTCTCCAGTTCGCGGATATTGCCGGGCCACGAATGCGCTTCGAGCCGGCGCGCCGCGCGCGGATCGATGCTGCGCGGCCCGTAGCCGAGACGGCCGCGGTATGCGTCGAAGAAGTGGCGCGCGAGCGGCAGGATGTCGCCGGGCCGTTCGCGCAACGTCGGCACGTCGAGCCGCACGACGTTGAGCCGGTAGAACAGGTCGCCGCGAAACCGTCCGTCCGCCACCGCCTGCTGCAGGTCGACGTTGGTCGCGGCCACCACGCGCACGTCGATCGGGATGCCCGTGCGCGAGCCGAGCCGCACGACTTCGCGCTCCTGCAATACACGCAGCAGCTTGACCTGCATCGACAGCGGCAGGTCGCCGATCTCGTCGAGAAACAGCGTGCCGCCGTTCGCGGCCTCGAACCAGCCCGGCTTCGTGCCGGCCGCGCCCGTGAATGCGCCTTTCTCGTGACCGAACAGTTCGCTGTCGACGAGCGTGTCGGAGAGCGCGCCGCAATTCACGGCGACGAACGGCCCGCCGCCGCGATGGCTGACGTCGTGCACGTGGCGCGCGATCAGCTCCTTGCCGGTGCCGGTTTCGCCGACGATCAGCACGTTCGCGTCGCTCGGCGCGACGCGCCGCACGCGCTCGAGCAGCGCGAGCGAACGCGGATCGACGAATACGTGCGCGCGTGGGCGGGCCGGTGCGTGCTGCGCCGGAAGGGCGGGAGCGGGCGCGCTATGCGATTCGTCCGGCTGCGCGGTGACGACACGAAGATTGACGGGACGCGGCGTGGCAAACAGGGAAGTCATGGCGATGAAAGCGTGAGTCGGTCGAACGGGCCGGACCCGCGCCGGCGGGCGCCGCGGTCCGGTTGCTGCCCGGTCAGCAGAGTGTTCAGTGTTTTGCGCCGCACGGGAAACATCGATTTCTGATAACGAAAGCGGGATTGCTGCGCAGGATGCAACGGCGCGGGAACGTGCTGCCGTGACAGCGGATTCGACGGCATCGCGCTCGGCGCGATGCGCGCGGGTCGTTGCAACCGGACGGCTGGAGCGCGCGACACTGCTGATTGAGCAGCAGCGCATCAGCACGGCTGTTTCCGCCGGTTCATCATCGTGCGGAATATCGATGTGACGTGATTTCCGGAACACTTGCCACGGTCGACCATATGGCTGCGGAAGCCATGCCAGGCGGGCGATCGAACAATACTTCGCGATGCAGAGGATCGACGCGATCGCGCCTGCGTCGACAATGGCACGCTCCTTGCGAACCCGACACGGTATCGGCGCGACAACGCGCAGCTCGACAACGGGAACGCATGGCATGAGCAACACCCTCAACGTCGTCGCCATCTCGGGCGGCCTGCAGCGGCCGTCACGCACGCTGGCGCTGACGAACGCGATCGTCAGCGCGCTCGGCGATGCCTTGCCGATCGACACACGGTCGATCGAACTCGGCGAAATCGGCAGCCGGCTGGCCGGCGCGCTGAAGCGCGCGCAGGTACCGCCCGATCTCGACGCGCTGATCCGCGCGATCGAGACGGCCGATGCGCTCGTCGTCGCGAGCCCCGTGTATCGCGCGTCGTACACCGGCCTCTTCAAGCACCTGTTCGACCTCGTGCATCACGAGTCGCTGGTCGATGTGCCGGTGCTGCTCGCGGCCACCGGCGGCAGCGAGCGGCATGCGCTCGTGATCGACCATCAGCTGCGGCCGCTCTTCAGCTTCTTCCAGGCGCGCACGCTGCCGATCGGCGTGTATGCGGCCGAAAGCGATTTCGACCGCTACGAGATCGCGAATCCTGCGCTGCGCGCACGCATCGCGCTCGCGGTCGAGCGTGCGGTGCCGCAGCTGCGTCCTCGCGCGCTTGCCGCCGCGACCGCATAGCCCGTCTCTCGTTTTCCCATTCGATCAGGACTTCTCATGAGCATTCACGAACCTTCGGCCGGCGGCGTCAAATTCGCATACTGGGTGCCGAACGTCAGCGGCGGCCTCGTCGTCAGCACGATCGAGCAGCGTACCGACTGGAGTCTCGAATACAACCAGGCGCTTGCGCGCACGGCCGAGGCGGCCGGCTTCGACTACGCGCTGAGCCAGATCCGCTTCACGGCCGGCTACGGCGCCGAATACCAGCACGAGTCGGTCTCGTTCAGCCAGGCGCTGCTGCACGCGACGACGAAGCTCAAGGTGCTCGCGGCGATCCTGCCGGGGCCCTGGCATCCGGCCGTGGTCGCGAAGCAGCTCGCGACGATCGACCATATTTCGAACGGTCGCATCGCGATCAACGTCGTCAGCGGCTGGTTCAAGGGCGAGTTCACCGCGATCGGCGAGCCGTGGCTCGAGCACGACGAACGCTATCGGCGCTCGAAGGAATTCATCCAGGCACTGAAGGGCATCTGGACGCAGGACAACTTCACGTTCAAGGGCGACTTCTACCGCTTCAACGACTACACGCTGAGCCCGAAGCCCGTGCAGAAACCGCACCCGGAGATCTTCCAGGGCGGCAGTTCGCGCGCGGCGCGCGACAACGCGGCCAGCGTGTCGGACTGGTACTTCACGAACGGCAATACGCCGGAGAACCTGAAGGCGCAGATCGACGATATCCGCGCGAAGGCCGCTGCGAACAACCATCGCGTGCGGATCGGCGTCAACGCGTTCGTGATCGCGCGCGACACCGAGGAAGAGGCGCGGGCCGTGCTCGACGACATCATCCGGCACGCACATGTGGAAGCCGTGCATGCGTTCGGCGATGCGGTGAAGGAGGCCGGAAAGGCGTCGCCGGAAGGCGAGGGCAACTGGGCGAAATCCACGTTCGAGGATCTCGTGCAGTACAACGACGGCTTCCGCACGAACCTGATCGGCACGCCGCAACAGATCGCCGAGCGGATCGTCGCGCTGAAGGCGATCGGCGTCGATCTCGTGCTCGCCGGGTTCCTGCATTTCATCGAGGAAGTCGAGTACTTCGGCAAGCGCGTGCTGCCGCTCGTGCGCGAACTGGAAGCGCAGCGGCAGGCGGTTGCCGCGTGACGCGCGGCGCCTGCGCGCTGAGGCGCTGAAGCGCTGAGGCAGGCCGCGCACCGGGCGGGCGAACGGCCTGCCTGCGATGAGCGTCGCAGGTGAGGCGCCTGACGCTTCGCCCATCGAAACAGGCGGTCGACGGATGCCTGCGCGGCGTCGTCGATCCATGCAGTTTTTTGCCGGAAATTCCATGTCCACGGAAATCATCGAAGAAAATACACGACCGCAAGCAGACGCTGCGCCCGTTCCCGTCATCGGCTCCGATGCCGAAGCGCTCGACGTCGCACATCAGGTCGCGGCGCGACTCGCCGAACATGCGGCGCTGCGCGATCGCGAACGGAAGCTGCCGCTCGACGAAATCGAGCTGTTTTCGTCGAGCGGGCTGTGGGGGATCACCGTGCCGCGCGAATACGGCGGCGCGGAAGTGTCGAACGTCACGCTCGCGGAAGTGATTGCGATCGTCTCGCAGGCGGACCCGTCGATCGGGCAGATTCCGCAGAATCACTACTGCCTGATCGAGGATATTCGTCTCGAAGGCAACGAGGCGCAAAAGCGCTTCTTCTTCGATCTCGTGCTGAAGGGCGCGCGCTACGGCAATGCGTTTTCGGAAGCGGGCGGCAAGAACGTGCTCGACATCCGGACCCGCGTGCGCCGCGACGGTGACGGATTCGTGCTGAACGGCCGCAAGTTCTACTCGACCGGTACGCTGTTCGCGCACTGGATTCCGGTGCTGGCCCTCGACGAGGCGGACCAGGCGGTACTTGCATTCGTGCGGCAGGGCGCGCCGGGGCTTACCGTGGTCGACGACTGGAGCGGCTTCGGCCAGCGCACCACCGCGAGCGGCACGGTGATCGCCGAGAACGTGCGCGTAAGCGCGTTCGAGATTTTCCACACGCAGCGTTCGTACGATCGCCCGACCTTCGCGGGCCCGTTCGCGCAGATCACGACGGCCGCGATCGATCTCGGCATCGCGCGCGCCGCGCTGCAGGACACGATCGCATTCGTGCAGCAGCATGCGCGGCCCTGGATCGACAGCGGCGTCGAGCGCGCGAGCGAGGACCCGCTGACGATCGCGCAGATCGGCGACATCGCGTACCGCGTGCATGCGGCCGAAGCGCTGCTCGCGCGCGCGGGGCGCTTCGTCGACGTCGCGAAGCGCGAGCCGGACGAGGACACGGTCGCGCAGGCCGCGATCGCCGTCGGCGAGGCGAAGATCGCGACGACCGAGGTATCGCTGCTCGCGGCGAGCAAGCTGTTCGAGCTGGGCGGCAGCAAGTCGACGCTCGCGAAATACAACTTCGACCGCCACTGGCGCAACGCGCGCGTGCATACGCTGCACGATCCCGTGCGCTGGAAATACCACGCGATCGGCAACTACTACCTCAACGGCGTGAAGCCCGCGCGCCATTCGTGGAACTGACGAACCCGCGCCGGCGTCGTCGCCGCGACGTCGTTCCGATGCGCGCCGCGGCGCGCATTTTCGTACGGGCGCACGCAGCGGCCCGCGTCGAGGCCATGCCACGGACGCGGCACACGCCGCGCCGCCTCAATCATGACAAGGTGAATCGATGAGTCATCCAGCCACAACCGCGCAGGCGCTACCCGCGCCGGGCACCGCGCCGCAGGCAGGCGGCCTGCGGCGCAATTACCTGAGCCTGCCCGAGCTGATCGCGCAGTCGATCGGCCTCGTCGGCGTGTCGGGCGGGATCGGCGTGCTGATTCCCGCGGTGTTCGCGACGGCCGGCAACGGCACCTGGCTCGCGTACCTGTTCGCGATCGTCGCGCTGCTGTTCTCGTCGTGGAGCATCTCGGTGTTCGCGCGCGATTCGGCGTCGCCGGGCGCGCTGTATGCATACGTGTCGGCCGGCATCGGGCCGACATGGGGCGCCATCTGCGGCTGGTCGCTGCTGATCGCCTATGCGGTGGCCGCGGCGGGCATCCTGCAGGGCACGATCAACACGTTTCTCGTGCTCGGCCGCGAAACGGGGCTGCTCGGCGCCGCCACGCCGCTCGGCACGGTGCTCGGCCTCACGATCGTCACCGCGTTTGCCGCGTGGTACATCGCGTTCCGCGACATCCGGCTGTCCACGCGTTTCACGCTGTTCGTCGAGCTCGCGACGCTGCTGCTGATCGCCGCCGTCGTGATCGGAACGATCGCATTCGGCGGTCATCCCGTCGATCGCGCGCAGCTCACGCTCGAAGGCGTGAAGCCGACGCAGCTGCAGCTCGGGATGGTGCTGGCGTTCTTCAGCTTCACCGGGTTCGAGAGCGCGACCGTGCTCGGCGCCGAGGCGCGCGACCCGTTCCGCGCGATTCCGCGTGCGGTGCTGATCAGCGTGGTCGGGCCGGCGCTGCTGTTTGTGGTCGGCGCGTACGGGATGGTCGGCGCGTTCCACGGGCAGACGCCGCCGCTCGATCGCGTCGACGGGCCGCTCGCGGTGCTCGCGCACCGGCTGGGCGCCGGATGGGTCGGGGTGCTGATCGACGCAGGGGTGGCGCTCAGTTTCTTCGCGGCATTCTTCTCGTCGATCAACGCGGCGGCGCGCATCGTCTATACGTTCGGACGGCAGGGCGTGCTGCATGCGTCGACCGGGCGCGCGCACGAGACGAACGCGACGCCGCACGTCGCGGTCGCGCTGATCGCGGTGCTCGCGCTGGCGACGGCGCTGGTGCTGACCGCACGCGGCACGGCGCTGCTCGATTCGTACGGCTATCTCAGCTCGATCGCCACCTACGGCTGGTTGCTCGCCTACGTGCTGGTCGCGATCGGCGCGCCGCTCTATCTGCGCCGGCAACACAGGCTGCGCGCGCGGCACGTCGCGATCAGCGTCGTCGCGGTCGTGCTGCTCGCGATTCCGCTCGCCGGCAGCGTGTATCCGGTGCCGGACGGCGTCTATGCATGGCTGCCTTACGTGTTCGTCGCGTTGCTGGCGGTCGGGCTCGCCTGGTTCGTGGTGCTGCGCGTGCGGTTTCCGGAGCGGCTGCGCGACCTGGAGGCCGAATTGCTGACGAAGTGAACGCGCGGCGGCGCGATGTACCTCGGTACGTGCATCGCAGCCGTCACGCCACACCCGCCATGCTCGACGCCTCGACGAGCATCTGCACGCCGAGGCCGCCGAGCACCGCGCCCATCGCCCAGCGCTGCGCGAGCAGCAGCGCCGGTCGCCCGTGCAGGAACGTCGCGATGCGGCTCGAGCCGATCGCGACCAGTCCGTTCGCCGACGCGAACACCGCGATCAGCAATGAACCGAGAAAGAGCGACTGGCCGAACACGCTGCCTTGCCGGTAATCGATGAACTGCGGCAGCAGCGACACGAACAGCATCGCGAGCTTCGGATTCAGCACGCTGGTCGTCGCGCCCATTGCGAGCAGCCGCAGCGGCTGCTCGTTCGGCAGCGTCTTCACCTCGAACGGTGAACGGCCGCCGGGCCGGACGGCCTGCCACGCGAGGTAGAGCAGATACGCGGCGCCCACCACGCCGAGCACGGTGCCCGCGTACGGCACGCTCAGGAACAGCGTCGTGATCCCGAACGCGGCGCCGAACATGTAGAACAGATAGCCCACCATCACGCCCGCCAGCGAAATCAGCCCGGCGGTGCGCCCTTGCGCGATCGAGCGCGACATCACGTAGACCATGTTCGGCCCCGGCGTGACTGCGAGCATGCCGCCGATGACCAGGAATCCGTAGAGCGAGCCGGAGGTTTGCATGGTGCTGCTTCCCGCGATGAATGTCGATGACGTCCATTGTCCGGCCATGGAAGAGGACAGTAAAACGGGATAAACTGAATCGATTGATCAGATTTTCTGAATGACATGAAAAAGCTCGATCTCGATGTGCTGGCGATGGTGGTGGCCGTGGCGGAGTCCGGCTCGTTCGCGCAGGGCGCGCAGGCGGTGCACCGGTCGCCGTCGGCGGTGAGCATGCAGATCAAGGCGCTGGAGGATGCACTCGGCAAGCCGCTGTTCATCCGCGACACGCGCAACGTCACGGCCACCGACGACGGCCGCATGCTCGCCGAATACGGCCGCCGGATGCTGGCGCTGCGCGACGAGGCGTGGGCGTCGGTCGTGCGGCCGGAGATCCGCGGGCGCGTGACGATCGGCGTGCCGGACGACTACATCTCGTCGCTGCTGCCGCAGGTGCTCGGCAAGTTCGCCGCGATGCATCCGCGCGTCGAAGTGCGCGTGATCGGCCAGCCGAGCAGCGCGCTGGTGCCGATGCTGAAGGACAACACCATCGATCTTGCCTGCCTCACGCGCATCAAGGGCGTGACCGGCGAGCTGGTGCGGCGCGAGCCGATCGTGTGGACCGGCTCGACGAAACGGAACGTATGGGAAGAGCGGCCGCTGCCGGTCGCGCTCTTCACGCACGGCAGCATGGCGCGCGATCATGCGCTCAAGGCGCTGAACCGGCAGAAGATTCCGTTCCGGATGTCATACGAAAGCCCGAGCTTCCTCGGCTTGCTCAGCATGGTCGAGGCTGGCCTCGCGATCGCGCCGCTCGCGCGTTGCAGCATCCCCGCGCATCTCGTCCAGTTGTCACAGAACGAAGGGCTGCCGCCGCTCGACGCGATCGAGGTCGTGCTGGCGCGCAGCGCGCAATCGGCGCGCCCGCTGTGCGACTACCTCGCCGAACAGATTCTCGATGAATGGCGCGCGTGAGCACACCGCGCGGCTGCCTGCGCGTCAGCACGATTTCAACAGCCATTCCCGAAACGCGACGAGCGACGGCAGCGTGTCGTTTTCCGGCGGATACACGAGGTAGTAGCTGCGCTGGCTGGTGATCGCGTCGCCGACCGACACGAGCTCATTGCGGCTCAGCTCGTCTTCCACCAGCACCTTCGGCACGAGGCCGATCCCCATTCCCGCCCGCACGGCCTGGATCAGGTGCGACGTCAGCTCGAAACTGGGACCGATGCGCATCTCGCGATGATCGAGGCCGAAATGCGAGAACCATTCGGCCCACGCGTGCTGATTGCTCGTCACGCCCAGCAGCGTCTGCCCGACCGCCCATGCCGGCGCGCGCGGGCCGGCCTTGCGGCGCCCGGCTGACTCGGGGCGCGCGATCGCGATCAGGAACTCGTTGTACAGCCGGTGCGCGTGCAGGCCGGGCCAGTCGCCCGCGCCGACGGTGATGGCCGCGTCGAGATCGTCGGTATGGAAGTCGATGCCGCCGATCCGCGAATGCAGGTGCACGGTCACGCCCGGATGCGCGGCATAGAAATCGTGCAGGTGCGGCAGCAGCCATTTCGAGCCGAAGGTCGGCAAGGTCGCGAGCCGCAGCGTGCCGGCGCCGGCCTGGTGCGACATCGCCTGCAGCGTCGCGCCGCGGATGCGCCCGAGCGCGCCGCTCAGCTCGACGAAGTAGCGCCGCCCGACTTCCGTCAGCTTCACGGAGCGGCCTTCACGCCGGAACAGCGGCACGCCGAGCTGATCCTCGAGCGTCTGGACCTGCCGGCTGATCGCGCTCTGGCTCAACGACAGCTCGTCGGCCGCACGCGTGTAGCTTTCGTGGCGCGCGGCGGCCTCGAACACGAGCAGCAGTGACATGGATGGGGTCAGGCGACGGTAATTCATGAGTTTTATGCAAGTTTTGCCGGGGGAGAATTCGTTTGTTTCTCGCGCTGATTCGCACGATACTGGATTTCCGGGTTGCGTGGAATCTTGCTCAAAACTCATGTTTGCGATCGAGGCCGCGCACCGGCTCCATCCACATTGCGCTTTCATCCCATGCCGATCGCTCCGTTGCCCCGTCCCGCCAGCCCGCCCGAGGGTCGTTACCGCGACTTTCTCGCCGCCCTCCAGGCGGCCGGATTCGCCGGCGAAATCCGCGCGGACCATGCGAACCGGACCGTGCAGGCGACCGACAACTCGATCTACCAGCGCCTGCCGCAGGCGGTGATCTGCCCCGCGCATGCGGACGACGTGCGGCTGCTCGCGCGCCTGCTGGCCGAACCCGCGCACCGCGACGTCGCGGTGGCGGCGCGCGGCGGCGGCACGGGCACCAACGGGCAGTCGCTGACCGACGGCGTGGTCGTGGACCTGTCGCGCAA
This sequence comes from Burkholderia sp. BCC1993, assembly GCF_905339865.1. Lineage (NCBI taxonomy): Bacteria > Pseudomonadati > Pseudomonadota > Betaproteobacteria > Burkholderiales > Burkholderiaceae > Burkholderia > Burkholderia sp. BCC1993. The sequence continues at coordinate 314,496 of NZ_CAJPGZ010000010.1, read as the reverse complement.
CCTGAACCGGATCCTGGAAATCAATGCCGGCGAGCGCTGGGTGCGCGTGCAGGCGGGCGTCGTCAAGGACCAGCTCAACGCCGCGCTGAAGCCGCATGGCCTGTTTTTCGCGCCCGAGCTGTCGACGTCGAACCGCGCGACGGTCGGCGGGATGATCAACACCGACGCGAGCGGGCAGGGCAGCTGCACGTACGGCAAGACACGCGACCACGTGCTCGCGCTCGACTTCGTGCTGATGGGCGGCGAGCAGCTGCACAGCGACGCGCTCGCGGACGACGAACTGGAACGCCGCTGCGCACGGCAGGACCGGGTCGGCAAGGTCTATCGCACCGCGCGCCGCATCAGCGATGAAAAGGCCGCGCTGATCGACGCGAAGTTTCCGAAGCTCAATCGCTGCCTGACCGGCTACGATCTCGCGCACCTGCGCGAACCGGACGGCCGCTTCAACCTGAACAGCGTGCTGTGCGGCGCCGAAGGCTCGCTCGGTTTCGTGGTCGAGGCGAAGCTGAACGTGCTGCCGATCCCGAAGTATTCGGTGCTGGTCAACGTGCGCTACGCCGGCTTCATGGACGCGCTGCGCGATGCGCGCGCGCTGCTCGAACTCGAGCCGCTGTCGATCGAGACGGTCGACTCGAAGGTGCTGATGCTCGCGATGAAGGATTTCGTGTGGAGCAGCGTGGCCGAGTATTTCCCGCAGGACGATGCGCGTCCGACGCTCGGCATCAACCTGATCGAATTCAGCGGCGACGACGCCGGCGACGTCGATGCGCGCGTGCGTGCATTCGTCGAGCATTTGTGCACCGACACGAGCGTCGAGCGGCTGGGCCACACGCTCGCGACCGGCGACGACGCGGTGAAGCGCGTGTACGCGATGCGCAAGCGCGCGGTCGGCCTGCTCGGCAACGTGCAGGGCGAGGCGCGCCCGCAGCCGTTCGTCGAGGACACCGCGGTGCCGCCCGAGAATCTCGCCGCGTACATCGCCGAATTCCGCGCGCTGCTCGACGGCCACGGGCTGCAGTACGGGATGTTCGGCCACGTCGACGCGGGCGTGCTGCACGTGCGTCCGGCGCTCGACATGAAGGACCCGAAGCAGGCCGCGCTGGTGCGGCCGGTGTCGGACGCGGTGGCCGAACTCACGCAGCGGCATGGTGGCCTGTTATGGGGCGAGCACGGCAAGGGCGTGCGCTCCGAATATGCGCCGGCGTTCTTCGGCGAGCTGTATCCGTCGCTGCAGCAGCTGAAGGCCGCGTTCGATCCGCACAACCAGTTCAACCCGGGCAAGATCGCGACGCCGCCGGAGCCCACGCTGCGGCTCTTGAAGATCGACGAGGTGCCCACGCGCGGCGACCACGACCGGCAGATCGACGAGCGCGTGTGGCAGCACTACGGCACGGCGATGCACTGCAACGGCAACGGCGCGTGCTACAACTTCGATCCGGACGACGCGATGTGCCCGTCGTGGAAGGCGACGCGCGAACGCGTGCAGTCGCCGAAGGGGCGCGCGTCGCTGATGCGCGAATGGTTGCGTCTGCAAGGAAAGGCCGGAGTCGACGTCGTCGCGGCGGCGCGTGCACGGCAGCCGCTCCTGCGCGGTTTCGCGCAACGCTGGCGCAACAGCCGTGCGGCGCGCAACGGCGAAGCCGACTTTTCGCACGAGGTGTACGACGCGATGGCCGGCTGCCTCGCGTGCAAGTCGTGCGCGGGGCAGTGCCCGGTCAAGGTCAACGTGCCCGAGTTCCGCTCGCGCTTTCTCGAGCTGTATCACCAGCGCTACCTGCGGCCGCTGCGCGACTACCTGATCGGCTCGCTCGAATTCACGATGCCGTGGATGGCGCGCGTGCCCGCGCTGTACAACGGGCTGATGCGCGCCGGCTGGGTGCGCACGCTGCTCGAGCGGCACGTCGGCATGGTCGATAGTCCGCTCCTGAGCCGCTTCGACCTCGCGGCCGTGATCCGGCAATGGAAGGTGCGGCCGGCCGATCCGCAGGCGCTCGCCGCGTTGAGCGATGTGCAGCGCGCACGCAGCGTCGTCATCGTGCAGGACACGTTCACGCGTTATTTCGACACCGAGCAACTGGCGACGCTGATCGAACTGGCCGCGCGGGTCGGCTTCCAGGTGTGGCTCGCGCCGCTCGCGCCGAACGGCAAGGCGCTGCACGTGCAGGGCTTTCTTCGCGCGTTCGAGCAGGCGGCGATTCGCAACGCGACGCAACTGGCCGCGCTCGCGCGCGCGGGTGTCGCGCTCGTCGGCCTCGATCCGGCGATGACGCTCACGTATCGGCAGGAATACCTGAAGGTGACGGGGCTCGCCGACGTGCCGAAGGTCGCGCTGCCGCAGGAGTGGTTGCTGGATGCGATGCCGGAGGCCGGGGCGGGCGCGCACGACGTATCGGCAGCGTACCGGCTGCTGCCGCATTGCACCGAGAAGACCAACGCGCCCGACAGCGGCAAGCAGTGGGCACAGGTGTTCGCGCGTCGCGGCTTGCGCCTGGCGGTTCAGGCGGCAGGGTGCTGCGGGATGTCGGGGACCTACGGGCACGAGGCGCGCAACCTGCAGACGTCGCGCACGATCTATGCGCAATCGTGGGCCGCGCATGTCGATGCGCCGGAAGAGGAGGGTGAAGCGCTGGCGACCGGGTATTCGTGCCGCAGCCAGGTGAAGCGCATGTCCGCGCGGCAGGTGCGTCATCCGCTGCAGGCGCTGCTCGAGCATGTGCGTGCGGCGGCGTGACGGGCAGGCCGCGAGCGCGGCGCGGCAGCGCGCGTGACGGTGTCGAGCGGCACCGGCGATGCCGCTACCGACCGTTGCGGCTCAGGAGCCGGCTTTCGCGGTCTTTCGCGTGCGCGGCTTGTCCGCCGCCGGAAACGCGCCGACGCCGCGCGGCCGTTTCGGCTCGATGTCCGTCTTGCCGATCACGTGCCGGAAATCGATCTCGTGTGCGGCGAGCGCGCCGATGAGTGTCGCGATGACCGCGAGGTGGGAAGGGACGGTGCCCTTGCTCGAATAGTTCGTGATGGAACTTTCGTTCATCCGGATCAGCCGGGCGAACTCGCGCGCCGTCAACTGCGCTTTCTTCAACTCCTGTTGAAATTCCGCATACGCCATTGCACACATGTCGCCTCATCTCCGCAAAACTTGAACCGGCCCCGCGCGACGCCGGCGCAAACGGGTGGCGTTCCCGTCGTGCCGGCGTCGCGAGGCGTTACATCTTCACCTGGTCGAGGAAGGTCTTCTTGCCGCTCTTGTAGCCGTAGATCGAGATGATCCCGTGCGTCAGGTCGCCCTTCGCGTCGAACGTCGTCGTGCCGATCACGCCTTCATACTTCGTCGACGGCATCGCGGCGAGGATCTTCGCCGGGTCCGTCGAGTTCGCGCGCTTCATCGCGTCGACCGCGATGTAGACCGCGTCGTACGCGAACGGCGCATCGAACTTGATGCCCTGGTTGAAGCGCTTCTGGTACTTGGCGAGGAACGCCGCGCCGCCCGGCATCTTCTCGAGCGCCGCGCCCGCCTGCGAGCACAGCACGTTGTCGGCGGCCGGGCCGGCCAGCTCGGCGAGCGAGTCGGTGCACACGCCGTCGCCGGACAGGATCTTCGCGCGCAGGCCGAGCTGCTTCGCCTGCTTCGCGAGCGGGCCGCCGGTGGCGTCCATGCCGCCGTACATGATCGCGTCCGGGTTCTCGCCCTTGACCTTGGTGAGAATCGCGCGGAAGTCGACGGCCTTGTCGTTGGTCGCGTCGTGCGACAGCACCTTCAGGCCGAGCGCCTTCGCCTTCTTCTCGAATTCGTTCGCGAGGCCCTGGCCGTACGCGGTCGAATCGTCGATCACCGCCACGCTCTTCACGCCCTTCGACTGCGCGTAGCTCGCGAGTGCCGGACCTTGCTGCGCGTCGGTCGCGACCACGCGGTAGGTCGTCTTGAAGCCCTGCAGCGTGTAGGTCGGGTTCGTGGCCGACGGCGAGATCTGCACGATGCCCGCGTCGCTGTAGATCTTCGAGGCCGGGATCGACGTGCCCGAGTTCAGGTGGCCGATGACGGCGACGACCTTGTCGTCGACGAGCTTCTGCGCGACCTGCGTGGCCTGGCGCGGGTCGGCCGCGTCATCCTGCGCGTCGAGCTGCAGCGTGATCTTCTTGCCACCGATCGTCAGGCCCTTCGCATTGATTTCTTCCACCGCGAGGCGCGCACCGTTCTCGTTGTCCTTGCCGAGGTGCGAAATGCCGCCCGTCGTCGGTTCGACGCTGCCGATCTTCACGACCTGGTCGGCCATCGCGCCCGACGCGGCCGCAAATGCGGCGGCCGCCAGTGCGACGGTGATCAGGGGTTTGCAGCGCATGCCGACAGTGCTTCGTTCCATCTGCCATCTCCGTTGATTGATATTTCTGGTGCCGTCCGGTTTGCCGCGCGCCCTTGTGAGGCGCTCGGTGTGCCGGACGAATCTCCGTGACCCGTGACGGGTCCGGCTTGCATGTCGCCCGGGCCGTGCCCGAGCGAGCGGGTGATTTCGTCCGGCGACACGCAATTCGTATGAATATATCCGAACGCGTTTGCGCCCGCTTCCGCGAATTGCCCAGCCTTGCGCAAATGTGATGCGATTGCGCGGCCGTTTCGCGATGCGTCGCGGCGCCCGGCGGCCCCGTGCCCGTGGAACCGGGCCGGCCAGCCGGCGACGGAGCTTCAGCTGTCCGTCTTGCGCCGTCGATTGCTTCGATTATTCGACCGGGCCGCTCCCGATGACCATGGACAGCGCGATGCAATCAATCCGGAACTGTTCGGTCGATTTGTCTGCACAGTTTCATCGCCGTGGCGCGGCGAAGCCGCCATCGGCTTGTTGCAACTAACGGTCAAGCCCGGCCGCGTCGGCGAATGGCGGCGAGCCGTTCGGCGCAGCTGTGCGTCCGGCTTTGCAGATGACGAGGCCGGTTCGGCCGGCTCGCTGCCGGATCGTCCGGACCGGCGTTGCCGCCCGGCGCGGCCGCATGCCTACGTCCGTCCGCGCAAGGCCACGAATATCACGCCGGCAATCGCCAGCAGGCCGCCGCACACCGTCTCGATGCCGGGCCGCTCGCCTGTCAGCGCCATCGACAACACCGTCGCGACGGCCGGTGTCAGGTAGAGGAAATTGGCGGCGCGCGCCGCGCCGAAGTAGCCGAGTGCGAAGGTCCAGGTCGCGTAACCCAGCGCGGCGGGAAAGATGCCGAGCACCAGGACGGCGAGCGCCGTGTCGCGTGACGCGCCGCCGCCGAGCGACGCGAGCGCGCCGGGCAACCATGGCGTGAGCAGCAGCGCACCGGCCAGCAGCGTATATGCTGCGCAGGGCAGCGCGCCGTACACGGGAATCAGTCGCCGCTGCAGCACGAAATAGCTGGCCGAACACAATGCCGCGCCGAGGATCAGCGTGCTGCCGGAGCCGAGGACGAGGCCGCCCGGCTGGCCGTGCGCGATCACGGCGATGCCGGCCAGGCTGACCAGCGAACCGAGCCATCCGCGGCGATTGAAGCGTTCGCGCAGAAACACCGCGGCCAGCAGCGCCGTGAAGATCGGCAGCGTGTTCACGATGAAGCTCGCCGCGCCGGCCGACACGGTCTGCTCGCCGGTATTGAGCAGCGCGTTGTAGAGTGCGATGCCGAGCAGGCCGCAGACGAGAAAGCGCAACGCGTCGCCTTTGGCCGGCATGCGAGGCCGCCGCCACGCGAGCCATGCGGTTACGAGCACGGCCGCGGTCGCGAAGCGCGCGGCCGCGAGTTGCAGCGGGGCCAGCCCGTGCAGGCCGATCCGGATGAACGGGAAGGCGGAGGCCCACGAGACGATCGTGAACGCCACCGCGCCGGCCGCGACGAGCGGCAGTCGCGCGCTGCGCGACGAGGGGGAGGAAAGCGTGTTCATGCGGCAATGGTGCGGCGACGCGAGATGTTAAGCTAGCGCACAGATCAACCAGCGGGTATGAATATGGCTCACAGCTCGGTGCGACGCCGGGCCGATGGCCCGGCGCGAATGCAGCAGCAAGTGGCGGACGCGCTGCCGTCGGTCACGTCGTCACCCGGCCCGCGGCCGCCGCTGGCCAGCCTGGAGACCGTCTGTGCGGTGGCGCGCCTGGGTTCGTTCCTGGCGGCCGCCGACGCGTCCGGCGTCACGCACGGCGCGATCAGCCGGCGCGTGGCGTCCGTCGAGAACTGGCTGGGCATGGCGTTGTTCGAACGTCATGCGCGTGGCGTGCGGCTGACGCCGGACGGCCAGCGCTTCGTCGGCCGGATCGAACAGGCGTTCGCGATCATCGACGGCGCGGCCGACCAGTGGCGCTCGCCGCGTACGCCGCGACTGGTCAGGATGAGCGTGGTGCCGGCATTCGCGCAGCTCTGGCTGCTCGAGCGCCAGCACGCGCTCGAGAGCGAGGCGCCCGCGTTGCGCATCGAGCTCGGCATCGAGCTTCGCAATGTGGACATCGCCGCTGGCGAAGCGGATCTGTCGATCCGGTACGGGCGCGGCAACTGGCGTCAGCTCGAGACCCGCGCGTTCATGCCGGAGACGCTCCATCCGGTCGCGCATCCGCGGCTCGCCGCGCAGCTGGCCGCGCGGCGCCGTCGCAACGACGCCGCCGCGCTGCTCGAGATGCCGCTGCTGCACGACTCCGACGTGACCGGCTGGCGCACCTGGTTCGACGCGCTCGGCATACCGTTCAAGCCGCGCGCGCAGGATCGCCGTTTCGAGGACTACAACCTGGTGCTCGCGGCGGCCGAGGCGGGGCTCGGCGTGGCGCTGGCGCGGATGCCGCTCGCGGATGCGTATCTCAAGCGCAGCGCGCTCGTCCGTGTGAGCCGGCATGAGGTCGAGTCGCCGCTCAGGTATCACTTCGTGCATGCGAAGGGCGAGAATCGTCCGGAGGTGCTCGCGCTGATGGAGCGGATGCGGGCCGCGCTGGGATAGGCGGCAGGGGCGTCGAGGTGTGCGACGCAGGCGGCGCGGATGGCGCCGCCGCTCGACCCGGGATACCGGATCGTCGACAATGCGACCGCGGAAAACCGCGGGACCCGACAGATTAACGAGAATCGAGCGTGTTGAACCGTTCGAATGCAGAGGGAATGAGGAATGAATAGACCAGACAAGTCGTCGAAAGCGCGTGCGGCGCTCGACCAGCTGTTTTCGGGCATGGCGCCCGCGGACGCGCAGCAGCGCGCGTCGCGCCCGGGCAACCCGTTCGAAGCGGCAGGCGACCCCGCCGGCGCCGACGGCCGCGTCGAAGTCACGCTGTCGACGAGAATCCAGTTGCGCGGCTATCCGGGCGCGGATGCGTTCATGAAGCGCATGGCCGAAGCCTGGGGCCTCGCGTGGGGCCCGTACGACGCCGTGCGGGCGACGGCGACGCTGCCGGCCGGCTGGCGCTCGCGCCGGCTGCCGGAAGTCACGCAGATCGTCGACGAACGCGATGTGCTGCGCGCGGAAAGCAGCCTGCAGGGCGGCGAGCTGTCGTATCTGAAAGTGCATCCGCGCTATTACATCGATGCGCGCAAGGGGTTCGGCTGGCGCAAGTCGTCGAAGGCGTCCGATGATCCGGATCTCGACGGCCCCGACTGGAACTGCTACGTGATGGACCGGGAAAAGTCCGCCGAGGTGCACGAACTGACGACGTCGTCGTCGAAGGCCGATCTGGACAACGCGCGTGCGACGTTGCTGAAATGGCTCGACGAGCACTACCCGAAGCATCGTGATCCGTTCGCATACTGGACGGATTGCGAACGTCCGCTGTAAGTCCGCACGGCGCGCGGCCATCGCGGAGCACCATTGAAACGGAACGGTCCGGTCCCGATTCTCTGGGCAGCGTTCGGCGCGGCGGTCGGCTCGACCGTCATCGAGCTGCTGCTCTGGCCGATCGCCGGAGAAGACCCCTTTCACAACCTGCTTCGCGACGCGCGCCTGACGGCCGCCCTCGTGATGGGGCGAGCCGTGCTCGGCGCCTCCGCGGGCTTCGATCCGACGATCATGGGCGTGGCGACGCTGGTGCATGCCGCGCTGTCGCTTGCCTATACGGCCGTGCTGGCGAGGATGGTGCGCAACCTGTCGCCCGGCGCCGCGCTGGTGGCGGGCGGCGCGTTCGGACTGGTGCTCTACGGCATCAACCTGCACGCGTTCACCGCGATCTTCCCGTGGTTCGTTCCGGTGCGCGGCGCGATCACGCTGGTCGCCCATGTGGTCTTCGGCGTGATGGCGGCGGGCGTCTACTGCATCGTCCGGCGTTCGCCGCGCGCATGATCGTCGGCGGTTCGTGCATCACGCATGCGTATCCCGACCCCAGGAATAATCGGGCATGCCACATCGTCTAATGGTCGGGTGACCCATACGAAGCCGCGCGTCGTCCGTGACGCCAAGGCTCGGGTGGTCGGGGCAACAATGCAGGAGCCGATCATGTGCAACTTGTTTCGGGTCGGGATGGGCGTCGTCTGTCTCGGCTGCTCCATGTGCGTGCTTGCGCAAACCTATGACGACTCGCCGGACGAAGGCGCCCGCTGCCGTGCGGTCGTCATGCAAGCGGAAATCGACGGCACCGAACAGCAGATCGTCGGGCGCGCGTGCCGGCAAGGCGACGGCACCTGGCAGATGATGCAGAGCACGGACGGCAGCATCGTGTGGTATCCGGATACCGCCTATCCGTACGCCGACCCTTGGTACTGGGGGCCGGCGGTGTTCGTCGGCACGGGCGTCAGCTTCGTCTTCATCGACCGTTTTCATCATCGCCATCACTTCGACCACTTCGGTCACTTCGGTCACTTCGACGGGGGTATGCGTGGCCGCGTCGGTGCTCCGATGGGCACCGGCTTTTATCGTGGCCCGGCCTTCGTCGGCGGCGAGCACGGCTTTGGTGGAATGCGCCGGCATTGAGCCGGCGCACACGGCGCGGCGGACGCCCCCCGCAGTGTGCGTGTGCAGCGTCATCGCGATCTCGCATTACACGTGCGCGAGCGGCTCGCTTACTTCAACGCCCCTTCGGCCACCAGCACTTCATGTGCAGCCTTGAACGCGCTGAGCCCGTGCGGGATCCCCGAATACGCGGTCGCATGCAGCAGCGTCGCCTTGATTTCATCGACGCTCACGCCGTTGTTGAGCGCGCCTTTCACGTGCAGCTTGAGTTCGTTCGTATGACCGGCGGCGGTCAGCATCGCGAGATTGAGCAGGCTGCGCGTCTTGCGGTCGAGTGTTTCATCGCCCCATGCCCAGCCCCACGCCCACGCCGTGGTTGCGCGCTGGAACGCCATCATGAAGGCGTCGGCCTTTTCCATCGACGCATCGACATATTCCGGGCCGAGCACTTCCCGGCGGATCGGCAAGCCCTTCTGAAACAGAGCATCATCTTCGTTCATGATTGATTTCCTCGGTTATTCCAAAGCCCCGGCGCCCGCCGGGCACCGTCCGCGCGAACGCGAACCGTCCTTTGACGCGAACAGGTAGCAGACCGTCGCGGTGACGACGAGGCCCACTATCCACGACACGTCCGCGCCGCCGAGAACCGATGCCCACGAGCCGTGGAAGAAGCTCTCCTCCATGAACGGCACCTGGACCGCAATCCCGAGCGCGTAGATCGCGATGGCCTTGACGTTGAACGCCCCGTACACGCCACCACTGCTGCTGATGATTTCCGTGACCCGGTAGCGGCGGTTGTTGACCAGGTAGAAGTCGATCAGGTTGATCGCGATCCACGGCGCCAGCACGATGCGCAGCGCGAAGATCGCGTTGAGGAAGATCGAGATGAAATTGCTCGATGCCCACAGTGCAGCCGCGGTCGACGCCACCAGCAGCACCGCCGACACGACGACGCGCACATTGCGGCCGGGCACCCAGTGCGGCCGGAACGTCTGCGCGGCGGTGATGAACGACAGCACCGCGCCATACAGGTTCATCCCGTTGTGGCCGATGATGTTGACCAGAAACAGGAAGATCAGCACGTAGCCGAACGCGCCGGTCTGCTCGCGGATCGCCTGCATCGCGTCCGACGAATGGCCGGTGCTGACGGCGAGCACGCCGAACAGGAACGCGAAGATCGTCCCCAGTGACGTGCCGAAGTACGTGTACGCAAAGGTCCTCCCGAATCCGGCGGAAGCCGGCAGATAGCGCGAATAGTCGGACGTATAGGGCGCGAAGCTGATCTGCCAGACCGCACACAAGCCGAACATCGCGAACCAGTTGGCGAGATCGAAATGACCCTGCTGGAACATCCGCGCATCGAGGCCCGGCACCATTAGCGCGATGCCGACCACTAGTGCGCCACCCATGAACCACGCGCCGATCTTGTTGAAGCGATGAATGAAGTGGCAGCCGATCACGCCGACCAGCGTCGCGAGCACCGCGCCGATGACGGTTGCGATCGGCACCGGCACTGCGGGCGCCGCCGTGTGGAGCGTCTTGCCCGCGAGAATGATGTTCGACACGAAGAAGCCGAGATAGATCAGCGTGGTGAAGCACACGACCAGCAGCGACCCGTAGCGGCCGAATTGCGCGCGGCTCTGGATCATCTGCGGCACGCCGACCAGTGGCCCCTGCGCGGAAGTGAGCGCATGAAAGATCGCGCCGAAGAACTGTCCGGCCGCGATCGCGACGATCGCGCTTATCAGGTCGAGGTGGAACACCAGTACCGACGTCGCGCCGGAGATCACGGCCAGCGGGGCGAGGTTCGTGCAGAACCACAGGGTGAAGAGGTCGGCCGGCTTGCCGTGCCGCGCCTCCGGCGGAACATATTCGATCGAGTTGCTTTCGATGGCGAGAACGCTACCGTCGCTTTCCTGCTTTGTCATGTTGTCTCCATCTTTATTGCCGGGGCCATGCGTCGCCGCATGCGCCTGATGACGCGCGCGGCGCGGCATGGCCTTTGCGGCCTTGAGTCGATACTGCCGGCGAAAGCGTAGCCGCTCAGCGCATCACGAACGGGTCGCTGATCGGATCGTCCGACGTGCGCAGCCACACGGACTTCGTGGTCGTGTATTCGAGCGCGGCGCTCAGGCCGCCTTCACGGCCGTGCCCGGACAGCCCGAAGCCGCCGAACGGCACGAGCGGCGACACGGCCCGATAGGTGTTGATCCACACGATGCCGGAGCGCACGCGCTTCGACACGCGGTGCGCACGCGTCAGGTTGGTCGTGAAGATGCCGGCCGCGAGGCCGTAGGCGGTGCCGTTTGCCTTCTCGATCGCTTCCTGTTCGGATTCGAACGTGTCGACCGACAACACCGGGCCGAACAATTCGGTCGTGATGCTGTCGGCTTGCGCGACGCCGGTGCAGTCGAGGATCGTCGGTGCGTAGTAATACCCGTCGCGCTCCAGCCTCTTCCCGCCTGCGAGGACCTTGGCACCCTGGCGCGCCGAGTTCTCGACGACCGTCTGGATGTTGCGAAGCTGCCGTTCCGTACACAGCGGGCCGTACTCGGTTTCCCGCTCGTTGGGTGAACCCACGCGAATCCGCGACACACGCTCGACCAGCAGCGCAAGGAACTGCTCCTTGACGGAAGCCTCGATCAGCAGGCGCGAACCCGCGACGCAACTCTGGCCGCTCGCCGCGAAGATCGCGGCGACCTGCGCATTCACCGCGCTCTGGATATCGGTATCGGCGAACACGATGAACGGTGATTTGCCGCCGAGTTCGAGCGACACCTTCGCGAGGTTGTTGGCCGTGTTTCGCACGATGTGGCGCGCGGTCTCGGGGCCGCCGGTGAACGCGACCTTGTCCACGCCCGGGTGGCTGCTCAGCACCGCGCCGCATTCCGGGCCGAAGCCGGTAATGACGTTGACGACGCCCGGCGGGAATCCTGCATCGTGCACGACGCGCGCGAACTCGAGCAACGGTCCCGGCGCTTCCTCGGACGCCTTCAGCACCACCGTGCAGCCGGCCGCGAGCGCCGGGCCGATCTTGACCGCGGACAGGAACAGCTGGCTGTTCCAGGGCACGATCGCGGCGACCACGCCGAGCGGCTGCCGCTCGAGCCACACCTGCATGTCCGGCTTGTCGACGGGGATGCTGCTGCCTTCGAGCTTGTCGGCGATGCCCGCGTAGTAGCGGTAATACTCGGCGACGTACGCGATCTGGCTCGACGTTTCCCGGATGATCTTGCCGGTGTCGTTCGTTTCGATTTCGGCGAGCCGCGGTGCAGCTTTTTCGACGAGATCGGCGAGCCTGTACAGCAGCTTGCCGCGCGCGGACGCGGAAAGCCCCGCCCAGGCCGGATCGGTCAGCGCGCGACCGGCCGCCGCTACCGCGCGGTTCACCTCGTCGGTGCGGGCTTCCGGCATCTGTGCCCACACGGCGCCGGTCGCCGGATTGATGCTGCCGAACGTGGCGGCACCGGGCCCGAACTGCCCGTCGATATACAGCTGAAAATGCACATTCATGGCATCGTCCCCTTACTGGAACGCCGGCATCACGTCGCGGATCATCCGCTCGAGCGACGCCTTCTTGCGCTCGAAGCTCATGCCGGTATCGATCCAGAACGAGTACTCGTCGAAGCCGAGCTCTTCATAGGCCTTCAGGCGCCCGATCACTTCCGCAGGCGTGCCGATCACGTTGTTCTTGCGCATCGCTTCCGGCGTGTAGAAGGGGTGCGCCGCGATTTCGTCGCGGCTCAGCGGCTTGATCATCCCGCGGCTGACCGGACGCTCGTTCTTGAACCACGCGCCGAAGTAGTTGTAGAACACGTTGACTTCGTCGGCGGCCAGCTGCGCGTCGTCTTCGCTGCTCGCCACGTAGGTGTGACGCAGCAGCATGATCTGCGGGCGCGGCACGTCGCTGAACTTCGCGCACGCGGCATTGAAGTGGCCGACGAGCTTCTCGACTTCCTCGTCACCGAGGTGCAGCGGCGTGACCTGCACGTTGCAGCCATTGGCCACCGCGAACTCGTGGCTGTTCGGATCGCGCGCGGCCACCCAGATCGGCGGATGCGGCTGCTGCAGCGGCAGCGGTGACGACGTCGTCGACGGGAATTGCCAGAACTCGCCGCTGTGCGCGTAATCGCCTTCCCACAGCTTTTTTACGGCCGGGATGAGTTCGCGCATGCGCTGGCCCGCGCCCCACGCGTCGAGGCCCGGCATCAGGCGCTCGTATTCGAACGAGTACGCGCCGCGCGCGATCCCGAGCTCCAGGCGGCCGCCCGTGATGATGTCCGTCATCGCCGCTTCGCCGGCGAGCTTGATCGGATGCCAGAACGGCGCGACGACCGTGCCCGTGCCGAGCCGCACGCGCTTCGTCTTGTTCGCGAGGTCGACGAGGTTGATGAATGGGTTCGGCGCGATCGTGAAGTCCATGCCGTGGTGCTCGCCGGTCCAGACGGCATGCATGCCGCCGCGGTCGGCGATCTGGCACAGCTCGACCATCTCGTCGTACAGCTGCTTTTGGCTGGTCTGGTCGGAGACGCGCTCCATGTGAACGAAAAGCGAAAAACGCATGATGTGACCTTTCAGGAAAGAAGCGGGCGGATGGTGCCGGTGCTGTGATCGCCGAAGTACAGGCCGTAACTCTTCAACTGGCTCTCCTTGCGATAGCGCTCGAGCATGCTGGCGAGCGCGCTGTCCTGGAACGCGTCGGCGTCGAGGTCGTCGAGGCTCACGAATTCGCCGGCCGCCGCCGCTTCGTCCGGTGCGCTGCAGAGGAACGAGATGTACTGGTAGTGCGTCTCGGTATTGTTGTAGACCGAATAGATGAAGCTTGCCGATGCGTCCGGCTGGTATTGCCGGAACAGTTCGGCGAGCGCCTTGTCGGCGCCTTCGTTGCCGATTTCCCGGGTGGGCAGCGCCCACTTGCGGTCGGCCGTCTGCACCATCAGGACCTTGTCGTCGCGCGTGATGATCGCACTGACGATGACTTTCGGTCCGGCGATTACTTCGGCCGACAGCTTCGCCGGCGTGAAATAGCCGCCGCGGTAGTAGCCGAGCCCCGCGTAGCCGGCGGAATGGAACGCCTCGATCTTGCCGATGATGAGCGCGTGATCGCCCGCGTCGATCACAGCGTGCGTCGTGCAGTCGAACCACGCGCTGACGTCGTCGATCAGGGGGTTGCGATGCGCGCTCAGGTGCCAGCCGACGTTCGCGAAGCGATCGTCGCTCGGTCGCGCGAAGGTGTTGGAGAGGTCCTTTTGTCCTTCGGCGAGGATGTTGATCGCGAAGTGGCCGGTCGTGGAAAACGTCTGGAAATTGCTCGACGTCTTCGCGATGCTGATGAGGAGCAGCGCCGGATCAAGCGATACCGACGAGAACGAGTTCGCGGTGAAGCCGAGCGGCTGGCCGTCGTCGCGCGCGGTGGTGACGATCGTCACGCCGGTCATGAATGCGCCGAACGCATCGCGCAGCTCCCGCGTGTTGATGATCGGCGTTTCCTGGCTGATTGCTTGGCTCATGTCACACTTCCGATTTCAGGGTTTCCGCCTGCGGCACGGTCTGCAGCCACGCACGCAGCGCGCGATTGACGGCGTCGGGCGCGGTCAGGTTCACCATGTGGCGCTCGTTCTCGATCACGACAGCCTTGCCGTCCTGCGCGGCCTGCGCCATCTGCCGGGCCATCTCGGGCGTCGAATTCGGGTCGTCCGACCCGGTGAGCACGAGGGCAGGGCACGCGATCCGGTGCCAGCCGTCCGCATATACGTCGTCACCGTTCGCGAACGCGGTGTACGCGGTCGCGTAGCCGGCCAGATCGACCGACTGCAGCCACGATTCCACCTTCTGCGCGGCGGCCTGCTGCGCTTCTTCCGCGTTGAACCAGCGCCGCAGCGGCGTATCGACGTCGATGGTGCCCGAGCGCAGTTCGGCGGCACGTTGCAGCACGGCCTCGCGCGCCTGTTCGGTGCGGCGGTACACGCCGTTCAAGACTGCCACGCGCTTGACCAGATCGGGCCGCGTCACGGCGACGCCGGCGGCGATCAGCGAACCCATCGAGTGGCCGGCCAGGTTGACGGGGCCGACCTTCAGCGCCTCGATGAACCCGATGGCCCACTGCACGAACTGCTGCAGGTCGGCGTCGGTGTCGAGCGCATCGCTCATCCCGTGGCCCGGCATGTCGACGGAGATCACGCGGAAATCGCGCGACAGGTCGTCGATCTGCGGATACCACGCGGCCGCCTGCATGCCGACCCCATGAATCAGCACCAGCGGTTCGCCGGTGCCGTGGTCGAGACAGTTGGCGACGCGCTTATTTGACAGCAGCAGGGTTCTTGACGTCATTTCCGAGCTCTGCGAGATCCTTGTAGCGGTCGCCGATGCGGTGATGCGGACGGCCGGCGGTCGCGGCGCCGATGGCGATGACCAGTTCGTCGGCGGCCGGTGCATCCGGGATCGAGAATTGGAGCGTCAGGTAGTGCGAACGGCGACCTTCGTCATTCTTGTCCATCATCGGGATCAGCAGCGGTGCATTGGCCGGGCCGCGCGTGTTGTTGAACGCAAGGTACGACTTCGCGCCGACGGCCGTGCGATAGATGTTGCCGAAGTGCAGCGTATGGATCAGCGCGGATGCATGCTCGATTTCACCGTCGAGGCCGACGATCGCGCTCTTGCCGAACGCTTCGACCGCGTCGCCCGAACCGGCCTCGTCGAGGATCAGTTTGGTCAGGTGTTCGCTGAGCTGCGGGGCGATCGCGCGAATCTCCGGCGACAGGTCCTCGACGTACCCGCGGCCTGCCCACGGGTTCTTGATGACGGCGACCGCGCCGATCATCTTCAGTGGTTTGGCAGCGACCTTGTCGCCATCCACGTAGAGCGTCTCGACATGGAGGACGGATTTCCGAATCAGGCTCATGGCACCTTCCTTTCGTGCGTTGATTGTGCGATTCATTGTGGTATACCATGTTACGGCATGCCATGAGTGTAAACCCGTATCAAAAATTTCCTAAGCGGAGGTGAGAAATGAGTGCGTACTGGATTGCCCACGTGCAGGTGCTGGATCCCGTGAAGTACAAGGACTACACGGACATCGCGCCGCAGGCGTTCAAGAAATTCGGTGCCGTGTTCCTGGCGCGTGGCGGCGCGTCGAAGACGCTGGAGGGCGACGCGTTCGAGCGCCACGTCGTGATCCGCTTTCCCGACATGGAAACGGCGCTCGCGTGTTATCACTCGCCGGAGTACCAGGCGGCGAAGGCGAAGCGGGATGGACATTGCCGGGCGCAGATCGCGATCGTCGAGGGGCTCGAGGGCTGATCGCTGGGCACGGGCGCAGGCCGGGCGGGATGGAAGACGCTGGCAGTTAGGTCATAATATGGCATTCCATGTTTGCGGACGGCTCGCGGCCGGCTGCAGGCCCATACCCGTTTCCAGAGTGCCGCTCATGCAAGACCTGAAAATCGACCGCAATGCCAAGACCCTGCGCGAACTGACGCTCGACAAGCTGCGTGGCGCGATCGTGCAGGGCTATTTCCGGCCGGGCGCGCGGCTCGTCGAGCGCACGCTGTGCGATGAGCTCGGCGTCAGCCGCACGGTGGTGCGCGAGGTGCTGCGGCACCTCGAGACCGAAGGGCTGGTCGAGACCGTGTCGCGGCAAGGGCCGGTGGTCGCGCGGCTCGATCCGGCGCAAGTCGGCGAGATCTACGAACTGCGCGGCCTGCTCGAAGCCAATGCCGCGCGTGCCTGCGCGGAGCGCGCGACGCCCGAAGTCGTGCGGCAGTTGCGAGAAATTCGTGCAACGATCGAGGACGCGTTCGAGAAGCAGGAATTGCCACGCGTGCTCGAATTCACCGAGCGTTTCTACGAAACGCTGTTTGAAGCCGCAGGAAAGCAGGTGTCGCTGACGGTGGTCAAGACGCTGAACGCGCGCATCAACCGGTTGCGCGCGCTGACCATCGCGATGCCGGGGCGCGGCGGCGATTCCAACACCGAGATGAACCGCCTGCTCGACGCGATCGAGCAGCGCGACGGCAACGCGGCATCGGCCGCGTCGGCTGCGCACATCAAGCGGGTTTCCGAGCTGGCGCTGTCCGCGCTCGCGCAGCAGCAGGACGAGGCATCCAGCGATAGTTGATGGAGCCCGAGCGCGAGCATCCAGACGTGCGAATTGACCTGGAAGGCCGCCGGCGTGCTACGCCGGCGGCCTTTTGTTTTGGCTATTGAATACGTGGCGATCCGCAGTTGCATCATGGTTTTCCATGATTTTTGACACGTTGTTGTCGACCATAAGATGGCATACCATAATCTCATCGAGTAGCGCAGTAATCAGGGGAGCACGCCATGACTGAGTCGATGACCGGGTCCACCGCGCAGCAGGCATTCGACACGCTCGGATTCCGCCGCGCCCTCGGCGCATTCGTCACCGGCGTGACGGTCGTCACGACGATCCAGCCCGACGGGTCGCCGCGCGGTTTCACCGCAAACTCGTTCACGTCGGTGTCGCTCGATCCGCCGCTGATCCTCGTGTGCATCGCGAAGACGGCGTCGAGCCATGCGGTGTTCTCGGCTACGCAGCGTTTTGCCGTCAGCGTGCTGGCGGAAAACCAGACCAACGTATCCGGCGTGTTCGCATCGAAGGCGCAGGACAAGTTCGCGCAAGTGCCGTGGGACACGCGCAAGACGGGCGCACCGGTGATCCGGGATGCGGCGGCGAGCTTCGACTGCGTGACTCACGACGTGGTGGATGCAGGCGATCACGTCATCCTGATCGGGCGCGTGGTCGATTTCGCGCAGACGAGCGCGTCGCCGCTCGGCTATTGCCGAGGCGCTTACGTGAACTTCACGCTGTCGCAGGACGCGTTGTCCGCGGCAGGCGGGCATGCCGAGGTGGGTGCGATTCTCGAACATCGCGACGGGCTGGTGCTCGTCGATACGCCGCACGGGCTGCGCTTGCCGACCGGCACCCGGCTCGATCCGGCGAGTGACCCCGCGAGCCTGCGCGGCGTGCTCGCGAAGCTCGGGCTCAACGCGCATCTCGACTTCCTGTTCGCAGTTTTCGAATCCGCCGGCGGGCGCGAGGCGGGCGTCCATATCTATTACCGCGGCCGTGTGATGCCCACCGGTTCGCCGTGGTTCGACAGCAGCATCCGTATCGTGCCGCTCTGGCAAGTTCCGTGGGACGAGATCGCCGACCCCGCCGTGCGCTCGATGCTCGAACGCTACGTGCGTGAACGCCGGCAGGACGCGTACGGCATCTATGTCGGCGATACGGAGGCCGGCACCGTGCAGACACTTGCAGTCGCGCATTGAAGCGACTTGCCGCAATCAGGCGTGGCGAAGACACAAGAATCAGGATCATGATGCCGGCGAGGTTTGCGCCGCCGGTCTGAAGGCGCGTATTCGAATGGCTGCCATCCCGGCGGTCGCGACGCGCGGCGTTTCCCCTTGGAGAGAGAGACCATGAGCAGCAGAAGCATCCCGCGTTTCGCAGCGTCGCGTCTGGCATGTATTGCACCGTTGGCCGCCCTGTGCGCCGCGCCGGCATTGGCCGCCGATCCGATCGTGTTCACCAGCTGGGGCGGCACGACCCAGTCGTCGCAACAGAAGGACTGGGCGCAGCCGTTCACGCAGGCGAGCGGCATCAACGTGCTGATGGACGGGCCGACCGACTACGGCAAGCTCAAGGCGATGGTCGACAGCGGCAACGTCAGCTGGGACGTGGTCGACGTCGAGGGTGACTTCGCGTATGCGGCGGAAAAGGCAGGGCTGATCGAGCCGATCGACTATTCGGTGGTGAACAAGGCCGAACTCGACCCGCGCTTCGCGACGCCGTCTGCGGTGGGCAGCTTCTATTATTCGTTCGTGCTCGGCTACTACAAGGCGAAATACACGAGCGCGCAGCCGCAGAACTGGGCGGACCTGTTCGATACCAAGCGCTTCCCTGGCAAGCGCACCTTCTACAAGTGGTCGGCGCCGGGCGTGCTCGAGATCGCGTTGCTCGCCGACGGCGTCGCGCCGAACAAGCTGTATCCGCTCGACCTCGACCGCGCATTCAAGAAGCTCGATTCCATCAAGGGTGACATCGTCTGGTGGAGCGGCGGTGCACAGTCGCAGCAGTTGCTCGCGTCGGGCGAAGCGCCGATCGGCATGTTCTGGAACGGCCGCCTGCATGCGCTCGCGCAGACAGGCGTGCCGGTCGGCATGTCATGGAACCAGAACCTGACCGCCGCCGACATGCTCGTGATCCCGAAGGGCGCGAAGCATCGCGACGCGGCGATGAAGTTCCTCGCCGCCGCGACGGGTGCGCAGGCGCAGGCGAAATTCGCGGCCGACACCGGTTATGCACCGATCAACGTGAAGTCGGCGGCGCTGATGCAACCGGCAATTGCGAAGACGCTCCCGGACCAGTACAAGGCCACGCAGATCAACCTCGACATGAAGTACTGGGCCGAGAATCGCGACGCGATCGCGAAGCGCTGGTACGCGTGGCAGTCGAAGTAAGCCGGCGTGGCAAGTCGTATGGATCTGAATTCTGTTCAGGAGGCCGAACCGGATCGAGCCGGCGCGGCCGAGCAACGAACCTGCATGGGGCCAGCGGTAACAGGCACTGAAGTGCTGGCGCTGGCCGACCAAGGAGCCACCATGCCAAACCTATTGAGTACCGTCGCGCATCCGAGCGCGCCGCCGCCGCGCAAGCGGCGCGACTGGCGCAGCATACGGCTGCTGACGCCCGCGATGCTGCTGCTCGTGATCTTCTTCCTGCTGCCGGTGCTGTCGCTGCTGTTGCGCAGCGTGCTCGAACCGACGCCCGGGTTGCACAACTACGAGCAGCTGCTCGGCTCGACGACGTACGTGCGCGTGTTCGGCAATACGTTTCTTGTTGCGACGGTCGTCACGCTCGTCACGCTGATCGTCGGCTTTCCGATGGCATGGCTGCTCGCGATCGCGCCGCGCCGGCTCAGTTCGGTGCTGTTCGCGATCCTGCTGCTGTCGATGTGGACGAACCTGCTCGCACGGACGTTTGCATGGATGGTGCTGCTGCAGGGAACGGGGCCGATCAACCGCGCGCTGATGGCGCTCGGCGTGATTCACGAGCCGCTGTCGCTGGTGAACAACCTGACCGGCGTGACGATCGGCATGACCTACATCATGCTGCCGTTCCTCGTGATGCCGCTGCATGCAACGCTGCGCGGCATCGACCCGTCGACACTGCGCGCGGCCGCGGTGTGCGGCGCGAGCCGCTGGCAGGCGTTCTGGCGCATCCTCGTGCCGCTCGCGATGCCGGGCGTGGCCTCCGGCGTACTGATGGTGTTCGTGATGGCGCTCGGTTACTTCGTCACGCCGACGCTGCTCGGCGGCCCGTCGTACATGATGTTGGCCGAACTGATCGCGCAGCTCGTGCAGGAACTGCTGAACTGGGGCCTCGCCGGCGCCGCGGCCTTCGTGCTGCTCGCCGTGACGCTCGCCCTCTATGCGTTGCAACTGCGCTTCACCGGCAGCGCGCACGCCACCACCGGAGGCCGCTGAGATGAAACAACCCTCAAGCTCACTACGTTCGCTGCTTCCCGGGGGGGCGCCAGCCTCACTTGGGGCGGCCCGGCGGGAGGACTGACATGTTGCTCGATTTCGATCGCCTGGGCGCGCTGCGCTGGATCCTCGTGGCCGTGGGCGCGGCTGTTGCGTTGTTCCTGCTGTTGCCGATCGTCTTTATCGTCGCGCTGTCGTTCGGCGATTCGCAGTGGCTCATCTTCCCGCCGCCTGGCTGGACCCTCGAATGGTACCGGCAGCTCTTCACCGACGCGGGCTGGATCGACTCGCTGCTGACCAGCGCGAAACTGGCGGTGATCGTCACGGTGCTGTCCGTCGCGATCGGGTTTCTCGCGTCGCTGGCGCTCGTGCGCGGCAAGTTCCGAGGCCGCGAGGCCGTGCGGGGTTTCTTCCTCACACCGATGGTGCTGCCTGTCGTCGTGCTTGCCGTCGCGCTGTACGGGTTCTTCCTGCGCATCGGCCTGAACGGCACGATGACCGGCTTCGTGATCGGCCATCTGATCATCGCGCTGCCGTTCTCGATCATCTCGATCAGCAACTCGCTCGTGAGCTTCGACACGGCGCTCGAAGACGCGGCGCTGATCTGCGGCGCGTCGCCGCTTACCGTGAAGCTGCGCGTCACGCTGCCTGCCATCCGGCTCGGCCTCTTCGCCGCCGCGATCTTCGCGTTCCTCGCATCGTGGGACGAAGTCGTCGTGTCGATCTTCATGTCGAGCCCGACGCTGCAAACGCTGCCCGTGCGGATCTGGGCGACGCTGCGGCAAGACCTGACGCCGGTCGTCGCGGCCGCTTCGTCGCTGCTCGTCGGACTCACGACCGTATTGATGCTGGCGGGCGCCGTGGTGCGCCGCGCACGCGCTCACTGAGGTAACACGCCATGACTGCATTCCTGCAAATCCAGCGCCTGCGCAAGACCTACGACGACGTCGTCGCGATCGACCAGGTGTCGCTCGACGTGCGCAAGGGCGAATTCATGACCTTCCTCGGGCCGTCGGGTTCGGGCAAGAGCACCACGCTCTACATCGTCGCGGGCTTCCAGGAGCCGACCGACGGCCGCGTGCTGCTCGACGGCAAGCCGCTGCTGTCGGTCGCGCCGAACCGGCGCAATATCGGGATGGTGTTCCAGCGCTATACGCTGTTCCCGCATCTCACCGTCGGAGAGAACGTCGCGTTCCCGCTGCGCGTGCGCCGCCGGCCCGACGCCGAAGTGCGCGCGAAGGTCGAGCAGATGCTGAAGCTCGTGCATCTGTCCGAGTGCCGAGACCGGATGCCGGCGCAGCTCTCCGGCGGCCAGCAGCAGCGCGTCGCGATCGCGCGTGCGCTGGCATACGATCCGCCCGTGCTGTTGATGGACGAGCCGCTCTCTGCGCTCGACAAGAAACTGCGCGAGGAAATCCAGCTCGAATTGCGCCGCATTCACCAGGAAACCGGCGTGACGATTCTCTATGTCACGCACGACCAGGAGGAGGCGCTGCGCCTGTCGGACCGCATCGCCGTGTTCAACCAGGGGCGCATCGAGCAGGTCGGCACTGGCGAGGAGCTTTACGCGAACCCGGCATCGCGCTTCGTCGCGAGCTTCATCGGGAACTCGAATTTCCTGCCGGTCAAGGTGATGAAGCACGGCGACGGCCGCATCGGCGGCGTGTTGCCCAACGGCCTCGAAATGGCGTCGGACATGTTCCACCCGACGCTCGCCGCCGGCGACGAAGGCACGCTGATGATCCGCCCTGAACAGATGCGTATCAGTTCGCTGCAGCGCGCGAGCGGCACGAATGGCTCGAGCGCCGCGGCGGCCTTGCCCGTGACCGTGCGCGACGTCACCTATCTCGGCGATGCGATGCATTACGCGGTCGCGACGCCTTGGCAGCAGGAAATCTCGATCCGCATGCCGGCCGCGCATCGGCACGACAACGGCATCGTGATCGGCGCGCAGGCACTCGTCGACTGGGACGCACGCGACGCGCGCCTTTTCGCGCAAGCATGACGGTGGCAGTCATGAGTCCTGCTCCGCCGTCCCTGAAAGTCCAGCGGCCGACCGCAACGCTGCGCGAGCTCGCGCTCGAGAAGATGCGCACCGCGATCCTCGATGCGCATTTCCAGCCCGGCGAGCGGCTGGTCGAGCGCTCGCTGTGCGAGATCCTCGGCGTGAGTCGAACCGTCGTGCGCGAGGTCTTGCGGCATCTGGAAACGGAAGGTCTCGTCGCCTCGATCCCGAACCAGGGGCCGATCGTTGCGGTCCTCGATTTCGACACGGCCGCCGAGATCTACGAAATACGCGCGTTGCTGGAGGGCGAGGCGGCGATGGCCTGTGCGCAGCATGCGGACCAATCGCTCGTCGCCGAGCTGGGCGCGTGTATCGACCAGATCCGGCAAGCGTTCGATGCGCAGGATCATCAGGCGGTGAAGGTGCTCACGTCGGCATTCTACGAACGCATGTTCATCGCCGGGCAAAAGCAGGTCGCATGGGAAATCGTTCAGACGCTGATCGCGCGTATCAACCGGCTGCGTGCGCTGACGATCGCGTCCGACGATCGCGGGCACCAGGCGGTCGAGGAGATGCGCGCGATTCTCGCGGCCATCGCGGCGGGCAACGGCGTGGCGGCGCGCGAGGCGGCCATCGCGCACGTGCACCGGGTAGCCGAGATCGCGCGCAGGCTGCTCACGCACGGTCATGAGAGTGCATCGTGGCGTCAGGCGGGGTAGCGCGCCTGGCTTCGTGATGCAGTGCCTCGCGCCGCCCGTCATTTGAAATTCTCCGTATTCGCGGCTCGAGTCGTGCTCGGGTCGCCTCCTGCATTTTTATCCCCGGAAGGACCGATCGTGGAATTGAACACGCTGTTGCAGGACCCGGCGCTGTTGCGTCAGCAGGCTTATGTCGACGGGCAATGGTGCGACGCCGACTCGGGCGAGCGCTTCGACGTGCTCGACCCGGCGACGGGCGCGACGCTCGGCACCGTACCGCTGATGGGCGCCACGGAGACGTCACGCGCGATCGACGCCGCGAATGCCGCGTGGCCCGCGTGGCGCGCAAAGACGGCGAAGGAGCGCGCATGCATCCTGCGCCGTTGGTACGAACTCGTGATCGAGCACGCCGACGATCTCGCGTTGATCCTCACGGCCGAGCAGGGCAAGCCGCTGGCCGAAGCGAAGGGCGAGATCGTCTACGGTGCGTCGTTCATCGAATGGTTCGCGGAAGAGGGCAAGCGCGTGGCCGGCGACACGCTCGCGACGCCCGTGGCGGACAAGCGCCTCGTGGTCATCAAGGAGCCTGTCGGCGTGTGCGCGGCGATCACGCCGTGGAATTTCCCGAACGCGATGATCACGCGCAAGGTCGGCCCGGCGCTTGCGGCCGGCTGCCCGATCGTCGTGAAGCCTGCCGAAGCCACACCATTCTCGGCGCTCGCGCTCGCGGTGCTCGCCGAGCGCGCGGGGGTGCCGAACGGCGTGCTCAACATCGTCACCGGCAACCCGAAGGCGATCGGCGGCGCGATGACGAGCAGCCCCGTGGTGCGCAAGCTGTCGTTTACCGGATCGACCGGCGTGGGGCGGCTGCTGATGGCGCAGAGCGCGCCCACCGTGAAGAAGGTGACGCTCGAACTCGGCGGAAACGCGCCGTTCATCGTGTTCGACGATGCCGATCTCGACGCGGCCGTCGAAGGGGCGATCGCGTCCAAGTACCGCAACAACGGACAGACGTGCGTGTGCACCAATCGCTTCTACGTGCATGAGCGCGTGTATGACGCGTTCGCCGCGAAGCTGGTGGCGGCGGTGAAGGGCCTGAAGGTCGGGCACGGCACCGAAAGTGGCGTGATACTCGGGCCGCTGATCAACGATGCGGCGCTCGGCAAGGTCGAAGCGCACATCGCGGACGCGCTCGCCAAGGGCGCCACAGTGGCGACCGGCGGAAGGCGGCATGCACTCGGCCATGGCTTCTTCGAGCCGACGGTGCTGCTGAATGCCACCGCGCAGATGGACGTTGCGCGTGAAGAGACGTTCGGGCCGCTCGCACCGCTGTTTCGCTTCTCGAGCGACGACGAAGTCGTGAGGCTCGCCAACGATACCGAGTTCGGGCTCGCCGCCTACTTCTTCAGCCGCGACATCGGGCGTGTGTGGCGGGTGGCCGAGCAGCTCGAATACGGGATGGTCGGCATCAATACGGGCCTCATTTCCAACGAGGTCGCGCCGTTCGGTGGCGTGAAGCAGTCGGGAATCGGCCGCGAAGGGTCGCACTACGGCATCGACGATTATCTGGTCATCAAGTATCTGTGCATGGCGGTCTGATCGCCGGTTCGTTTGACTGAAAGAGGGCGCCGACATGGATACGTGGTCGTCCGGAAACATCGGACTCGCGCGCGATCGCATGAGACACACGCATCGTCAATGCGGGCGAACTCGCCGGCATCGCGATACCCGACCGGGTAACGCTGCAAGTCGTTGCGATTTGCCTCGCGATGAAGATGATGGCGAACGGATGACGCTGCCGTGGAGGCTGCCCGCGCTGGCGAGCAGGGGCGCGGATTCGCCGTGGTGGCGAGCGAAGTGCACGGTCCGGCACAGTCCTCGGCTTCGGCTGCGAAAGAAATCGAGGAACTGATCAGCACTTCTGTCGCCCTGATTCAGGACGGCGCCACGCAGGCGACGGACGTCGGCGCGACGACGGGACACGTCAAGCAGGCGATCAGGCCGGTGTCCGATATCGTCGGCGAGATCGCCGCTGCGTCGGACGAGCAGAGCCGCGGGATCGAACCGGTCAATCAGGCCGTCGTGCGGCAGAATGGGGCTTTTGTCGAGCAGTCGGCAGCAGCGGCACGTTTGCTGGAAGAGCAGGCAATGAATCCGGGCAATGCTGGCTCGGTATTCAAGGTCTCGGAGAGCGAAATGTCTGCATGAAAGTGGGCGATCTCGACGTTACATGCTTGGATAGTTCGGCCCGCCGCCGCCTTCCGGCGTGACCCACACAATGTTCTGCGTCGGGTCCTTGATGTCGCAGGTCTTGCAGTGCACGCAGTTCTGCGCGTTGATCACGAGGCGATCGCTGCCGTCGTCGTTCTTCACGAACTCGTACACGGCCGCCGGGCAGAAGCGCGCCTCCGGTCCCGCGTAGGTCCGCAGGTTCACGTTCACCGGCACGCTCGCGTCCTTCAGCGTCAGGTGCGCCGGCTGGTTCTCCTCGTGGTTCGTGTTCGAGATGAACACCGACGACAATCGGTCGAACGTCAGCTTGCCGTCCGGCTTCGGATACTCGATCGGCGTGCACTGCGATGCCGGCTTCAGCATCTCGTGATCCGCATGCTTGTGGTGCAGTGTCCACGGCACGTTGCCGCCCATCACCTTCTGTTCCAGCCCGACCATCAGCGTGCCGAGGTAGAGACCCTTCGCCATCCACTGCTTGAAGTTACGCGCGCGGTACAGCTCCGTGTACAGCCACGATTGCCTGAAGGCGTCCGGATAAGCGTTGAGCTCATCGCTCTGACGACCGGCCTGCAGCGCGTCGAACGCGGCGTCGGCCGCGAGCATGCCGGTCTTGATCGCCGCGTGGCTGCCCTTGATCCGCGAGGCGTTCAGGAAGCCCGCGTCGTCGCCAATCAGCGCGCCGCCCGGGAACACCGTCTTCGGCAGCGACAGCAGGCCGCCGGCCGTGATCGCCCGCGCGCCGTACGACACGCGCTTGCCGCCTTCGAGGAACGCGCGGATCGACGGGTGCGTCTTGTAGCGCTGGAATTCCTCGAACGGCGACAGGTACGGGTTCGTGTAGCCGAGGCCCACCACGAAGCCGACCACGACCTGGTTGTTGTCCATGTGATACAGGAACGAGCCGCCGTAGGTATCGGACTTCAGCGGCCAGCCGGCCGTGTGGATCACGAGGCCCGGCTTGTGCTTCGCGGGATCGATTTCCCACAGTTCCTTGATGCCGATCCCGTAAGCTTGCGGATCGGCGTTCGCGTCGAGCTTGAACTTCGAGATCAACTGACGGCCGAGATGGCCGCGGCAGCCTTCGGCGAACAGCGTGTACTTCGCGTGCAGTTCCATGCCGAGCTGGAAGTTCTCGGTCGGCTCGCCGTCCTTGCCTACGCCCATGTTGCCGGTGGCGACGCCTTTTACGGAACCGTCGTCGTTGTAGAGAATCTCCGCAGCGGGAAAGCCCGGGAAGATCTCGACGCCCAGAGCTTCCGCCTGCTGGCCGAGCCAGCGGGTCACGTTGCCCAGCGAAATCACGTAGTTGCCGTGGTTCTTGAAGTTGTCGGGCAACGCCCAGTTGGGCGTCGTGACCGCGCTCTTTTCCGACAGGAACAGGAAGCGGTCTTCCGTCACCTCGACGTTCAACGGCGCACCCTGTTCCTTCCAGTCGGGAAACAGCTCGGTGATCGCGCGCGGGTCCATCACCGCGCCCGACAGGATGTGCGCGCCGATCTCGGAACCCTTCTCGAGCACGCACACGCCGATCTCGGTGCCTTTCTCGCCGGCCAGCTGCTTGAGCCGGATCGCGGCCGACAGTCCGGCCGGGCCGCCGCCGACGATCACGACGTCGTATTCCATCGATTCGCGCGGGCCGTATGGTTCGACAAACGAAGCGTGTGACATGAGCAGGTAGGCGGGCAGGGATTAGCGTTCGACCGACTCGATCGCGATCGAGATCAGGCGGGAGTCAAGTGCGTCGGACTGCAGATCGATTTCTTCGCTGCGACCGTCGAGCCACAGGCCATGCATCGGCAGCAGGGTCTGGGTACTGAGCGACGCGCTGCTGAAGCGCCATTGGCCGGCCGCGCAAATCAGCAGATGCGTCGGCGCCGGCGTCACGCGGCGTGAATGCGTCGCCACGCTCACGGTGGCCCGGCAGGCGGCGCGGCGCGTCATCACGTTCAGTACGTGCGTGGGTCGCACGATATCGGTCGTCCACACCGGCAAATCGCCGGGAAAGCATGCTGGCACGATCGGGTGCGCGACGAGATGCCCGTCCTGCGCGCGCAGTTCGACGCTCGAGTTGTCGACCGGCACGAGTATCCGGTCGACGCCCGGAAACTGCGAGAAGCGGGCCGGTCCGTCGAGCGTCGCGAGACTGATACGCCAGTCTACATTGCCGTCGGCGTCGATGCGGTTGGCGATCGTTCGCGTGACGCCGGCGCCGTTCGCCCAGGCTTCAGGCTCGACTTGCGCGCAATCGACAAACCTGACGGACGGGTAGTGCGATGCCGACGATGCACTCCCGCTGGATGAACGTGGTGCAGGTACGCGCGGGACGCCGCCCTGCCCGGAATCCGGGTGCGTCATGCGCCACCCCCGGCGTCGATGTGACGTTCGAGGGCAGCCATCACGTCGAACAGGTCCCCCACGAAGCCCACGTCCGCGAACGAGAAGATGGGCGCATCCGGATCCTTGTTGACGGCGACGATCAGCTTCGAATCCTTCATGCCGGCCAGGTGCTGAATGGCCCCGGAGATCCCGAATGCGAGATAGGCGTCGGGGGCGACGGTCTTGCCTGTCTGGCCCACCTGAATGGCGTTCGGTGCATAGCCGGCGTCGACCGCGGCGCGCGATGCGCCGAGGGCTGCGCCGAAACGCGATGCGAGTGTGCCGAGCCGCACCATGTTCTCGCCGGACGCGAGCCCGCGCCCGCCTGACACGACGATCGGCGCATTCGCGAGATCGACGCCGGCTGTCTGAGTGCTGTTGCGTTCGACGAGCGTCGTCGCGGCGAATGCGGGCGGCGCATCCACGGAATCGATCGGTGCCGGTTCCGCACGCGCGCCTGCCGCCGCGAACGACGATGCGCGCACGGTCGCAAAGCTGGTCTCGCGCGCGCTTTCGACGGTCGCGACGATGCTTCCCGCATACAGGCCGCGCACGAAGCGCCCGTCGTCCGTGATGCCGGTCACGTCCGCGACGAACGCCGCGCCGGCGAGGGCCGCGGCCCGCGGCAACGCGTTCCGGCCCAGCGTGCGATGGGCGGCCGCGATCAGCGTGTAGCGTGGCGCCAGTCCGGCAAGCAGCACGGCGAGGCTTTCCGGCGTGACGGCGCCGGCCGTGCCGGGCAGATCGGGCCGGAGTACACGGTCGACGCCGTCGATCAGCGCGGCTTGCGCGGCCGCCGCGGGATCGAGCACCAGCACGTCGACAGGATGCCGGCGTGCCGTTGCGGCAGTCACGACGCGCCGGACCGTATCCGGCAGCGTATGGTCGGCCGTGGTTTCGGCGATGACGAGCGTTCTCATGCGGAGGTTCCTGTATGAGCAAAGACGTGGTGTGCAGCGAGCGCGGCGATCAACGCATCGATGTCGGCAACGCGGTGACCTGCGCGCTGTACCACCGGCTCGTCGAGTTGCACCGCGCGCGACGACGGCACGAGATCGACCGGGAACTGGGCGGCATGAATGACGGCAAGCGGCTTCTGTTTCGCCTTGACGATGCTCGGCAGCGTCACGCGTCGCGGTTCGGCCAGGCGCAGGTCGGCGCTCACGACGGCGCGTCCGGTCAGCCGCCAGGTTGCGGTGCCGCTGTCGTCGCCGCACGTGACGCGCCAGCCGTCGCCTTCGGGCGCGAGAGCGGTCGCGTCGAGACCTTGCGGCCAGCCGAGCAGGCCGGCGAGCATCGGCGCGACGCCGCCGGTGTCGTCGTCGATCGCCTGCTTGCCGCAAAGCACGAGGTCGTACGGCGACGTGCCGAGGTACGCGTGGAGCAGCCGTGCGACGCCCAGCGAGTCGAGCGACGCGGCGACGTCGCCGGCGTCGATCAGGATCGCGTCGTCGGCGCCCATGGCCAGGCCGGTGCGCAGCACGTCCTGGCAAGCGGCCGCGCCGCACGTGACGACGCTCACCTGGGCGGCATGGCCGGCCTCGCGCAGGCGCAGCGCCATCTCGAGCGCGCATTCGTCGAACGGGTTGATGGACATCTTGAGGCCGGTCGTCTCGATCGAACCGGTTGAACCGACCCGCACGCGCACGTTCGGATCGACGACGCGCTTGACGGGCACCAGTATCTTCAGGGGCATGGAAATGTCTCGTCGAAAGGATGGGGATCAGGACACGGCGCCGAGGCCGTACTTGCCGGTGAGCAACGCGCCGGTCGCAAAGCGTTCGAGCGAGTAAGGGGCGAGCGACACGTCGGTCGGCTGTCCGAGCGCATGCTGTGCGAGCAGTTTGCCGATGCCGGGCGACAGCTTGAAGCCGTGGCCCGAGAAGCCGAAGCCGACCACGAGTCCCTCGATGTCGCCGACGTTGCCAAGCACCGGGTTCCAGTCGGGGGTCACGTCGTAGACGCCGGTCCACGACGACGCGAGTCCGGCTGTCTCGTAGGCGGGAAAGCGTTCGGCGACCTGCGCACCGACTTCGGCGACGTAATCCAGCGAAATGTCGCCCTGTTCGGTTTCCGGCGCATTCAGCGTCTCGCCGACGACGCCCTCGGAGACCAGCATCTGGCTGCCGCCGTAGCTGCGGTAATAGAGCATGCCGGGCGAGCCCAGGTCCTTGAACGCCGGCATCTGGAACGAATATCGTGCGTCGCACTCGAGCGCCAGCACGGTGTGCCGTTCCGGCTTGACCGGGAGCGGGACGTCGATCCAGCCGGACAGTTCCGGCGTCCAGATGTTCTGCGTACTGATCAGTGTGCCGCACATGAAGCGGCCGGCACTCGTGTCGACGCCGACGATGCGGCGGCCGTCACGCACGACCCCCGTGACGGTCGTGCCTTCGAGAATCTTCACGCCGCACCGGCGTGCCGATTTCGCGAAGCTCGTCGCGACGAGATAAGCGTCGGCGAAGCCCGCTTCCGGCTCGAAGCCGATTAGCGCCGCGTCGTCGAACCGTGCGATCGGCAGGCGGGCATGTGCGTCGTCCCGATCGAGCAACTGCACCTCGATGTCCATCGCGCGTTGCGCGTCGAGCGACGCGCGCAGCGGCTCGAGCTTCGCCCCCTCCGGCGCGCAGATCATGTAGCCGCACTTGACGAGCCCGCACGACGCCTCGTCGTCGCCGACGTATTCGGCGAAGTTGTTGAAGGCCGACCACGACGAGCGCGCCAGCTCGACGTTCTGGCGGACCGAGTAATGCGTGCGCAGCAGGCCGGACGATTGCGACGTGGTGCCGGCGCCGATCATGCCGCGTTCGATGACGAGCACGTTGCGTGCGCCGAGCGATGCAAGATGATGCGCGACCGACGTGCCGATCACGCCGGCACCGATCACGATGAAGTCGAAGTGGCTCATGGCTTCCCTCTGGATGGACGACGTGCCGATTCTAGGGAGCCGTGGTGCCGCCGAATTTTGTATTAGGCAAACTTATGCAACGCGCCCGGAAGTGCTCATCCTGCGTCCGGGCGGGCCGAATCGGCGCACCATTCGTTCCGTCTTGCCGGAATGGACGCCGCCGCCACTGGAGCCGCTATGCGACGCACCCTATCGCCCATCGACCTGCGTGCCCTGCAGGCCTTCGTCGCCGTGTGCGAGACCGGTTCGATGACCGCCGCGGCCAGGCGGATCGGTGTCAGCCAGAGCGCGATCAGCCAGGCGATTTCCGCCCTCGAGCGCGAACAGGGGACGGTGCTGTTCGATCGGGACAGCCGCCCGCCGCGCCCCAATATCGCCGGCCGGGCATTGCTGGAACTGGCCGGCCCGCTGCTCGAGCATGCGCAGATGGTCAGCACGCGCGTCGGCGATGCGTCGGACGCGGGGCGGGTGCCCGTGCGGCTCGGCTGCGTCGATTCGTTCGCGGCGACGGTCGGCCCGGAACTGATTCGAGCGGTGTCGGGCACGTCGCGGCAGATTTCGATGTGGTCCGGGATCACGCCGGGTTTGAGCAAGCAATTGCATGACCGGGAGATCGACGTCGCCGTATGTACGCAGACCACGCTCAGCGATGCGCGTATCGTCGAGGTCCCGTTGTTCTCCGAAGCATTCGTCGCGGTCGTCGCGCGCGCGCATCTGGCCGGGCGTCCGCAGGCCGACTGGCGAACGCTGGCCGCCGAATTGCCGTTGATCCGTTACACCGCACGTTCCGTGATCGGCCAGCAGGTCGAGCGATTTGCGCGCCATCTCGGCATCGACTGCCCGAGGCGCTTCGAATTCGACGCGACGGATCCGCTGCTGAGCCTGGTTGCCGCCCGGCTCGGCTTCGCGATCTCGACGCCGCTGTGCCTGTGGCAGGCGCGCCATTACCTCGGCGACGTCGTGGTCGTGCCGTTGCCGGCCGGCCGGCTCGGCCGGCGCGATTTCTTTCTCCTGCACCGACAGGGCGAGTGGGAGGACTTCGTCACGGAGATCATCGAGCTGACGCGCGGCGTGCTCGACCATTCGATCCGGCCGGCGCTCGCGCGCGCCGTGCCGCAGTTACCCGAAGATGCATTGCTTTGATTCGTACGGAGTGCTCGATGAGTGACCTATACATGCTGCAACGCGGCGATGCGCCGCTGCTGATTTCGATTCCGCACCTGGGAACGGCGATACCCGCGCCGTTGCGCGATGCGTACACCGACCGCGCGCTGACACTCGCCGATACCGACTGGCACCTCGACCGACTGTACGCGTTCGCGACCACGCTCGGCGCGACGATCCTCGGTGCGACGGTTTCGCGTTACGTGATCGACCTCAATCGTCCGTCGGACGACGAGAGCCTGTACCCCGGCCAGACGACGACGGGCTTGTGTCCGACCGAAACGTTTCGGGGCGAGCCCGTCTATCGCGAAGGATGCGAACCGGATGCGGCGGAGAAAGGTCGCCGGGTCGACGCATACTGGCAGCCGTATCACATGGCGCTGGCGGCCGAGCTGGCGCGGCTGCGCGAGCGTCACGGGCACGTGCTGCTATGGGAAGCGCACTCGATCGCGAGCATGCTGCCGCGGCTGTTCGACGGCAAGCTGCCCGACCTGAACATCGGCACGCAGGACGGCAGGACCGTCGCGCCGTCCGTGCAGGCCGCGGTCGAGCGCGAGGCTGCGGCAAGCCCGTTCACGTGGATCGCCAACGGTCGCTTCAAGGGCGGCTTCATCACCCGCTCGTCCGGCCGGCCGTCGCACGGCGTGCACGCGATCCAGCTGGAGATGTGCCAGTCGACCTACATGGACGAAGCCTTCCCGTTCGCCTACGACACCGAACGCGCGGCCCGCGTGCAGCCGACCGTGCGCCGGATGATCTGCGCGGCGCTGGATGCGCTGGCGGCGCTGCCGCGGTTCGCAGCATAAGGAACGCTGATACATCTTCGTAATCAGGGTTCCCGTATCAGTGCGGCGTTGCACCGAAGTTGGCGTGGCGCTGCACCCGTAGCACGCAGGGGGCGGGTTCTCACCCGGTGACGCATGGCTGCCATCCCGCTCGAAGTGTTTATTCATGGGAATCTTTGATTCCTGTAGATAAACCTGGCACGAGGCTTGCGTTATCTCTCGCGACGGGACGGTCATTCGTCGGCAGGGGGGCCGTAGACGAAGATCGACAGGAACTGGATCGGGGTCTTGATCAGGCGTTCCGGGCCGTGCGGTACGTCGGCGCGGAACGTCAGGGTGTCGCCCGGATGCAGGATGTAGGTCTGCTGACCGTGCCGGTATTCGATCACGCCCTTGAGCATGTGGATGAACTCGGTGCCGGGATGCTCGAAGACGGGAAAGCGTTCCGCCTGGTCCTCCATCGTGATCAGGAACGGCTCGAAGGTTTTGCGCGGGCCCTGGTCGTAGGCGAGCAGATGGTAGGTGTGGCCGCTTTTCGTGCCTTTACGGACGACTTCCATGCCGGCGCCCTTCTTCACGAGCTGGGCGCCGCCCTGCGGGACGTCGAAGTTGCGGAACAGCACGGCCATGGAGACGCCGAGCGCCTGGGCAATGCGGTGGAGTACGTCGAGACCGGTCGAGGTCTGTGCGTTTTCGATCTTCGACAGCATGCCGCGGCTGATGCCGGCCTGTTCGGCGACCTGGGCGATGGTCAGCCCATGGCTCTGGCGAAGCTCGCGGATGGTCGACCCGAGATAGCGTTCGAGCGGGGTCTTGCTGTCGTCAGCGGTATGCATCGTCGACCTCGGCAAAAGGGGCAAGGGTAGCAGATTGCGGCGTGCGCGCCGGCACGGTCGGGACCGCCCGGCTTGCGCGCCGCAAGTTTCATATGGGGAATTATTGTTTCACAACAATAAATCACTCCGCATGCAGAAGGCGTGGTCGCAGCGTACCGGACGCGGTGCTTGCCCATGTCGCGCAATTGAGCCGCTCGCCAGTCGGGCGGATTCCGCAAACCAGTGAACGACGCAGTTGCAAGGAGAGACGATGAACCTGAACGATGCGAGCCCGTTGCCAGTCAACGCGCTCGGAAGCGTACCCCGCTTCGATTCGGTGGACGAAGCGCAGACATACCTTGCGCAACACGGTGTGAAGTATGTGCTCGCGCAATTCGTCGACATTCACGGCGTGGCCAAGGCGAAGTCGGTGCCGGTCGCGCATCTGGGCAGCGTGCTGACCGCGGGCGCGGGTTTCGCGGGCTTTGCGATCTGGGGTGTCGGCATCGAGCCGAACGGGCCGGACTACATGGCGGTCGGCGATCTCGCGACGCTGACGCCGGTGCCGTGGCAGTCCGGGCTGGCGCGCATCGCGTGCGACGGTCATGTCGACGGCGTACCGTGGGCGTTCGATTCACGCGTGACGCTGAAGAAGCAGGTGGCCCGCCTGACCGAGCGCGGATGGACGCTTTTTACCGGCCTCGAGCCCGAATTTTCGCTGCTGAAGCGCTCCGCGTCGGGCACGCTCGAGCCTTGCGATCCGAGCGATACGCTGGCGAAGCCCTGCTACGACTACAAGGGGCTGTCCCGCACGCGCGTGTTCCTGGAAAAGCTCACCGAATCGCTGCGCGCGGTCGGCATCGACGTCTACCAGATCGACCACGAGGATGCGAACGGGCAGTTCGAGATCAACTACACGTATACCGATTGCCTGACGTCGTGCGATCACTACGTGTTCTTCAAGATGGCCGCGTCGGAAATCGCGAACGAGCTCGGGATGATCTGTTCGTTCATGCCGAAACCGTTCGCGAACCGCCCGGGCAACGGCATGCACATGCACATGTCGATCGGCGACGGCAAGCGCAACCTGTTCGCCGACGACGACGATACGCTCGGCATGGGCCTGTCGACACTCGGCTACCGCTTCACGGCGGGCCTGCTCGCGCATGCGCCCGCGCTGGCGGCGCTCTGCAACCCGACGGTGAACTCGTACAAGCGCCTCGTCGTCGGGCGCTCGCTGACCGGCGCGACCTGGGCGCCGGCCTACATCAGCTACGGCGACAACAATCGCTCGACCATGGTGCGGATGCCGGGCGGTCGGATCGAACTGCGTCTGCCGGACGGCGCATGCAACCCGTATCTCGCGACGGCGGCCGTGATCGCCGCCGGGCTCGACGGCATCGACCGCGACCTGTCGCCGGGCGCGCCCGCGAACGAGAACCTGTACGAGTGGCCCGCGCAGAAACTCCGCGACCACGGCATCGGCGTGCTGCCGCAAAACCTCGGCGAGGCGCTCGACGCGCTCGAAGCCGACCGGACGATCTGCGATGCGCTCGGGCCGGTGGTCAACGAGTTCATCAAGCTCAAGCGAATGGAGTGGCTGGAATACATGCGCCACGTATCGGACTGGGAAATCAAGCAGTACGTCGAATTTTTCTGAGGAGCAGGCAACATGTGTGGAATCGTAGGATTGCTGGTCAAGACACCGGCGTTGCGCGACCGGCTCGGCGAACTGATGGTGCCGATGCTGATCGGCATGACCGAACGCGGCCCGGATTCGGCCGGTCTCGCGGTGTTCGGCGACGCGGTCGAGCCGAACCAGCGCAAGCTGAGCCTGTACTCGGGCTTTACCGATGAAGGCGAGCATTTTCCGTGGGACGTGCTGCTCGATCGGCTGAAAGCGTCCGTCGACGCCGCGGTGCGTGTCGATGCGAAGGGAAACCACGCAGTGCTGACCGTCCACGCGCAGGCCGACACGGTCAGGCACTGGCTGAACGAGCATTACCCGCGCGTGTACCTGCTGTCGGCCGGGCGCTCGATCGACCTGTACAAGGACATCGGCCTGCCCGCGGACATCGCCGCGCGTTACGCGTTCGGCGGCCTCAAGGGCTCACACCTGGTCGGCCATACGCGGATGGCGACCGAGTCCGCGGTGACGCCGGATCGCGCACATCCGTTTACGGCCGGCGAGGACTTCTGCCTGGTCCACAACGGCTCGCTGTCGAACCCTTACGGCGTGCGCCGGATGCTGGAGCCGAAGGGCATTCACTTCGATACCGACAACGACACGGAGGCGGCGTGCCGC
The DNA here is from genome assembly GCF_905339865.1 of Burkholderia sp. BCC1993. Classification (NCBI taxonomy): domain Bacteria; kingdom Pseudomonadati; phylum Pseudomonadota; class Betaproteobacteria; order Burkholderiales; family Burkholderiaceae; genus Burkholderia; species Burkholderia sp. BCC1993. Next base: position 278,846 of record NZ_CAJPGZ010000010.1, on the reverse strand, counting down.
TTCCTCGAATGGCGACTGCGCGAGGGCGACACGCTGCCGGTGGCACTGCAGAAGGGCTTCGAGGAGCTCGACGGCTTCTACACGTTCCTGATGGGGACGCCCACCGAGCTGGCGCTGATTCGCGACCCGTTCGCATGCAAGCCGGCCGTCGTTGCCGAGAACGACGACTACGTCGCGATCGCGTCGGAGTTCCGCTCGCTCGCGCATCTGCCGGACATCAGGAACGCCAAGGTATTCGAACCCGCACCCGAGGAGATGTACGTATGGAACGCATGACATTCGACTTGGACAGCGCAACCGTCCGGGACGTCAACCAGTACCTGCACGGCAGCGCGGACGTGCTCGACGGGCAGGCGATCGTCGTGGCCTCGCCGAACGGCGCGCACAACATCGCGGTCGGCGTGGATGCCGACGTGACCGTGACGATCGATGGCCACGCCGGCTATTACGCCGGCGGCATGAACCAGCGCGCGACGATCGTCATCGAGGGCAGCGCCGGGACCGGCGTCGCGGAAAACATGATGAGCGGCAAGGTGCACGTGAAGGGTTTCGCGTCGAACGGCGCGGGTGCCTCCGCGCACGGCGGGCTGCTCGTGATCGACGGCGATGCCGGGTTGCGTTGCGGCATCTCGCTGAAGGGCGGCGACATCGTCGTCGGCGGGTCGGTCGGCAGCTTCTCCGCATTCATGGCCCAGGCGGGCCGGATGGTGATCTGCGGCGACGCGGGCGACGCACTCGGTGATTCGCTGTACGAAGCAGTGCTCTACGTGAAGGGTGAAGTGAAGTCGCTCGGCGCGGACGCGCAGTTCGAGCCGATGGCCGACGCCGACTTCAGTGCCGTCGCGGCGCTGCTCGATGCGGCCGGCCTCGACCACGATCCGCGCGCGTTCAGGCGCATCGCTTCGGCCCGCACGCTCTACCACTGGAACGCCGACGCGAACCAGGAATATTGAATCCACGCTCCATCGAGGCAACGCCATGGAAGTCAAACCCATTCATTTCGCCCGCTTGCAGCAGGAAGAGTCGTACGGCTACGACCGCAAGACGATCGACTACATCCACACGGCCGCCCAACGCGGCCTGTACGAGATTCGCGGCCTCGGGGCGAAGCGTCACGTACCGCACTTCGACGATCTGCTGTTCCTCGGTGCTTCGCTGTCGCGCTACCCGCTCGAAGGCTATCGCGAGAAATGCACGACGCAGACCGTGCTCGGCACGCGCTTCGCGAAGAAGCCCGTCGTGCTCGACATCCCGATCACCGTGGCCGGGATGAGCTTCGGCGCGCTGTCGGCGAACGTCAAGGAAGCGCTCGGCCGCGCGGCGACGGCGGCCGGCACGTCGACGACGACCGGCGACGGCGGGATGACGCAGGAGGAGCGCCGTTCGTCGAAGACGCTCGTCTACCAGTGCCTGCCGTCGCGCTACGGCTTCAATCCCGACGACGTGCGCCGCGCCGATGCGATCGAGGTCGTGATCGGGCAGGGTGCGAAGCCGGGCGGCGGCGGCATGCTGCTCGGCCAGAAGGTCAATCCGCGCGTGGCGTCGATGCGCACGCTGCCGGCGGGCGTCGACCAGCGCTCGGCGAGCCGCCATCCGGACTGGACCGGCCCGGACGATCTCGCGATCAAGATCCAGGAACTGCGCGAGATCACGGACTGGGAAAAGCCGATCTACGTGAAGGTCGGGGCAACGCGCACGTTCAATGACGTGAAGCTCGCGGTGCATGCGGGCGCGGATGTCGTCGTGGTCGACGGGATGCAGGGCGGCACGGCGGCAACCCAGACCTGCTTCATCGAGAACGTGGGCATTCCGACGCTGGCGGCGGTCCGTCAGGCCGTCGCCGCGCTCGAGGACCTGAACATGAAGGGGCAGGTTCAACTGATCGTGTCGGGCGGCATTCGCACCGGTGCGGACGTCGCCAAGGCGCTCGCGCTCGGCGCGGATGCCGTCGCGATCGGCCAGGGGGTGCTGATGGCGCTCGGCTGCAACAGCGAATCGTACTTCCAGGACGGCATGCTGCATTCGGCTGCGGCAGATTACGCGGCGCTGCATACGTCGCCGGGTTTCTGCCACCACTGTCATACCGGCAAGTGTCCGGTGGGTGTGACGACGCAGGACGCGGTCCTCGAAAAGCGTCTCGAGCCGGAAGAGGGCGCGCGTCGTGTGCGCAATTACCTGAAGACGCTGAACATGGAGCTGACCACCATCGCGCGCGCATGCGGCAAGCAGAACGTTCATCACCTGGAGCCGGAAGATCTCGTCGCGCTGACGGTCGAGGCGGCCGCGATGGCGCGCGTGCCGCTGGCCGGCACGTCGTGGATTCCCGGCGAGCGGTCATGACCGCGGTGTGACGGTGCGCGACATGGCGCCGCGCAGTAGCGGGCGGCGTCATGTCGTCGGTCGCTTCAGACGCCGCGACCCGCTCGGTGCCGCCGTGCGGTGTCGCGGTCATTCCCGATTTTGCTGGTTCGTCATCGGTTATCGCGTGCATCGCGAGGCGGTGCATGCCCTGGTTCGAGGAAACGACATGAAAAAGACGATTGGCTGGATTCTGTGCGCGTGGCTCGCGTTGCTGGCGCTGCCCGGGTTCGCGGACGACAAGGTGGCGGCGGTGCCGGTGCCGAACAAGGGCGACACGGCGTGGATGATCGTCGCGACGCTGCTCGTCGTGATGATGGCGGCACCCGGGCTCGGCCTTTTCTACGGCGGAATGGTGCGGGCGAAGAACATGCTGTCGATCCTGATGCAGACGCTCGTGGTGTTCTGCCTGCTCGGCGTTCTGTGGGCGGTATACGGTTACAGCATCGCGTTCACCGAAGGCAACGCGTTCTTCGGCGGGCTCTCGAAGGCGTTCCTGGTCGGCATCACGCCGGATTCGACTGCCGCGACCTTCAGCAAGGGCGTCGTCATTCCGGAGTTCATCTACGTGTCGTTCCAGCTGACGTTCGCCGCGATCACGCCCGCGCTGATCGTGGGGGGCATCGCCGAACGCGCGAAATTCTCCGCGGTGCTGGCGTTCATGGTGTTGTGGTTCACCTTCTCGTACCTGCCGATTGCGCACATGGTCTGGTACTGGGCGGGCCCGGACGCTTATACGAGCGCCGCGGCGGCCGACAAGGCCGGCGCGACGGCCGGCTTCTTGTTCCAGAAGGGCGCGATCGATTTCGCAGGCGGCACCGTGGTGCATATCAATGCAGGCATCGCGGCGCTGGTCGGCGCGATCATGATCGGCAAGCGGGCAGGGTTCGGCAGGGAGACGATGGCGCCGCACAATCTGACGATGACGATGATCGGCGGCTCGCTGCTGTGGGTCGGCTGGTTCGGATTCAATGTGGGCTCCGCGCTCGAGGCAAGCGGCGCGGCCACGCTCGCATTCGTCACGACGCTTTTGGCAACCTGTGCGGCGACGGTGTCGTGGACCTTCGTCGAATGGTCGCTGAAGAAGAAGCCGTCCATGCTCGGCGCGGTGTCCGGCGCGATCGCGGGGCTGGTCGTGATCACCCCGGCATGTGGATTCGTCGGGCCGATGGGCGCGATCGCGATGGGGTTGATCGCGGGTATCGTCTGCTATTGGGGCGTCAACGGGCTCAAGCGCCTGCTCGGCGTCGACGATTCGCTCGACGTATTCGGGGTCCACTGCATCGGCGGCATCGCGGGTGCGTTGCTCACCGGCGTATTCGCGTCGCCGTCGCTGGGCGGCACCGGGATCTACGACTACGTGGGGAACAAGGTCGCCGACTACCACATCGGCGAGCAACTGATTGCGCAGTGCTGGGGCGTCGGGACGTCGCTCGTGTGGTCGGCGGTCGTGTCGGTTGCGGCATTCAAGCTCGTCGACATGACGATCGGTCTGCGTGTCGACGGTGAGCGCGAACGTGAGGGTCTCGACGTCAGTTCGCACGGGGAGACGGCTTACCATTCGTGACGATCGGCGTAGCCGCAAACGCGCATTGTGCGCCGGTTCGCCGCCCCTATCGGGGGCGGCTGAACTGCATCGGTTGTAAAGCGGGGCGGCGAGATTGATTAAGGGAGCGCATCGACGGATGACTGAATCCGGCAGCAATTCGTCGTTCATATCTCTGCCCGACGAACGCTTCGATTGCCGGCGCTCCAGTGCGGAAGTTACTTGCCGTGCTCCTCCCATACCTTCGACCATGAACGAATCGCCTGCAGATTCGTGCGGATATCACGTAGTACGCCGTCGGCACCCTCGGGATGAAATTGATGTCTGCGAACGCTGTAGAAGTCCTGGGCGAGGCTCCTGATGTTACCTACCCTGTCGGCGCAGTAGCCGCAGCGAGCGCGAATGCGACCATGCAGAAGCTCAAGTTGTTCCAAGGCCGAAGGATTTGGCGCAGCGAGATCGTTTTCGCGAAAAATTGCTTCTATCTCGGCTGCGACGTCGCGAATGATTTCAGATGTCTTCATGGAAAACTTTATCCATAACACCGTGGGCGATAGCGATGTCAGATAGGTGCAAATGGGATTTAACAAATTATAACGTTTCGGTCGCGCCATTTTCTTGTTTTTCAAAAATAAATCAACAGTGGTACAAGTTTTCGTGGGCACTCCCGGTGGCGTCTAATGCGAGTTATTTGGCGCGCTTTGATAATGATTAAGCGCAATGCAAATCACATAATGAAGTAATGTGAATTTATGAAAACCCGCGCCATGGGGCATTTCATCGGCAAGCGAGTCGTCATTGCCGGTGGTCCCGGTGGCTTCAGCGTCGGCGCGGCCAGGTGTGGTATTGAACCTGACAATGGGAGAGCAGGTGATGGACCCGATAACCGCGTTGGGCTTTTCCCGACGCAGCACCGCGGAGCAGGTCACCGAGGGCCTGGATCTCTCCGGCCGGACGATCCTGATCACGGGTTGTAATTCTGGAATCGGTCTTGAAACGACGCGGGTTTTGGCAATGCGCGGCGCCCGCATCATTGCGGTCGCGAGGGATGAGGACAAGGCGCGCGCCGCCCTGGCAATCGCCGATGCCGCGGATGGCATGGCCGTTGGAGCCGAACTGACCGATCTCGCTTCCGTCGCCCGCGCCGCCGACCGCATTCTCGCGTGCGGCATCACCCTCGATGCCATCATCACCAATGCCGCGATAATGGCGCTGCCAACGCTGGAGACGGTGAACGGCGTGGAAAAGCAGTTCTTCGTCAACCATGTCGCCCATCATCTGCTGGTGACGCGGTTGCTGCCTTCAATCAACCGCTCGCGCCCGGGCCGGATCGTCATTGTGGGCAGTCATTCCCATAATTTTGCGCCAGGCGGGAAAGGCATTGATTTCGACAATCTCGATGGTAGCAAGGGCTATCGCGGCTTTCCGTTCTATGGCCAGGCGAAGCTCGCCAACATCCTGTTCGCGAACGAGCTTTCACGCAGAGTGGCTAATGTCGGAATCACTGCAAACGCACTCCATCCGGGACTGATCGGCGCCACGGGCCTGCATCGGCATATGCGCGGGCCATTCAACTGGATCGTCTCGGCTGCGATGCTGTTCGGCAAAACGGTGCCGCAGGGCGCGGCGACAACTTGCCTGCTGGCCGCGCATCCTGCGCTGAACGGCGTCACCGGCCGTTATTTCGCAGATTGCCGTCCGGCCAAATCCTCAGCCTTTGCCCAGGACACCGATCTCGCCCGGCGCCTCTGGGACCGCACCGAGGCAATCATCGCGTCCCACGGAATGACCTGATCCCGAACGCTTCAGTTGCCTGAAGGTGCGTGCAAGAGGCAATCGCATCCGCTAGCTGCGCACGCGCGCCTTCTCCGGATCGTAGAAGACCGGGGCGGTCACCCGCGCGTCGATGCGCTTCTGCTGGCCGTCGAGCTTGCCGACGTGGAGCACGTTGCCCGGCTCGGTGTGGTGCACGTCGATTCGCGCGAGCGCGATGCTCCTGCCGAGGATCGGCGAGCGCATGCCGCTCGTGACGACGCCGACCTGTGCCCGCCCGTTGTGCACGCAATCGCCGTGATGGGCCGGTTCGTTGCCGGCGAGTTCCAGCCCGACGAGCCGGCGGTGCGGATGCACGCTGCGGCGAAGCAGCGCATCGCGCCCGACGAAGTCGTCGGTCTTCGTCGCGAGCGGAACGCTGAAGCCGATGCCGGCCTCGAACGGATCGGTTTCGTCGGTGAATTCGTATCCGGCGAACACGAGCCCGGCTTCGATCCGCAACAGGTCGAGCGCGTCGAGACCGAGCGGCACGAGTCCGTGCGGCTGGCCCGCCGCCCAGATCGCGTCCCATACGGCTTGCGCGCCGCGCGGATGGCACCAGACCTCATAGCCGAGCTCGCCGGTGTAGCCGGTCCTGCTGACGATGACGGGGCAGCCGTCGTCGTTGCCGAGGCGGCCGATCAGGAAGCGGAACCAGCCGAGGCTGTCGAGCGACGGCTGGGTCGCGGGCGTGCGGATCAGTGCGCGCAGAATCTCGCGGCTGCGCGGCCCCTGCAGCGCGACATTGTGGATCTGGTCGGACGACGACTTGACCCATGCCTTCATGCCGAGCTTGTTCGCCTGCTCCCGCAGCCAGATGCCCGCGAAATCGTCGCCGCAGATCCAGCGGAACGTGTCGGGACCGAGCCGCATCAGCGTGCCGTCGTCGAGCATTCCGCCGTGCGGATGGCACATCGCCGAGTAGACGACCTGGCCGACCGCGAGCCTGCGCACGTCGCGCGTCAGGCAGTATTGCAACAGGGCCTCGGCGTCGGGGCCGGTGACGTCGAACTTGCGCAACGCGGACAGGTCGACGATCGCCGCGCGCTCGCGGCAGCCGTAGTATTCGTCGATCGCGCCGTAGCCGTCGAACCGCGCCGGCAGGTGCCAGCCGCGGTAGTCGGCAAAGTGGCGCGTGAGCGCCGACGTGCGGGCGTGGAAGCCCGACTGGCGCGTCAGCACGGGCGGGGCGTCGGGGGTGGGTCTGATGGCGGTGGACATGGTGAAGCGCGCCTCGCTCGAATAGGTTCGGATCCGGATGTCGGTCGGTTGCCACGCGTTCGCGGGGTCGATGTCGTCGGGGCACGACGTGCTGACGCACAGCAGCGGCTTCAGCGCGCGCAGCAGTACGTAGTCGCCCGGGCGCGACCACGGCTCGTCGATCGTCATCTGGCCGTGCGCGTCGATCGCCGTGTTGAAGAAGAAATTGATCGCCGGCCAGCCGGGACGCGCGGCGACGCCGTATTCGGCGAGCGCCGCACTGATGTTGTCGCTGCAGTTCGCATGGCCCGGGTAACCCTGCGTGTCGTAATAGCGCGCGGTGCACGCGAGCGCGAACGTGTCGTGCCGGCCGACGGTATCGTGCACGACTTCGAGCATCGGCTGCATGAGCTGATCGAAAAACCGCGAGTACAGACCGGGCACGGGATACGCATGGCCGTTCAGCGTGCGGGTGACGGTCGGATCGAGACCGACTTCCCGGTGACGGCCGAGCGCGTCGAGATCGAATGCGACGAAATCGGAGCATTGCCTGCCGTCGACGTCGACGATCTGCAGGTACTCGCCGGCCGCAACCGTATACGCGACGGCCGTTCCCGGACGGATGACGAAATCCGCGAGCGGCTCGGCGAGCGGCACGCTCGTCTGCGTGGCAGCGGACGGGCCCGCGCGAACGACGGACAGCTGAAGCTCCGTTGCCGGCTGGCCGACCCGGTCCACGGGCACGGGGCCGCCGGGCGCCGCGACGATCGCGACGAGCGGCTCCGGCGCGACGAACGTGCGCATGGTGCCGGCGCGGGTGTCGCCGGACCAGAGGACGGCGCCGTCGGGCAACGGCTTGCCCGTCAGCCCGTGCCGTTCGAACAGGGTGGCGAGATCGGTTTGTGCCGCGGACCCGCCGTTCAGGCATTCGGCGATGAAGCGCGCGCTGTCGTCGGGCGTCAGGTCGAGCGCGGCCAGCGCACTGCCGCCGTCGCGCACGCGCAATGCGAGCAGCTCGGCGCGTTGCCGGCCTTCGACGTCGATCACCTGCAGCGTATCGCCGGCATCGAGCTTGACGGCGGCGAGCCCCGCACCGGCGACGCGATGGCGTTCGCGGCCGGACGCATGGGTGGACAACGCGGGTTCGTGCGGCCGCGACACGGTCGGTGGGCGAATGAGCATGAACGTTCCTTGAATGAATGGACGGGCGCGGGCCGCGATGCGCGCGGCCGCGAACGGCACGGCGGGCGTCGCGGCACCCGGTTGGATGACGCGACAGCGCAATGCCGCGAAGGTCAGCCAGCGCGAACGCGCGGCTCGGGCGCACGCTCGCCGAGGTAAGCGTCCATCGAATCGTCGAGCGCGTCGAGCCACGGCGTGTGATGCGGCGGCGACTGGGTGCCGGTCATCAGCGAGCGATAGGATTTGTCGCGATAGCCCATGATGTTCTCGTGCTTGTCGTGTTTCCACGCGAGAAACGTGCGATTGACGCCGGCGATGTCGAAGCTCGGATAGTCGGTCGCATCGATCAGGTCCTGGATATAGCTGCCCTGATACTCGAACATCTGCTGGTTGGTGACCAGCGTTTCCTCGCGCGCGCGCCACGCGAGACTGTCGGCGTGCATCGCGTCGAAACCGGGCAGCGCGATGCGGCCGAGGATGACGTCGCGTGCGTACCAGGCTTGCGCGTCGAACATGTTGAACGAGTACCAGAGGTCCTGCATGCCGAGATAGATCAGTTTCGGATTGCGTTCCCAGAAGATGCCCTTGTACAGGTCGAGCGGCCAAAGCCGGTTGTTCGTCTTCAGGCGCAGGCTGTCGGGCAGGAACGGGAAATGGTGCTGGTATCCGGTGCAGAGGATGATCGCGTCGATCTTCTTGCTGCTGCCGTCGGCGAAAAACGCGACGTTGCCGCGCACGCGCTCGAGCAACGGCTTTTCCTCCCAGTTCGCCGGCCAGTGATAACCCATCGGCGCCGTGCGATAGCAGCTCGTGATGCTGCGCGCGCCATACTTGTAGCATTGCGAACCGATGTCCTCGGCCGAATAGCTGCTGCCGACGAGCAGGATGTCCTTGTCCTTGAATTCGAGCGCGTCGCGAAAGTCGTGCGCGTGCAGGATGCGTCCGCCGAAGCTGTCGAAGCCGGGGAAGCTCGGCATGTTCGGGGCCGAGAAATGGCCGCACGCGTTCACGACGTAGTCGAAGTCTTCCGCGTACACGACGTCCTTGTCGAGATCGTGCACGGTCACCGTGAAGCGGCCGCTCGCGTCGTCGAACGCAACCTGGCGCACGACGGTGCCGAAGCGGATGTCCTTGCGCACGCCGGCCTTCTCGACGCGTCCCTTGATGTAGTCCCACAGCACTTCGCGCGGCGGATACGACGCGATCGGCTTGCCGAAGTGTTCCTCGAACGTGTAGTCGGCGAACTCCAGGCATTCCTTCGGGCCGTTCGACCACAGATAGCGGTACATGCTGCCGTGGACCGGCTCGCCATGTTCGTCGGTGCCGGTGCGCCACGTGTAGTTCCACATGCCGCCCCAGTCGCGCTGCTTCTCGAAGCAGACGAGCTGGGGGATGTCTGCGCCCTTCGCCTGGGCCGACTGGAAGGCGCGAAGCTGGGCCATGCCGGACGGGCCCGCACCGATGATTGCAACACGTTGTGTCATCGCGTTCTACCTCGTTGGAAGTGGTTAGCCGTGGTTCGGCGAACGGCGCGTGCCGTTCGTGCGCGGACGCGGGTCACGTCGCGCGCTGCCGCCGCGCCGCGAGCGCGGTGTTCTTCATCAGGAAGGCGATCGTCAGCGGACCGACGCCGCCCGGCACCGGCGTCAACGCGCTGGCGACGCGCGCCACGCTGTCGTGGTCGACATCGCCGACCAGCCGCGTCGCGCCGCCGGATTCGATGCGGTTGATGCCGACATCCACGACGACCGCGCCCGGCTTGATCCAGTCCGCATCGACGAGCCCCGGCTTGCCGGCTGCCGCGACGACGATGTCCGCCTGGCGGCACAGTTCGGCGGCGTTCGCGCTGCGCGAGTGGACGGTCGTCACCGAGCAGTCGGACTGGAGCAGCAGCGCGGCCATCGGCTTGCCGACGATGTTCGAGCGCCCGACGACGACTGCATGCTTGCCGCGCAAGTCGCCGACGATCTCCCGCAGCAGATGCATGCAGCCCGACGGCGTGCACGGCACGAGCGCGTCCTGGCCGAGCGCGAGCCCGCCGACGTTGTCGCGATGGAAGCCGTCGACGTCCTTGCGCGGATCGATCGCGTCGATCACGGCCGCGGCGTCGAGCGGCGCGGGCAGCGGCATCTGCACGAGAATCCCGTGGACATCGGGGTCGGCGTTCAGCTCGGCGACGAGCGCGAGCAGGGCGGATGCGGCGGTGTCGGTGGGCAGCCGATGCTCGATCGAACGGATGCCGACCTGCTGCGCGCGCAGCATCTTGTTGCGCACGTAGACGTGGCTCGCCGGGTCATCGCCGACGAGCACGACCGCGAGGCCGGGCAGCACGCCGTCGCCGCGCAGCCGCGCGACGTCGTGCCGGACGGATTCCAGCAGCGCGTCGGCGATCGCCTTGCCGTCGATGATCGTCGCGCCGCTCATCGGAAGATCACCGTGCGGTTCTGGTTCAGGAACACGCGGTGCTCGGTGTGATACTTGACCGCACGCGACAGCGCGACCGTCTCGGTGTCGCGTCCGATCGCGACGAGATCGGACGGCTGCAGCACGTGGTCGACGCGCTGCACCTCCTGCTCGATGATCGGCCCTTCGTCGAGGTCGGACGTCACGTAGTGGGCGGTCGCGCCGATCAGCTTCACGCCGCGCTCGAACGCCTGGTGGTACGGCTTCGCGCCCTTGAACCCCGGCAGGAACGAGTGGTGGATATTGATCGCGCGGCCGGCGAGCCGCTCGCACAGGTCGTTCGACAGGATCTGCATGTAGCGGGCCAGCACGACGAGTTCGGTGCCGGTTTCGTCGACGATGCGCATCAGTTCCGCCTCCTGCCGCGTTCGGGTGTCCGGCGTGATCGGCAGGTAGATGAAGCGGATGCCCTCGCGTTCGGCCATCGGCCGCAGATCCAGATGGTTCGACACGACCGCCGTGATCTGCATGCGCAGCTCGCCCTTGCGGAAGCGGTACAGCAGGTCGGACAGGCAGTGGTCGAACTTGCTGACCATCAGCAGCACCTTCATCGGTTCGCCGGCGCTTTTCAGTTGCCACTGCATCGAGAAATCCCGGGCGACGCTCGCGAAATCGCGCTGCAGGTGCTCGACGTTGCCGTTCGCGCCGGTGTTGAAGCGGAACACGGCGCGCATGAAGAACGTGCCGCTGACCTCGTCGTCGTATTGCGCCAGCTCGCCGATGTAGCAGTTCGACGCGGCGAGATGAGCGGTGACGGCAGCCACGATGCCGGACGTGGCCGGGCAGCTGATCGTCAGGATGTAGTTCGGATTCACGTCGTGTGTCCTCGAAACGGATCGGAATGCGGGAAAGGCCGGCCGTCGCCGGTCATGTACGGTCATGCATGGTCGTCAACGCGTCAGCCGACGGCGGTGCGCTTTTTCTTGTCGGGATCGTCGAACGGCAACAGCGCGGTGGTCGCGCGCGTCTCGACGCTGCCCTTCACCACGAGCGGCACGCCCGCACGGGCATGCCGGACGTCGAGGCGGGCGAGCGCGAGCGAGCGCCCCGTCAGCCGCGAATACATCGCGCACGTGATCACGCCGGCCGCCTTGCCGTCGTGCCACAGCGTGTCGCCGGCCTGCGCGGCCTTCGCGGCCTCGAGCTCGACGCCGAAGATCCGGAACCGCTCCTTGCCGGCGAGCCGGAAGTGCTCGGCCGCGCCGCAGAATTCGGTCTTGCCGGGCGACACCGTGAAATCGAGGCCGAGTTCCCACAGCGTGTCGCCGGCGCGCTCGTCGGCAAACGGGTACATCTCGGAGTTGTCGTACGGATAGAACAGCAGGTAGCTCTCGACGCGCAGCCAGTCGAGCGCGGTGAATGCGCAGGGGACGATGCCCATCGCCCGGCCCTTGTCGAGGATCGTGTCCCAGATGAACGGCGCGTCGGCGGCCTTGCAGAAGATCTCGTAGCCGCGCTCGCCGGTGTAGCCGGTGCGCGAGATCATCGCCGGCCGGCCGAACAGGCGCGTCTGCACATGGTGGAAGTACGGCAGGTTGCGGATGTCCGGCACGTATTCGGCAAGGAAGTCGACCGCGACCGGCCCCTGCAGCGACAGGTCGTACAGGTCGTCGTCGAACAGCACGGCGACCTGCCGGCCGTACGCGGAGCGCACGAGGCGCTCGTACCCCGCGCCCGCGCCGTGGACGACCATGAACGCGTTGGGGCCGGTGCGGTAGACGATGCAGTCGTCGATGAACTTGCCGCTCTCGTCGAGCAGCGTCGCGTACACCGACTTGCCGGGATACAGCTTGCCGATGTCGCGCGTCGTCGCCCAGTTCAGCAGGCTTTCGGCGTGCGGACCGACGTAGTGCACCTTCTTCAGCCCCGATACGTCCATCAGGCCGGCGCGGGTGCGAATGGCCTCGTGGTGATCGGCGAGATCGGTCGCATAGGTCCATGCGGTGCCCATGCCGTTCCAGTCCTCGAGATTCGAGCCGAGTGCGCGATGCCGGTCCGCGAGGGCGGAGATGCGCCAGGAGTTCGCCATCTTGAATGCTCCAAACGAAAGTGAAGGTCGATTACGGAAAACGCCGGGTCAGGCGTCGACGTCGAACCGGCTGAGCCACTCGACGAGCGTGTGCCGGTAGCGGGTCATGCCCTTGTATTCGGCGATCGGGTCGGGCAGGTCGCGCAGCACGCGGTGCAGCCGGCGCGCCCACACCGGGTTGCCGACGAGGTCGGCCATGCTGCACAGGTAGGTGCGGATGCCGAACATCAGCGCATTGCTGCGCGGCAACCGCGCCATCAATTGCAGCTCGACGCGCAGGTGCACGGCCTCGCCGACGTTGTCGGGCGTCACGCGCCCGCGGTCCGCGCCCCACTGGTGATAGGTCTCGGGCGACGTGTCGAGGCGCGGATGAATGGTCAGCGTCCAGTTCAGGCGGCGCACGGGGTGGTCTGCCTGCACGCCGAGCAGGTATTTCAGCGCGCGGTCGAATACGCCCGCCTGGTGCGCGAGCGGCACCGGTGCGTGCCATTGTTTGAAGCTCATTCCCGCATCGAACGCGAGCGACCAGTCGGCCGGGCCGGTGACGACGCCGGCGTCCATGTACAGGTCGCCGTCGCGCTGGTCGAGCAGCGCGATGTCGCCTTGCGTCTGCCGCATGACGTATTCGAGCGGGCCGTACGGCAGCGTGCGCGCGTCGCCGAACACGAAGGCCTGGTCGAGGTCGAGCGCGTGGTTCCGCCAGTGCCAGCGATCGCCGTCGCGCTCGAGCGCGAACCACGCCGGATAGTCGTGCGCGAGATGCGTCATGATCATCTCCAGCGTGTCCCAGCACGCGGTCTCCATGTGCGGCATCACGATCGCGCGGCGCGGGTCGGCGTCGAGCACGCGTGCGCGTTCGGCGATCTCGGAACGGTAGTGCTCGTCGATGTCGAAGTGGTGCGCGTAGACCGAGCCGGGATCGCGCGGCGTCGCGGGCTCGAGGTTGACCGAATACATGTACCGGTCCTCGGGGAACGGAAACGGGAAGCGCGCGATCGCCGCCGGGCTGTTGCGGAACGAGAAGTCGTCGCGATAGGTTTGCGCGGGCTTGATGAATACGCTCATGGCTCGGATCTCACAGGTCGAGGGTCAATGCGGCGCCGCACGCGCGCGATACGCAGGGCATCAGATGGGTGGCGCGCGCGTCGGCGTCCAGGAACGCATCGCGATGCTCGACTGCACCGTCGAGATAGCGCGTCGCGCACTGGCCGCATGCGCCGCCGCGGCACAGATTCGGCACGTCGATGCCGGCCGATTCGAGCGCCTCGAGCAGGCTTTGCTCGGCGCCGACCGCGATGCGGCGGCCGCTGCGGCGCAGGTCGACCGCGAACGGCTGGCCCGGCGCCGGCGCCACGAATGCTTCCCAGTGCACGCGGCCGGCCGGCCAGCCGAGCGCGGCGGCCGCGGCGCGCACCGCGTCCAGCAGGTTTGCGGGGCCGCACACGTAGACGTGCGTGCCGAGCGGCTGCTTTTGCAGCATCGCGATCGCGTCGAAGCGTGCGTGCACGCCGTCATAGCCGTGAAAACGCGCGCCGAGCCGCGCATCGAGCGATGCGCGATAGGCATCCGTCAGGCCCGCGCGGTACGCATAGTGCAACTCGTGGCTCGCTTGCCGGCGCTCGAGTTCCGCGAGATGCGCGATGAACGGCGTGATGCCGATGCCGCCCGCGACGAGAACGTGATGGCGCGCGGTGGCGTTCAACGCGAACAGGTTCGCCGGTGCGGTGATGCGCAGGCGCGCGCCGGGTTCCAGACGGTCGTGCACGAACGCGGAACCGCCGCGTGACGACGCGTGACGGCGCACGGCGATCCGGTAGAGGTTCCGTTCGGCCGGATCGCCCGCCAGCGAATAGGCGTTGCGATAGGTGCGGCCGCCGTCGTTCAGCACGACTTGCACGTGGCTGCCGGACGAGAAGGCCGGAAGGGGGCCGTCGAGCGCCGTCAGCGCCAGTTCGCGCACGACGGGCGTGAGCATGCGGGCTTCGGCCACGCGAACGTCGAGCAGGCTCATGCGCGGTCTCCCGCGCAGGGCCGGTCGGCATCCGCGCAGACGCCGAGATAGGCGCCGAGCCGCGCGGAGAAATGCTGGCGGACACTCAGGCGGACGTCGCATGACGGGCAGGTGACCTCATCGGGCTCGTCATGCCCGTCGTGCCCCTCGCGCCCGTCGTGCGCATGCGCGGTCCCGCAATGCACGCAGTACACGGTGCGCCGCGTGCCGGACACGGCCGCGGCCACCTCCTCCGGCAGCAGGCCGGCCGCCTGCGCGATACGCCGAATGTGCCAGACGAACGTCTCGTCGCCGCACACATAAAGACGCACGCCGACCGTGCTTTCATCCAGCCTGCGCCGCACGTCGTCTTCGAGCGTGTCGAGCGACGCGTGAAACACGGTCGGCAGGCCGGTTGCCTGCAGCTTGCCGAGCGTGACGAGCAGCGCGCTGCCCGGCAGCCCGGCGAGCGTGTTGACGAACGTCGGCAGCGCGTGGAGCGCGTCGCCTTGCGCGACCACGAGATGCGAGCGGGCCTCGGCGCAGGGCTGCAACGGCGCATAGTGCGGCAAACTCGGCGGCACGAACGGCGTGTGCGCCGGTTGCGGTTGCCGGCTGCGGCTGCCGGCTGCGAACGGTTCAATTGAGTGCATCGATCGGCTCCCAAAATGGGGCGTTTGCATCATGAATGGGCGTACGCTCGGCGACGGTCGTGACGTCACGTTTGCGTTCCTGTTGTTCAACATAGTTTCTTGCCAGTAATTGCCGTTCAATCCTGAAGAGGAGGTATGCCCTAAGAGGTAGCGCGCCGGAACGGCGCCGAAAGGCATGGAACTTGCGTCGTGGTTCGATCCTGGTTTGTCCGTGCCGAACGACCGTGACTCCTGACGACAGCCTGACCGACCGATGCATGCCGCCCGCCGGCGGCGCGTCGTTGCCGACGCGCTTGCGTGACGCGCTGCTCGCGTTTCTGGCCGGATACGTCAATGGCGCGCCGCGCCACGCGGCGTTTCATGCGTTCTTCACGGGGCTCGCGCGCGAATTGCCGGACGCGCGGATCGTGCTCGCGCTCGATGGCGGCGCGGGCTACGAATCCGCGCCGGACACGCTGGTGCGATGCACGCAGGGGCATCGCTGCAAGCTGCGGCACGCGGCAAGCGACGGCGCATGCGAACTGTGTCCGGACTGCGTCGGGCAGGGTCACGGGCGCGCGGTGCGCGCGCTCGGCGACGCGATGCTGGTGCTGGACCTCGCGCTGCCGGCAGCGCCGACGCTGCTGACGGACCTCGACATCGTCGCGGGCACGATCCGCGCGGCGCTGATGCGTCGCGCGCCCGCCGACGCGCACGGGCGCGACGCGACGAACCCGTCGGAGGCGCTGACACGCGAGTTGCACGACTCGGTCGCGCAGCAACTGGGCTTCATGTCGTTCCTGGTCGCTCGCCTGCAGCAACAGGACACGACCGGCAACCCGCTGTTGGCCGAACTGCGCACGATGACGACACGCCTGCAGCGCCAGGTGCGCGAGCTCATCACCAGCGCGCGGCTGACGCTCGACGGGCGCTCGCTGCAGCAGGCGCTGGCCGAGTCGGTCGCGGAGTTCTCGCGCCGCTGCGATGTGGTGTTCGAGCTCGACAATCGCGTGCCCGACCTGCGGATCGATCCGCGCATCGCGCTGCATATCCTGCAGATCGTCCGTGAAGCGCTGTCGAACGTCGTGCGTCATGCGCAGGCCGGGCATGCGTGGATCACGCTGCGCACCGACGGTGACGGTTTGCAGGTAGCCGTCGTCGACGACGGAATCGGGCTCAGCGAGGGATCGGCCGACCTGAACCACTACGGCCTCGACATCTTGCGCGAACGCGCGGCGGCGATCGGCGGACGCATCGCGATCGACGGCGGCGCCTGCCGCGGGACGCGCGTGATACTTGTCGTGCCGGACGGCGCGACATTCGGAGAGACATCCTGATGGAACCGACGACGCTGCTGTTGATCGACGACCACCCGCTGTTTCGCCGCGGCGTGGCCGAATTTTTTGGTGCGACCGGAGAATTTCGCGTGGTCGGCGAATCGTCGAACGGCGCGCAGGGGATTTCGCTCGCGGGCATGCTGCGCCCGGAGCTGGTGCTGATCGATCTGCACATGCCGGGGCTCGGCGGGCTGCAGGTGCTCGACGGGCTCAGGCGCAAGGAAGTCGATTGCGTGAAGGTGCTGCTGACGGCGTCGATGGAGCGCGACGAGCTGCGCGCGGCGGTGCGGCTCGGCGCCGACGGCTACGTGCTGAAGGAGTCGGAGCCGCAAGCGCTGCTCGCCTACGTGCGTAGTTGCATGCGGGGGCTCGTGGTGCTCGACGACGAACTCGCCGACGAAGACGGCGTCGCCGGCGCGCATGCCGACGCGCGGCCGGCCGACCTGACCGCGCGCGAAACCCAGACGCTGACGCTGATCGCCGACGGCATGAGCAACAAGCAGATCGCGCGCGTGCTCGGGATCAGCGAGGGCACGGTGAAGGTCTACGTGAAGAACCTGCTGCGGAAACTGGACGCGCGAACGCGGCTCGAGCTGGCGGCATCGGTGCACCGGCGCGCGATCGGCGCATCGACGCGGGAACGGGTGGCGTGATGAAGGACGGCGCGCTCGTGACTCAGCCTGTTCAGCCGACGCAGCCATCGAGCGGCGCGTTCGACGTGGACGATTGCCCGCTCGCGCTGCTGAAGCTGGACGGCGCGGGACGGATCGCCGGCTTCAACGTCGCGTGGACCGACGCGATGGAACGGCCCGCGGCCGGCCGGCGCTTCGTCGATTACGTGCATCCGGAGGACCGGCACATCTGGAGCGGCATGCTGCAGCGTGCGCGGGCGATCTCGCGCGGCGGTGTCCGCGAGCGTCTGCGCTGCGTGCGTCCGGACGGCGAACTGCGCTGGTTCGAGGTGTCGTTGAAGAGAAATGCCGGCGGATCGTCCGTTGCGCTGTCCGACGTGACGCTCGACCGCCGTCGCGAGACCTCGACGCAGGCGCACCTGAGAAGCGTCGCGGGGCTGCTCGACAGCATTCCGGGCCTCGTCTACCGCGGCCGCAACAACCGGCTGTGGACGATGGAGTACGTGAGCGCCGGATGCGAGGGCTTGACCGGCTATCCGCGGCAGTGGTTTCTCGACGGGCATGCGCATGCATTCGGACAACTGATCGTGCCCGAGGATGCCGATTACGTGTGGACGGGCGTTCAGCAGGCGCTGGCGGTGCGCGGCGTCTTCGATCTGCGGTATCGGATCAGGTGCGCCGACGGACGCATCAAGCCGGTGTGGGAGAACGGCGTCGGGATTTATTCGGCAAGCGGCGAGGTACTGGGCGTCGAGGGCGCGATCTTCGAAGTGCGGCCTGGCGATCGGTCGGGCGCCTGAGCGGCCGACGCATTCGCGCGGCAGGCCGCGCCCGCGCCGGATTGCCGGCGCGAAAGCGCGGCGCCCGGTCGTGAACCGGGCGTCGTTTCGATTCGCACGTAACCGCGACGGCGCGCTTATGGCGCGAACCAGTGCGTCGCAGCGACGACCGCTACGCCGAGCAGCAGCGTCAGGTACGGCAGATAGCCGGCCTTGCGCGGCTGCATGCTGCCGGATAATGCCATGTCCTCCCGCATCTGGTCCGGGAAGCGGCCCTTGTCGGTCACGTAATGCCGCCAGACGAACACCGGCAGGATCAGCGCGGCGAACATGAGGCCCGAGACCAGCGTGCCTTTGCCCCACACGTCGGCGCCGAACCCCATCAGCGCGAGGTTGACGAACGACAGCAGCGTGCCGAGCGCGAGCAGCCAGCGCGGCGCCCTGAACGGGCGCGGCCAGTTCGCGCGGTCGAGGCGGTGGATCCAGGCCGCGTTCAGGTTGAGGAAGTTGAAGATGATGTACCCGACGTTCGACATCGCGAGCACGACGGTGTAGTCGGACATCAGCAGCAGAAACAGGTTGAAGCCGAGATCGGTCCACATCGCGCGGGTCGGCGCGCCGTTCTCGTTCACGTGCGACAGGTACTTCGGCAGCCAGCCGTCGACGGATGCCTGGTACAGCGTGCGCGACGATCCGGCCATCGACGTCATGATCGCGAGCACCAGCGCGAATACCAGCATCGGTTTCAGGATGTACTCGCCCCGGTTGCCGACGTGGACGATCTGCGCCATGGCTTCGGCGACGCCCATGCCGCTGAAGATGCCCGGCGACAGCACGCCGTCGTAGACGGCCGCCTGCGTGACGTTGCCGGCCGCATCCTTCACTTCGGGCGTGACGAGCTGGCCGAGGCCCAGCGCGCCCTGGAACGCGAGCGGGACCATCGTGAAGAACACGATGCACAGCAGGCCGGAATAGACGATGGCCTTGACCGTGTCGCGGCGCGGATCGCGAAATTCGCGCGTGTAGCAGACCGCGGTCTCGAAGCCGTAGGTCGACCACGCGGCGATGAACAGGCCGCCCGCCATCAGTTGCAGGCTCGCCAGATTCCATGTGCCGTCGATGACGCGGCCGGCCGCATCCTTCGCGAGCGGGTAGAGCGGCAGCAGGTGCGACTTGGGCAGGTCGCCGCTCAGGATCGGATAGACGCCGACGAGCAGCAGCGGCAGCAGCGCGGCGATCGCGAGAATCATCTGGAGTTTTGCGGCCTGCAGGATGCCGCGATGCTGGACCGCGAAGGTCGTGAGCAGGATGATCGCGCCGATCACGAAGGTCGCGTTGATGCGCAGCGACAGGCCGCTCGCGAGCCAGCCGAGATCGAGCAGCGTGATTTGCCAGGTGTTGATCGCGGCCGTGGCCGGGAACAGCATGTTCAGCACATAGCCCGCGCCCATGCCCGAACCGATCGCCAGCACCGGCGACCACGCGAACCAGTTGCACCACACGGACAGCGGCGCGAGCAGCTTGCTGTAGCGCACCCACGCGATCGCACCGTACACCGATGCGCCGCCCGACTTGTGCGGAAAGAGTCCTGCAATCTCCGCGTAAGAAAACGCCTGGACGAAGCCGAACAGGATCGAGATCATCCATACGATCCACGACGGCTTGCCGACGGTGGCCGCGATGGAGCCGATCGAGAAGAGCACGAGCGCGGGCACGCCGCTCGCGACCCAGAAGGCGCCGGTCCAGCTTATCTTGCGCTGAAGTCCGGCCGTCTCGCCATGCGCGGCGGGGAAATCCGCCGGTGCGCTGTCAGGGAGGGAACTCATTGGGATCTCCGTCAAGTCAAGTCGGGTTGGGTACGATGCGATCAACGATCGTTGGCCAATAACGCGCAAACAACCCTCATGAAGAGGTACTCCTTCCGAGAGAGAGCCGGCGTCGCACGGCGACGGAGGGGAGATGCCGGCACGCGATCGGGCGCGCATGTGCGGAAATCGCGCAGGCGAGGCGGGGCGCACTTCGTTAGGTTGACGAAGAAAATGGAACGAGCGGGTGGTGTCTGGTGAGTGGTGCGCCGCGACCCGAGCATGGACGGGTCATTCGAAACGTTCGTTGCCCACTCGTCGTCGCCTGTCCGGGTAGTTCCGCCCGCCGCAGCCCGCCGCCGCGCTCCGGCGTGACCCGCACGCTGTTGCGCGCGTTGATCGCGATTTCCTCGTGGTTCGCGTTCGAGACGAACACCGACGACAGCCGGTCGAACGTCAGCTTGCCGTCCGGCTTCGAATACTCGACCGGCGCGCATCAGCGCGGCATCACTGACGGTTGTCTGAATCGTCGCGAGCAGGCCGCGCTCCGCCTCTGCCCGGATTGCTCGTCCCAAGTTGTCGCATCGATTCACTCGCGCTGCAGGGCGGTTGTAAGCAGTCGCGGCGGCATGGCGACACGCGTGCCGACACCCGGGACCCGCCGGGCCTATCATCGCGCCCCACAAAAAAGTCTTGACTATCTATCTACGAATAGATAAAGTTCGATCCATGGAAACGAAGACGACCGTCCGCGAACAGATTCTCGACCACGCGATCACGCTGATGATGCTGCGCGGCTACAACGGCTTCAGCTATCGCGACCTGTCCGATCTGGTAGGCGTGAAGACGTCGAGCATCCACTACTACTTCCCGTCGAAAGACGATCTCGTGCTGGAAGCGGTGGCGGCGTACAGCGACGAAGTGCTTGCGGCGATGCGCGCGATCGATCCGGCGTTGCCGGCCGACGTCAAGCTCAGCCTCTACACGAAGCTGTTCGGCAGAACGCTCGGCGACGGCAATCAGATCTGTCTGTGCGGCATGCTCGCGGCGGACATCGAATCGTTGCCGGAGCGCGTGCGGCAGGCGGTTCAGGCCTTCTTCAAGGCCAACGAAAACTGGCTCGCCGAGTTGCTGGCGCAGGGCGCGAAGGAGCGCACGCTGCAGTTCAGCGGCAAGCCGGAAACGGCGGCGCGCACGTTGTACGCGGCGTTCCAGGGCAGCGTGCTGGCCAGCCGGCTGTTTCATACGCGGGCGCGTCTCGAGGATGTCGAGGCCGTCTGGAAAACCCGGTCCTGACGGACGGGGCAGGCAGTCAGGCGGTTCGCCGCCTTTTGTTGGGGCTTGCTATCTATCTTGTAGTAGATAGATCATTGGGCGGATGGATTCGATCATCCGCATTTTTTGGGGATATGTGTCTACCTATGAGTAGATAAACAAACGTGATGCCGTCGGCCAGGCCGTCGGCACGCGATCCCGGGTTGGAAGGCTGTTTCACTTACTCATCATTGAAAAGGAGTCTGTCATGTCGATCGAAAAAGTGCTGTACCGCGCTCATGCAAAAGCCACCGGCGGCCGTGACGGCCGTGCCACGGTGCCCGAAAGCGGTCTCGACCTGAAGCTGACCACGCCGCGCGAACTCGGCGGTGCGGGCGGCGCCGGCGCGAACCCCGAACAACTTTTCGCGGCCGGCTACAGCGCGTGCTTCATCGGTGCGATGAAGTTCGTCGCGGCCCGCGACAAGATCGCGATCCCCGCGGACGCCGCGATCGAAGGCAGCGTCGGCATCGGCGCGATCCCGAACGGCTTCGGCATCGAAGTCGAACTGAAGATCTCGCTGCCGGGCCTCGACCGTGAAACCGCGCAAACGCTGGTCGATCGCGCGCACATCGTCTGCCCGTACTCGAACGCGACGCGCGGCAACATCGACGTCACGCTGACGCTCGTCTGATCGCACGCACTACGAAGTAATCCGTCGTCATTCATTGCATTCACCGGTTGAGCCAAGGAGTCTCATCATGAAGATCGTCAAGCCGCTGCTGATCGCCGCTGCCGTTGCGGCCGCGTTGTTCACCGCGCCCGCCGCCTTTGCCGCCGGCAGCGACGGCGTCCGTCCCGATACGGCGACCAGCGGGTTGCTCGCCGTGCTGAACGGCCAGAAGGGGCCGGGCCTCGAAACGCTGAGCCCCGCGAAGGCGCGTCAGGTGCTGGTCGATGCCCAGCGCGGCGCTAAGGTCGACCTGTCCGGCATCGACGTATCGAACCGCACGATCGAGCAGGACGGCCTGTCGGTGCCGATCACGATCGTGCGCCCGCAGGGGGTGGCGGGCACGCCGCCGGTGTTCATGTTTTTCCATGGGGGCGGCTGGATTCTCGGCGACTTCCCGACGCATGAGCGCCTGGTGCGCGATCTGGTGGTGCAATCGGGCGCCGTCGCGGTGTTCGTGAACTACACGCCGTCGCCGGAAGCGCATTACCCGGTCGCGATCAACCAGGCGTATGCGGCGACGAAGTGGGTCGCCGCGCACGGCGCGGAAATCGGGGTCGACGGCAGCCGCCTCGCGGTGGTCGGCAACAGCGTCGGCGGGAACATGGCAGCTGTCGTGGCGCTGATGGCGAAGGACAAGGGCGGCCCGGCGATCCGCTTCCAGGGCCTGTTGTGGCCCGTGACGGACCACGACTTCAATACCGGTTCGTACAACGCGTATCAGCAGGGGCACTTCCTGACCCGGCCGATGATGAAGTGGTTCTGGGACGCTTATACGAAGAACGAAGCGCAGCGCAACGAGATCTACGCGTCGCCGCTGCGTGCGAGCACCACGCAGTTGAAGGGATTGCCGCCCGCGCTGATCCAGGTCGCGCAGTTCGACGTGCTGCGCGACGAAGGCGAAGCATACGGCCGCAAGCTCGACGCAGCCGGCGTCGATGCGACGACCACGCGCTATGACGGCACGATTCACGACTTCGGTTTGCTGAACGCGCTGGCCGAGGATGCGCCGACCAAGGCGGCGATGAAGGCGATGGCCAACGAAATCGCGACGCGCCTGAAGTAGGGCTGCGGGCGGCATTCGAACGGGTTCGAATGCGAACGGCGAAGCGGCGGGCTCGGGTCCGCCGCTTTCGCATGGGGATCGGGGCGACAGGGGCGTCGAAACGCGACACTGGCGGCCCGATCGAAGCGGCCCGATTCCAATCCCGATCGCGTGATGACCCGCGGTGCCCGCCGCGCCCATTGTTGGTACGATCCCGCGTATCGTCCACGCCGGCGTCGCATGCCGCCGGCCCATCGGCTGCACGGTCACGCGGCCACGTTCGGGAGAAGCGGTTCATGCTGCAGGCGTTCGCGGTCTTGCTGACCTTCCAGTGTCTCGGGGAAGGGGTGTCCTATCTGTTCGGCCTGCCGGTGCCGGGGCCCGTGATCGGCATGCTGCTGCTGTTCGGTTTCGTGATGCTGCGCCCGCAGGTGGCCGACGCGATCGAGCCGACCGCGCTCGAGCTGCTGCGCCATCTGTCGCTGCTGTTCGTGCCGGCCGGCGTCGGCATCATGGTGTCGGCCGACCGCGTGCGCGGCGATGCGCTGGCGGTCGTCGTCGCGCTGGCGGTGAGCACGTCGCTCGCGATCGCCGTGACGGCACTCGTCACGCGCGCGTTGCTGCGGCGCCAGCGGCGCGCGGACGGCGCGGCGGAGGGCACGCAATGACGGCCTTCCCGAAACTCGGCGCGATCTGGGTCTACCTCGCCGCGACCCCGCTGCTCGGCCTGACGATCACGCTGATTGCCTACCTGATTGCGCAGGCCGTCTATGCGCGGGCGCGCTTCAACCCGCTCGCGAACCCGGTGCTGATCGCGGTCGCGCTGATCGTCGTGCTGCTGACGATCACGCACACGCCGTATCCGACGTATTTCGAGGGCGCGCAGTTCGTCCACTTCCTGCTCGGCCCGGCGACCGTCGCGCTGGCGCTGCCGCTGTACCGCCAGTGGTCGAAGCTGCGGCGCGCCGCGGTGCCGCTGCTCGTCGGGCTGCTGGCGGGCTCGCTGACCGCGATCGTGTCGGCGGTCGGCATCGCCGCGCTGTTCGGCGCGTCGCACCAGACGATCGCGTCGCTCGCGCCGAAATCCGCGACCACGCCGATCGCGATGGCCGTCGCGCAGGAAATCGGCGGGATTCCGTCGCTGACCGCCGTGCTGGTGATCTCGACCGGCATCTTCGGCGCCGTGTGCGCCCGCGCGATCCTGAACGCGCTGCGCATCGAGGAGCCGGCCGTGCGCGGCTTCGCGCTCGGCGTCGCGTCGCACGGGATCGGCACCGCCCGCGCGTTCCAGGTCAGCGAGGAGGCCGGCGCGTTCGCGGGCCTCGGGATGGGGCTGAACGGCGTGCTGACCGCATTCGTCGTGCCGATCCTGCTGCCGGTGCTGTCGCGCTGGATCTGAGCGGCGCAGGGCAGCGGCGGCGCGCGATGCTATCGGTTTCCCTGATGGTCGCGCATCCCGTGCCGGCCCGCCGGGCGCCTGCCGCGGATGTATCGTTGCCGTTATCGGGAGAATTCAGGAACCGGCACGGACATTTGTGCAGCGATCGGCTAACGTTGCATCGGCGCCGTGGCGGCACGCCGACGTCCGTCGCGTGCGGGCCGGCGTTCGACCCACATCCAACAATCGACAAGGAGAACCGGTCATGACGAAGTCTCGCGTGGTTTCGGTGGCAGTGGCAGTAACGGCGTTGTTCGGTCTGCTGTTGACCGCCGCGCCGGCGGCATATGCGCAGGATCCGGCGTCCGCGCCCATTGAGAATCCGGCATCTGTACCGACGCAGAAGCAACTCGACAAGGCGCAAAAGAAAGCTGCCCGCAAGGCAGCGCGCGCGCGCCACGCGAAGGACCTGAAGGCGATCGGCACGGGCACCGGCTACCGGCTCACCAACGACCAGAGCAACTATCCGCAGAACGCTGTGGAGAAGGCGCCCGCGACGAAGGCGGCGCCGGCGCCGGCCGCGCCTGCATCGGGCCAGTAACGGCCGCAAACGGCCGCAAACGGCCGGCAAGGGCCGACGTTGGCTCAATGAGAAACGGCGCCGGGTTCGACCGGCGCCGTTCGCTCGTGTGTGTGCCGCGCAAGCGCCACGCGCCGCGGCCCCGGGGCTTCCCGGCACGCGCGGCATTCGTTCGCGTTACGACGCGAGCTTCGCGGCGAGTTCCGCGACGTGCTTGCCCTGGTAGCGCGCGATGTCGAGTTCGTTCGTGCTCGGCTGACGGCTGCCGTCCGCGCCCGCGAGCGTGGTCGCGCCGTACGGCGTGCCGCCCGTGATCTCGTTCATGTTGACGAGCCCGCTGCACGCATAGGGCACGCCGACGATCACCATCACGTGGTGCAGCAGCGTCGTGTGGAACGACGTGATGGTGGTTTCCTGGCCGCCGTGCTGCGTGCCGGTCGACGCGAACACGCTGCCGATCTTGCCGACGAGCGAGCCCTTCATCCACAGGCCGCCGGTCTGGTCGAGGAACGTGCGCATCTGGCCGGCCATGTTGCCGAAGCGGGTCGGCGTGCCGAAGATGATCGCGTCGTAGCCTGCGAGTTCGTCCACGGTGGCGACGGGCGCGGCCTGGTCGACCTTGACGCCGATCGCCTTCGCCTGGTCGGCGGGAATGGTTTCCGGCACGCGCTTGAGCGTGACCTCGACGCCGGGCACCGATTGCGCGCCTTCGGCGACGTGCTGCGCCATCGTTTCGACGTGCCCGTAGGACGAGTAGTAAAGAACGAGTACCTTGGCCATGTTGCGAATCTCCGATTATGAAGGCCCCGCTTTCAGCGGGGCCCGAGGTTCCAAGCGGGTGTCATGCCCACTCGGCCGTCACTTCGACCGGACGCAGGTCGAATACCAGCACTTCGGCATCCTTGCCGTCGGCGAGCGTCAGCGCCTGTTCGTCGCGGATGCGCGCGCCGTCGCCTTCGCCGAGCGTCACGCCGTTGACCGTCACGCTGCCGCGTGCGACATGCACGTAGGCGAAGCGGCCCGGTGCCAGTTCAAGCGTGGCGCGCTCGTCGCCGTCGAACAGGCCTGCGTAGATCCGCGTGTCCTGGCGGATCTTCAGCGAACCGCCGTTGCCGTCGGGCGACACGATCGGCGTGAGCTTGCCGCGCTTGTCGGCTTCCGCGATGTTCGTCTGCTGATAGCGCGGCTCGGCACCCTTCTCGGACGGTCCGACCCAGATCTGCAGGAAGTGGACGGGCGTCTCGTGCGAGTGGTTGAACTCGCTGTGACGCACGCCGGTACCCGCGCTCATCAACTGGACGTCGCCCGGCACGATCACCGACCCGGTGCCCATCGAATCCTTGTGCTCCAGCGCACCGTCGAGCACGTACGACAGGATTTCCATGTCGCGGTGCGGGTGCGTGCCGAAGCCGCGGCCCGGCGCGACGCGGTCGTCGTTGATCACCAGCAGGTCGGAGAAGCCGACTTGCTTCGGATCGTAGTAGTTCGCGAAAGAAAACGTGTGACGGGAGCTGAGCCAGCCATGCTCGGCACGGCCACGTTGGTTTGCTGCACGAGTCTCGATCATGATTTTTTCCTGGATGTCGCCGGACCTCGAAAGTGGGCCCGGCCGTTCGTTGAGATGAATCTTAGGTCAATCTATTTGACAAATAAATGGCCGTGGAGATAATGACTGTCGCTATGGAGTGGACAATATGGAACTCAACGACCTGAGGATCTTCGTCGCGACCGTCGATGCGGGCAGCTTCACGGCGGCGGCCGACCAGCTGATGCTGTCCAAGCAGTTCGTGAGCCGGCGCACGATGGCGCTCGAGGCGTCGCTCGGCGTGCGTCTGCTGCATCGCAACACGCGCAATCTCGCGGTCACGGAATCGGGGCAGGAGTTCTATGCGCGCGCGCAGCGGATCCTCGCCGAGGTCGCCGATGCCGAGCAGGCGATGTCGGTGCGCAGCACCGAGCTGCACGGCTCGCTGAAGATCAGCGCGCCGCTGTCGTTCGGGATCACGCACGTGTCGCCGCTGATCGCGGAATTCCTGTCCGCGCATCCGGCCGTGCGGCTGAACGTCGACCTGACCGACCGGCGCGTCGACCTGATCGGCGAGGGCTTCGACCTCGTGCTGCGGATCGGCACGCTCGAGGATTCGACGCTGATCGCGCGAGCGCTCGGCGCGTGGCAGATGATCGCGTGCGCGAGCCCCGCTTACCTGAAGCGGCAGGGCGTGCCCGCGACGCCGGCCGACCTCGCCGGCCATACGTGCCTGATGTACGGGCGCGAGCGGCGCGTCGGCTGGGAATTCCGGGTCGACGGCGCGGCGCGCACCTTCGACGTGCAGGGGCCGCTCGTCGCGAACAACGGCGAAGTCGTGCGCGACGCGGCGATCGCGGGGCTCGGCATCGCGCTGCTGCCGCATTTCATCGTCGGCGCGGCGCTCGACAGCGGCGCGCTCGTGCCGGTGCTCGACGCGTACGCGCCGCCGCCGATCACGCTGAACGCGGTGTTTCCGCAGCACCGGGAAGGGTTCGTCACGCTGCGGACGTTCATCGGGTTTCTGGCCGAGCGGCTGGGGAAGGCGGTGCCGGCGGCGAACGGCGGCGCGGACCGGCGGTAGAGGAGCGGGCGTGCGGTGAATCGAAGCGTAATCTCCGCAGAATTTGCGGAGATTGTTGGGTCATGCGGTGAATCGGTGGGATAATCTCCGCATCATGAGCGGAGATTACACCTTCATCTGGCAGTCGTCCGACTGGCCCGCCTGGCGCTTCGACCTCCCGGCACTCGCGACGTCACTGGCCGACGTCTGCCGTGCGCAAGGTTTGCTGGCCGGGCGACTGGCGGATGTCGGCCTCGCACTGCGCGATGAGGCCAGCCTGGCCGTATTGACGGAGGATGTCGTCAAGACCAGCGCCATCGAGGGCGACAACCTGAACGTCGCATCGGTCCGATCCTCGATTGCGCGCCGGCTCGGCGTCGATATTGGGGCGCTGGCGCCGGTTGATCGCCATGTCGAGGGCGTGGTCGACATGGTGCTGGACGCGACGGCCCGTTCGGCGGAGGCGGTGACCGAAGCCCGGCTGCGCGGGTGGCATGCGGCGCTTTTTCCGACCGGCTATTCCGGGATGTCGCGGATCACCGTCGGCGCGTGGCGTACGGATGCGAGCGGGCCGATGCAGGTGGTGTCCGGGCCGATCGGCCGGCAACGCGTGCATTTCGAAGCACCGCCTGCCGCGCGCCTGCCGAACGAGATCGAGCGCTTCCTGGGGTGGTTCAATACGACGCCGGTCGAGCCCTTGCTGATCCGGGCCGGCCTGGCCCACCTGTGGTTCGTCACGCTCCACCCGTTCGACGACGGCAACGGCCGCATCGCGCGCGCGCTTGGGGACCTGGTTCTGGCGCGCGCTGATCGGAGTCCGCAGCGCTTCTATAGCCTGTCGGCGCAAATCCAGCGCGAGCGCAATGCGTATTACGACGTGCTGGAGCGCACGCAGCGCGGTTCGCTGGACGTCACGGCATGGCTTGCGTGGTTTCTGGACGCACTGGGCCGGGCCGTCGATCACGCGCACACGACGCTCGATGAGGTCCTGATCAAGGCGCGCTTCTGGCAGCGATGTGCGGGCCTCGCGATGAACGCACGTCAGGTCAAGGTGATGAATCGCCTGCTCGATGGTTTCGAAGGGAAGCTGACGACCAGCAAGTGGGCCGCCCTCGCGAAGTGCTCGCAAGACACGGCGCTGCGCGATATCGAGCAGCTCGTCGCGCGCGGTGTGCTGCATCGCTCGTCGTCCGGCGGCCGGAGCACGAGTTACGAACTGGTGCCATTCGACGGCTGACGGCTGACGCCTGCTCGCGCTGCCGGCGTTCACGCGTCGCCATCACGGCGCGGACAGGCAAGGCCGAGGCATCGTGCGCATGATCGGTGTGGAAGGCGCGCCCGGTTCCGGTTACGCTTCGGCGGGCGGGGCGAGTGCCGCATGCCGCGCCGGGCATTTTTACCTCGAACGTTGCGGGCATGGCGTTTCTACAGGCCCGCGAACCAGCGACGATCCAGGCCATGACAACCCAGAACCGATCGAATGCTCGCGCCGGCGAGCGAGGGCAAGCCGCGCTTCGCGGCCGGCATGCGCGGAGCGTGAGCTCGCAAGCCGCCATGATGTTGGCAATACTGACGATCGCGCCGATGGCCGCGCATGCGGCCGGCTTCGACTGCGCGAAAGCCGCTTCGCCGACCGAGAAGACGATCTGCGCGGACGCCGGGCTGTCGTCGCTCGACGGCCAGCTGGCGGCGGCGTGGCTGAAGACGCTCGCGAAAGGCGGCGATACCGCCGCGCTGAAAGTGACGCAGTTGAAATGGCTCAAGCAGCGCGATCGCTGCGGCAACGATGCATCGTGCCTCGGCGATCGCTATCACGAGCGGCTCGCGAGCCTGAACGGCGCACCGCTTGCGGCCGACCGCTGGCAACAGACGTGGTATCGCGACAGCGACAACCCGTCGTTCGGCGGCGTGCTGACGTTCACCGGCACGGCACCGCGTCTGCACTTCGAACTGAGCGGCAACAACGGCGCGAATACCGGCGGACTCGGCGGCGATATCGACCTGCACGGCGACCGCGGCACGTTTCGCCAGGATCGATGCCGGCTCGATTTCAGCCGCAAGGGCGGCCGCGTGCAGGTCGCGCAGCAGGGCGGCGATGCCGATTGCGGCGCCGGTGCGGGCGTCGTGTATTCCGGCGAGTACGTGACGGCGTCGAAGGCGCAGGCGAGCGAGGCGGCTGACCTCGTGACGCTGAAGGTGCTGACCGACGCGCACCAGAACGCGATCGCGCGCACGCTGCTCGGCGCCGACTATCAGACGCTCGTCGATACGATCAACACCAGCGCGGACGAGCAGGATCTCGATGGCATGAACGCCGACGTGAAGTCGTACTGGGTGCGCGGCATCGCGACGACGAACGCCGCGATCGTGATGCGCCGGGGCACAGAGTTGTGGATCGGGCTGCTCGTGTTCGATGCCCATGACAAGGTGCGCATGCGCTACTACTCGAACGCGCCGGCGTGGAAAAAGACCGTGCCGAAGACCATTCGCGCCTGGCACGACAATCTCGACAAGACGCTGCCGATCGATTTGATGTGATCCGGCGAGCCGCTGCGCCGGGCATGACGAGGCCCTGGTCTTGGGCCAACGCTCTTCGCAATCGACGGCCGGCCATCCTGGCGACTGTCTTCAAGCTCGGCCGTGATGCGAGCGGCATCCGGCAAGATGTCCGCACCGGAAGAGATCTACCTCGCTGTCTCGGGGTGGGGAAAATTCAAAGGCGAACCGTGGGTTCACGATTCGCTGATCGCCAACAGTTGGCCGTCATTCAAGCGTATACGTCAACGTGCCATATCCCAGTTGATCGAAGCCGCCGCTGTTGGGACCATAGTCGCTACCGCCGCCTTCCGGCGCGACCTTGCGGGCAAAAGCCTCGACGTCCGGCGCGGAGAGCCCTTTCAGCACGACGTAGTGGTTATAGACGAGTGCCCATACAGGGCGCTCGTTACCGCGCGAATTCGGCGAGATGACGGGCTGCGTGACGTCGCTGTTCGTGTATTGAGTGTAAGGCACGTCCTTCCCGAGGTTGTATCGAGCGGCGTATTCCGCTCCGCGCAGGAACCGGTTGTCGTCATATCCGTAAAGATCGTCTCCCTGGCTCCAGGCCATCTGGCAGAACGCCCCGAGCAGCGCAATATCGAGCATGGTATGCCCCTGGTCGCGCCCGCTCTCCTGCACCTGAGCCAGCCCGTCCGGATACAACTTCCACACCACGTGTTCGATTGAGCCGTTGCCGGCGCCATGCCTGAAATAGTCGACCGCTTCGGCGTAGATGTCGTGGCGATCGGTCAGGATCCCGATCGACAGCATGGATGCCATGTTGGCGAGATCCCAGTTGGCCCAGTAGTGGTCGATCCTTGCGCCGTTGTGCCGAACCAGGAAGTCGTGGTTCATCGGATAGAACACGCCGAGCATCATCGACTGGAAGCGCCGGAAATCGTCGGCGCGCCACAGGGGAGACGTGCGCAGGATTTCGCCCGCGTTCGCCAACTGGTAGCCGTAAATACCGGAAGCCAGGAACTTGTCGGAACTGCCGCCGATCGTCGTCAGCGTGCGCGACCATGCGTTCAAGACTCCTATCGCGTGTTGTGCGTAGGCGTCGTCGCCGGTGATCTTCCACCGAAGTGCAAGCGCGTAGGCCGCGGCGGCATCATTGAAGAGCGTCGCGTAATTTTCCGGGTGGTCGGGGTTTCGGCCGCGATAGATGGCCGGCTGCGGATTCGGCTTCCAGTCGAGCGAAGCATGCCGATTGGCAACCAGGCGTTGCCAGCCGTCGAACCACGGCTGTCGCCGCGCGGCGACGTTCTCGCGCATGCGCGTGAAATCGCTCTCCGTATGCAGCAGGCCGGGGTGCACAAAAGGCGCGCCGGCCATTCGGGCGCCGGTCACAGTCTTCGGCTGCGTGCCGGTGTGCGACTGAGATGAAACCGTCGCGTCGGCAGGGTGCTGCGCCACGGCGGCGCACGCGCCGAGCATCACCACGCAAAGAACGGGAAGCGTGGCTGCTGTTCGCAAGGACGGACGAAATACCATATGGCTCCGATAATGGTTGCGCGGTCTTGCCGAAAAAGAACCGGCATGGATTCGAACAGGGACCGTCGCACGATGAACGGGCTGCCGGGAGAAAGCCGGCCTTGCCGAGTATGAACGGTCGCCGCGACGCTACGGTTGACAGTAAGCATACCGTAATGAATCGTTCGGATTCTTCGCACGCCTCGTCAACAGGCTTCGCTGACGAACGGCGTCCCGATGTTTTCAACACAAGTCGTGTTGATCGCTGGAGGCCGAAACGCGACCGAAACGCGACCGAAACACGGCGTCGCGCGGCCTGGTCGCCGTTCGAACGGCGAAAGTCGCCGGACCGGCATTCCCGATAGGTCTCGAGGATATGCCGTGAAGATACCGGGGCCGTGTCCCTGCTTTGCGTGCGCCCGCTCGCTATCTCTTGTGCAACTGCCGCCCCATCGATTGGCACATCCTGCGATCGATTTGGCGCGCATCGCATGTATCCGATCGTGGTTCAACAGCTAAGCTGTTACCGCACACCGGATCACGTCCGGCCATCATCGACTTTTGGTGCATACCCATGGCACGCAACCTCACTTTCTCTCTGGATATCGCATGGCGCACGCTGCTGAAGGACTTCGGCGTGCAGCCCGACCACGTGCTGCGCAGGGCGCGTCTGCCTGAAGACCTGTTTCACCGCGCAGATCGCGGGCTCGACACGGACGAGTACTTCCGCTTCTGGCGCGCGCTGGAGCTGGAAGCGAACGACCCCATGTTTCCGTTGCGCCTGGTCGAGATGGTGTCGGCCGAGGTATTCGATCCGCCGCTGTTCGCCGCGCTGTGCAGTGCCAACCTGATGCAGGCGGTGCAGCGCCTGGCCAAATACAAGCAACTTGTGGCGCCCATGAGGCTCGAGGTTGACGTGGATGGGGCTGGATCGCTGACGGTGTCGCCGCGCTGGTTGTCGGTGCAGACCGAGCTGCCCTATTCGCTGCAGGTGGCCGAGGTCGCGTTCTTCCTGCGGCTGGCTCGCCTGGCCACGCGCGAGCCCATGCAGGCATTGCGGGTGGTCCTGCCACAACTTCCGCCCGCTAGCTGTGCGCCGCGCTACCAGCGCTTCTTCGGCGTGCCTGTTCAACGCGGCGAGCGTCCGGCCATTACCTTTGGCGCCACCGATGCCCTGCGCCCCTTCCTGACCGAGAACGAAGGCATGTGGCGCGTGTTCGAGCCCGAACTGCGCCGTCGGCTCAGCGAACTGGACGCAACAGCCACCATGGCCGAGCGTGTGAGTGCGGTGCTGCTGGAACTGCTGCCCAGCAACACGGCCACGATCGAGAAAGCCGCCGAGCGCCTGGGGCTGAGCAAGCGCACGCTACAGCGTCGCCTCGAAGACGAAGGGGCGAATTTCCGCGCGCTGGTGAACACCACGCGGGAAAGTCTTGCCCGCCACTACCTCGGGAGCACGACGATGTCTGCTGGCGAAATCGCCTTCCTGCTTGGTTTCGAAGATCCCAACTCCTTTTACCGCGCCTTCCTGGAATGGACCGGGCAGACGCCGGATACCGCACGCAATGCCATGCGCCTGAACTGAGAACGACACCCATGACCCTGCAAGAGAAACAACGCAAAGTGCTGCTGGCAGGTGCCAGCGGACTCGTGGGCGGCCTGATGCTGAAGGCCCTGCTGGCCGACCGGACTGTCTCGGAGGTCCATGCCCTGAGCCGCCGACCCCTGGCTGTGCGCAACCCCAGGCTCCAGGTCCACCAGGTGGATTTCGGCCGCTTGCCCACGCTTGCGCAGGTCGACGAGGTGTACCTGTCCATGGGCACCACGATCAAGGTGGCGGGCAGCGAGACGGCCTTCCGAGCGGTGGACTTCGACGCCAACCTCGCCGTGGCCCAGGCCGCATTGGCGGCGGGCGCGCGGCGCGTGGGGCTGGTCAGCGCCGCGGCGGCGAACGCCCGGTCGTCCATGTTCTACACCCGCGTCAAGGGCGAACTGGAAGATGCGCTCAAGGCGATGCCCTTCACGGCGCTGGTCATCGCACGACCTTCGCTGCTGCTGGACTACCGGGACGGCCTGGGCCAGGCCACGCGGTACGGCGAGATCATCGCGATCCCCGTCGCCAGACTGCTCGCGTCGATCCTGCCCGGCGCCTACAAGCCCGTGCACGCCGAGGCCGTTGCCCAGGCGCTGATACGAACCGTCCCCACGTCCCGGGGCGTGGTGGTTCTATCCTCTGCCGAGCTGGCCCGGCTGGGCGCCGCGCAGAATTGAGATGGGAACGCGTTGGCTGCGCGCAGGCCTGCCTTTGATGCTGGCGGTCAGCCTGCTGAGCGCATGCGCAGGCGCGCCGAAGCTGGCGCGGCCCGGCTTCGAGGGCCTCTGGCTGGTCGACGGCGTCTTGCAGGCGCCAGCGACCGTGCCGCCTGTCGCACCGCTTTCCGCCAGACCCCGGTTGGCCCTTGTCCTGGGCGGCGGTGGTCTGCGCGGCTTTGGGCACGTCGGCGTGTTGCCGGCGCTGGGAGACGCCGGCATCCGCCCGGATCTGGTCGTGGGCACCTCCGTCGGCGCCATCATCGGCGCGGCCTATGCGTCGGGCCGGTCGCCCGGCCAACTCTGGCAGCAGGCCAACAGCATGCGGATGCGCGCGCTGGTCGATGTTGCCCTTAGCGGTCCCGGCTTCGTCAAGGGCGAGGCGCTGGCGAGCTGGGCCGACAGCCTGGTTGGCGGGCAAGCCATCGAGCGCTTCCCGGTGCGTTTCGCCGCCGTCGCCACGGACCTCGACCAGTCGCGGCCCTACGTGATCACGCAAGGTGATGCCGGCCAGGCGCTGCGTGCGTCGGCCGCGATTCCCGGCGTGTTCCTGCCGGTGCAGGCCGACGGCCACCTGCTGGTCGATGGCGGCGTCGCCGCACTGGTGCCGGTGCGGGCAGCGCGCGCGCTCGGCGCCGACGTCGTGATCGCAGTGGACATCTATTGCCACGGACCGCAATACCCTTCCAGTTCTGCGGTGTCGATGTGGTTGCGTGTGTCGCAGGCACAAAGCTGCTTGCTCTCGGGTCCGGAGGCCGCGTCGGCCGACGTGTTGATCGCGCCGCCGATCGCGCCCGCGGGCGTGGACGATGCCGAGGGCCGGGAAACGGCACGGCGCCTGGGCTACGACGCTGCCGTCGCGCAGTTGCCTGCCATCCGGTCGGTCTTGCAACGCCACGGCCTTGCAGCCCAGGTTGCACCGGCGCGAACGAAATTGCCCTGAGCCACGTTCGGGCTGGCGCCGATCGCCGTCCCTCTGGCGCGCGTCGCGAGTTCGCTGCGAAACCCGGCCCTCTATCGTGAAGGCATCTTCACTCCATGAGGTTTCGCGATGATCGCCCGACGCAATCTTCTTGCCACCGCCCTGCTGATCGGGCTGCTGGCCAGCCAGACAACCTTCGCACAGGACGGCTGGTCGCTCGCCAGGCAGGCCGATGGCATCAAGGTCTACGTGCGCAACGTCGACGGATCGCCGCTGCGCGAATTCCGCGGCGAGGTGCAGATCCGGGCTACCCCCGACGATGTCGTCAAGGTGCTGCGTGACGCCGATGCCTACCGTCAGTGGATGCCCGACGTGGCCGCTTCCGAACTGCTCAAGGCCACCGACACCGAGCAGTTCCATTACCTGGACAACAAGGCGCCCTGGCCGGTCTCCAACCGCGACGGCATCTACCACTTCACCTACACGAAGGCCGGCGACGGCGCGGTCACCGTGCGCGTGGAGGCGGTTCCCGACTACCTGCCGTTGCGCGAGGGCAAGGCGCGGATTCCGCAGGCCAAAGGTCTGTGGAAGCTGGTGCCCGACGCGGAGGGGGTGAAAGTCACCTATCAGATGCATGCATCCCCCGGCGGCGCCATTCCCGACTGGCTGGCCAACCGGACAGTGGTGGACACGCCCTACGGGACGCTCAAGGCACTGCGCAGCCGTGTGCAGCAGGCGGGCCGATGAACATCGAGACAGGTGCGGCGGCGCGGATCGCAAGCCGTTTGGCGCATGACGCGAGGCAAGAGACCTGCTTTTCCTGAAAAGCTAACGGCAACTCAACAAACGAGGTGCGACATGTCCACCACAGGAAAGAGAAAAACGGCCTTGGTCACCGGCGCATCGTCAGGCATGGGCAAGGCCATTGCCCAGCGTCTGATCAAGGACGGCTATCTGGTCTATGTCGCTGCGCGCAGTGTCGACAAGATGGACGACCTGGCGCGACTCGGCGCCGAGCCCCTGCGCATGGACCTCTCCAGGGACGACGAGATCGTCGACGGCGTCAAGTTCATCCTGTCCCGGACGGGCGGGGTGGACGTGCTGGTCAACAACGCGGGCTTCGGCCTGTATGGGCCGGTCGAGGAAATCGGCATCGACGAGGCGCGCTACCAGTTCGAGGTCAATCTGTTCGGCGCCGCGCGGCTCACGCAACTCCTGCTGCCTGCCATGCGGGCCAGGCGCTCGGGATACATCGTCAACATCACCTCGATGGGCGGCAAGATGTACAGCATCCTGGGGGCCTGGTACCACGCGACCAAACACGCACTGGAAGGCTGGTCGGACTGCCTGCGCCTGGAAGTGGCCGAGTTCGGCATCAAGGTCGTGATCGTCGAGCCCGGCGTGATCGAGACAGGCTTCGGTGATGCCGCCACCGACAGCATCGTCAAGCGTTCGGCCAGCGGCCCGTATGGCCGCCTGGTGCAGCTGGTGGCCAAGTCGATCAAGAACACATACGGACACGGCACCGGCAGCGATCCGCGCGTGATCGCGGACGTGGTCTCCAAGGCCGTCTCCAGCCGCAAGCCGCGCACGCGCTATGCGGCCGGCAAGTTCGCCAAGATGCTGATCCGCATGCGCGTCTGGCTAGGCGACCGCATGTTCGACCGCATCATCCTCAGTCAGATGCGCTGACAGGCCTTACGGCTTTTTTCTCAACATGGAGGTATTCGATATGAGATCGAAAGTCTGGTTCATCACGGGCGCCGCACGCGGATTCGGGCGCATCTGGGCAGAAGCCGCGCTGGCGCGCGGCGACAGGGTGGCTGCAACGGCCCGCAACGCCGGCTCACTGGACGTGCTTGCGCAGCGCTATGGCGACCGGGTACTTCCCTTGGCCCTGGACGTGACCGATGCGCAGCAGGTTGCGGCCGCAGTCACGCAGGCGCACCAGCATTTCGGGCGGCTCGACGTGGTGCTGAACAACGCCGGCTACGCGTTGGTCGCCGCCATCGAAGAAGCCAAGGTCGACGACGTGAAAGCCGAGTTCGAGACGAACTTCTTCGGTGCGCTGCGCGTCATCCAGGCGGCGCTGCCTGTCCTGCGCAGCCAGGGCAGCGGGCACATCCTGGGCGTCTCCAGCGTAGCGGGCATCGTGGCCGGTCCCATTTCCGGCTTCTACCACGCCTCCAAGTGGGCGCTGGAAGCCCTGCACGACAGCCTGGCGCAGGAAGTCGCCAATTTCGGCATCAAAGTGACGCTGATCGAGCCCGGTGCCTACGCGACCGACTTCGCGAGTCCCGCGTCCCTGAAGATCTCCGAGGGGCTGGAGGCCTACGCGGCGCTGCGTCAGCGAGCGTTCACGCGGGGGGCGGCCATGGAATTCGGCGAACCGCAGGCCACGGTGCAGGCCGTGCTGCAGGTCGTCGATACGGACAAGCCGCCGTTGCGTCTGTTCCTGGGTACCGAGGGCATGCCCGTCGTGCGCGCGGCCTATGCGGCGCGACTGGCCGAGTGGGAGCAATGGGAGGCTGTATCCAATGCGGCCCAGGGCGTCTCGATCCGCCAGACCATCGTCACCTGAGGTCATGCCGTGGCCGATGGCATCGGCATGTCCGGCGCGTGCGGGTCGGCGTATTCGCGGGCCGAGTGGGTCTCGAAGCTGCGCTGGCCGGCCCACCGGCGATCGCCAGCTGCCTTTGTATGGAAGGGAAAGCCGCGATAGCCCTTTCGTGTGCGATGCCCCGCCGGCCGCCTATGACGCGTTTGTTACGTGACAATTGTCCACCAAATCGAGACAGCCAATCTTGTTATGACGGATTGATGATTTCCGGTGAGACAGTAGACTGCACCCGTGCTTCGCCAGAACCGCTCCGCAACGCGCCACGACGGCGCCACCGGACGGATTCTTCGGCAGCGGGCCGGCCGGCCCGCAGTTCGATCGTGCGAGGCGGGTTCGTTGTCGATCCGTGAGTTCGCCGTTGCGGCGGACGTCGGCACCGAATGCGTCAAACCGTCAAATCAAGGTGATTGCTATGCGTTACGTTTCGCTGGAGTCGAAGAAGGACGAGCTGCTGCTGGCGGCTCGCGTGCTGATGATGATCCTGTTCGTGCTGTTCGGCTGGCAGAAGCTGAACGGCTTCTCGGGCACGGTCGCGTACATGGCGTCGACGGGTGCGCCGTCGCCGGAGCTGTCGGCGGTGATCGCGGTGGCGGTCGAGCTGGTCGGCGGCGCGCTGATCGCGGTCGGCTTCTATACGCGTCCGCTCGCGCTGGTGTTCGCGGTCTATACGCTCGCGACCGCGTTGATCGGGCATCGCTACTGGGCGCTGCAGGGCATGGATCAGTACCTCGCGATGATCAACTTCTACAAGAACATCAGCATCATCGGCGGGCTGCTGTTGCTCGCGGTGAGCGGGCCGGGGCGGTATTCGTTCGACCGGAAGTAAGCGGGCGCGAGCATTCGTGCTGCACGACGGGCCCGGTGCGTGGAAGCGCACCGGGCCCGTGTTTCATCATCTGCCCATCGTCGACGTGCGAGCGAAATCGACATCGGTTGCCGGTTCTCGTATAGATTGGGGCCCCTCATCCGCTTTCATCGTTGGCTACCGTGTCGCACCCGACCATCCTGCTCATCGGCGCGTCCGGCCTGCTCGGCCGTGCGGTTGCCGCATCGTTGTCCCGCGAAGCGTCGCTGACGCTCGTCGCAACCATCCGCAACCCGGACACCGCGGGCGCACGGCGCCTCGCATTGCCGCCGGAACACATCGTCCGACTCGACGTGCTCGATCAGCCGGCGCTCGAGCGTCTGTTCGACACGCGCCGCCCGGCGGCCGTGATCATCTGTGCCGCCGAGCGCCGCCCGGACGTCTGCGAACGCGACCCCGCGGCCGCGCGCGCGATCAACGTCGACGCGCCGGCCCGCATCGGCGCGCTCGCCGCGCGCTACGGCGCATGGACGCTCGGCATCTCCACCGACTACGTGTTCGACGGCAAGGCCGCGCCGTATCGCGAAGATGCCGCGCCGAACCCGCTGAACATCTACGGCCGCACCAAGCTGGAAGGCGAGGCCGCGCTGCTCGCCGCGTCGCCGCTTGCCTGCGTGCTGCGCCTGCCGTTGCTCTACGGCCCGATCGTCGACTGGCGCGAGTCGGCCGTCACGAGCCTCGTGCCGGCGATTGTCGCGTCCGCGCGAGCGGGCGCGGATGCGGTCGGCATGGACGCGTGGGCGATCCGCCATCCGACCTACACGCCGGACGTGGCGGACGTGATCCGCGACCTGACGCTGCGCCAGCTCGCGGGCTCGCCGGTCACGGGCATCCGTCATTGGTCGGGCGAGGAACCGATGACGAAGTACGACATCGCGCAACGGATCGCGGCCGCGCTCGGCATCGACGCCGCGCTCGCGCGGATCGACACGCCGGCCGATGCGACGCCGCGTCCGTACGACTGTCATCTGGATGCCGCGAGCGTGCGTGCACTCGGCATCGCGCATGCGACGCCGTTCGCGGCCGGGCTGCAAGCTGTGTTGCGCGACGCGCCGCCGCTGCCGTAAGTCGACGCACGCCGCGATGCCGTCACGCGCGACAACCGTCATCGTCCGTTCATCGGCGGGCGCAACACTGCGCAACATTGCCGCGTGCCGGGAAGCGTCCGGGCCGTGGGGCGGCGCGTCCGGTTCGCCGATGCCCTGACGTATTCGAAACATCACGAGAGCAAGAGAGAGCCGATCGTGGCGTGTCTTCGTATCGGATGCGATCGCGCGCGCGACCTCGTGCGTGCCTGTTCCCGGCCCGGCCGACTGCTTTCTGGCCGCGTTGCCGGACGAAGCGGAACGTTACGTCATCCATATCGAGATCGACACGTTCCATGCGCCGTGGCTCGGGACGAGCCCGGCTGAATCGGGGTCGATCGTGTCAGCTGTCATCGTGGTTGCATCCGCAAGTGTGGGTTGCGGACGCAATCGTGGATCGATTCAGCAGTGCCGGCGACGTGCGGAGGATTTCGCGCCTACGACCCTACTGCGATTCGAGCCATGTGGCGACCGCATTGGCGTCGTCAGGATCCAGCGTGTGAGCAACGGCCGTCATGACGGGGGAATTGGCACGTGTCCCGTTCTTGAAGAACTCGATCTGCCGAAGCAAATAGTTCACGTGTTGTCCGGCAAGCCGCGGGAACGCGCCGGCACCCTGGCCCTGCGGGCCATGGCACGACGCGCATGCCGGGGTCCCTCGGTCCGGTACGCCATGCTCGAAAATATCCTTCCCCCTTGCCATCAGCGCGGCGTTGCCTGCCTTGCCATGCACCGGTTCCTGATGCGAGTAATAGGCGGCAAGCGATGCAATCGTCGCATCGTCGAGCCGCGACGCAATACCCCACATATACGCGCGCGCATGCGTCTCGCCCCGCGTGTGCTCGCGGAAGCCCTTGAGCTGCACGGTGAGATATTCCGGTGTCTGAGCGCTTAAGCGCGGGAACATGGGTGATTCGCTGTGTCCCTGTGCCCCGTGGCAAGTGGCACAGACCTGCCGAGCCAGTTGCTCCCCGTCCTCGGCGCGTGCGTGCGACGGGACGCTGCCGATCGCGATGACGATCGGTAGCAGTGACATTGGCAAGAAAAACATCTTGTTCATCTTTCTTTGCTTCCAGTCGAACTGCGGTACAGCAAAACAGCAGGTATCGGTCGCTTGCTTTGGTATCGATGTCTTCCCTGGCGGGCTCATGCTTGCGTAGCGATACTGAATACAGTGTGAGAGCGCCGGAGATGGATATCTTGATTGAAGTCAACTACGAGTGTATTTCGACGCTCGCCGCGGGTGTTTCGCCGGTCCATCGCTGTCGCCCATTCTTGACACGATCGCG
The DNA here is from genome assembly GCF_905339865.1 of Burkholderia sp. BCC1993. Lineage (NCBI taxonomy): Bacteria > Pseudomonadati > Pseudomonadota > Betaproteobacteria > Burkholderiales > Burkholderiaceae > Burkholderia > Burkholderia sp. BCC1993. The sequence continues at coordinate 238,404 of NZ_CAJPGZ010000010.1, read as the reverse complement.
CTGGCGGCAGAGCACACCCGGACCTCGAAAACCAGGTGCCGGATCGATGACAAGCACGAGCGATTCAGTCGGCAGGGCGCCTGTTCAAATCGGCCGACGCATGCCCACTTCGCGCGTTGCCGGGCCGGCACACTCTTTGATCTCCCTCAAAGCCGTGGCGTCAGCACACTTTGATGTCGAGCCGCAGCCGACCAAGATGGGAATTATGAGCACTGGTTAACTGGCTCGCCGAGCAAGCGAGTCGATCAAGTGATCGCCAGTGCATTCCGCCTGTTTCCGTGAGGTTTGGTATGTTCTCGTTGGGGCCGCGGGCCGCGATCACCGTCATTCTCCGTGAGCACGAGCGGCTGTCCGCCGTCGTCGAGGGCATGCGGCGCTATGTCCATCTGCTTGCGGCTGGCAAGCCCGTTCCGGGTCTCATGGTGTTCCGGGCGATGCTCTATTACATTCGAGAGTACCCCGAGCAGGTACATCATCCGAAAGAGGAGCGCTACCTGTTTGCACCATTGCGGGATGCGGCTTCCGAATTCGACGGCGTCCTCGACGAACTGGAGACTCAGCACGCGCGAGGTGACGGGATGTTGACCAATCTGGAACACGCGCTGACCCGGTACGAGTTGAAAGGGGCGCCCGCATTAGCGGCCCTGGTGGCGCTGGTGGATGAATATGCCGAGTTCTATTCGGATCACCGGTGTACCGAGGAGACGCTGATCTTGCCGGCCGCGAGACGTCTGCTGTCAAACGAGGACTGGGCGGAACTTGACCTCGCCTTCGGAGCCAATCGCGACCCATTCGACGGGGTCAAGCTCGAAGCCGATCTCGGCAAGCTGTTCTCGATGATCGTCAATGCGATTCCGGAAACGGAAGATTAGCGGTTCGCGCGTGGGTCTCGGCCGAGGCTCTCTACCGAGCCAGGATGCCGGCTCCCTGTGTGCGACGCGCTCAGCGTGCGTCGTCTGCAAACAGCCGGTGCTCGGGTTCGGCCTGCTCGGTATCGAGACACTGCACGCGCCAGCGACCGGCATCCGGCGCGTGATGGGCATGCGGGTACCAGCGTGCCATGCCGGATGCACCGACGCTTGGTGCTTCGGCATTGCCGGACGCGAAGCCGTCAAGGACGATGAGCGGACGGCTGGCATCGGGCACGGCAAGCTGGATGCCGTCGCCGGTCCGGGCAAGCGTCCCCCATGAGGGCATTGCCATGGCGTAGTGGCCTTCACACGACCACTTTTGCTCGTCGAAATCAAGCCAGACGATCGCATACGCCGACGGGCCGGCATGCGCGAACGTGTCGAGATGAACGGTGATGCGCATGGTGGATTCCTGTGATGAGTGACTGCCGACATCCGGTGAGAGGGCATGGGTCCAGTTTAGGTTTGGCCGTGCGCCCGGCCTTGACGCACGTCAACCGGGTAAGCGGCATGACGGCCATCGACGATCGCCGGCTCGACGACTTCCGTCGTGGTTTTCTCGTGACGCTGATGCGGGCATTTCCTCGTCAATTCTTGCTGGCTTCGCCGCTCAGCGTGTCGACCTCGACCGCGGTCAACGTGGACTCCGGTGTATGCGCAAGCCGGTCGCACTCCGGCGAGGTCGGCCGGTTGACGAACGGGTCGGGACCATGAAACGTACAGAACACTTGTCCTGCCGGCAGTGCCGGGTCGAATCGCACTCGAATTTCGTGCTGCCCATCCATCCCAACCCCGATCGGCATTTCTCAATGCGGGCGCGCATGCGAAGGAGTGCGCGCGGGAGTGACCTGCCGGATTCCTTATCGGTTGCGCTCAACCGGTGGACTGCGGCGGGCTGGGGTGTCGGCCCGCATGTGACGCACCGCGTTTGGCTCAGACTGTAGTGCATTCGCCGGTGAGCGATGCGCGGTAGGCGCAGAACTCCGCGCGTCGATGCAATGGTGGGTGATTGCAGCGGCGCTATCCGTGTGGGATTGGAACAAAAGAATCCGCGGGAGTATCCAGGACGTTCTGCATCGCGTGATATGGCAATCATCGGCCGGTCGTGATGCGCGTCGTGCGCCGGCCGCCCGTTCAGCGGCCGTTGCCGCCGCGGCTCGCCGGCGTCGAGGTGCCGAAATGGCCGACGTGCGGCGACCGCGCGAACTGGCTCGGCATGAGCGCGAACTCGACTGTCCGACCGCTGGCGCGTCGATGCGCGCGGCAGCGACTCGCCGCTGCATCACTACGCGTATGCGTGCTACGACAAGCGTCGCGGCGGCTGCCGCCTGATCCTGACCAACTGCATCCGCCACGGACCGGCGTCGCGGAATCGCGCCGCGCATCCGGACTTCCGCGGATATCTGGCCGGACGGGTCGCCCATGCAAGCGCGCTGAACGCCGCGCGCGGTGCGAAGCTGCATGCGCTGTTCGCACGGATCGCGTGGGACGGGTGCCGCTTCGGCACGTGAACCGCCGCGCCGGCGTCGATGCTTGCGGGCCAAAGCCGGCGAGTGTGCGCCGGACCGCAAAAGTCCTCGAACATGACCGATGCGCACTGCTATCATTCGCGCCATGCCGCGCCTGTGCCAGGGTGCGGCGCCAGGCGGCGAGGAGGTCGCCGCCGAAGGCTCGCCGCGCGTTCGAACGCGGCGCGCCAAGTGTTGCGTGCCGATGTCATGCGGTTTTCGACGATGGTATTGTGTTCGGCACACTTCGAAAGCCTTACAGATCGAGGCAAACGATTCACACATCGCAACACAGATAGGCGGAACTTCGTGATAGGTTCTGCCATCGGAAGTTTTTTGAATAAAAACATGCCCAAAGAGGATGAATACATGACCCAGGCTCTGCAGGAACTCGAAGCACAACTTCGGGACCTGAACATCAAGCTGTCGGAAGCCAAGCAGAAGGAGAAGCAAGCCGCACTCGCGGCATTCAGGGAGCAGGTCCAGCTGTTGGGCATCACGCAGCAGGAAGTGCTGAGCGCCCTCGGCTACATCGTCCAGCGAAAACGCAAGGCGCCTGCCAAGTATTACGATCCGACGACCGGCCGCTCGTGGTCGGGCCGCGGCCCGCGACCCAAATGGCTCGAAGGCCGGGATCTCGATACGCTGCTCGTTGACCGCGAGGCCAAAACCTGGTGGCCCGGGGACGATCAGGGCTGAGGCAGCACCGCACCGGCACCGCGCCGGTGCCGTTCGACCCGCGCCGGCCTCACAACTCCCCGCTTCATCCCGTTCTTTCGGTGTCCCGGCCTGACTGCGGGATCGCCGGCTTCAACATCTTTCAAATTTATTACCGCCGCTGCCCGCTTCCGTTCCCGGAAGCGGGCAGCGCGGCGCTTTCTGCGTGCGCCCGTGCGCCGGCCCGTCATGCGCGGGAACAGGCTTTAGAATGTCGCCCGGACATTTCCGGCGGGACACCATGGCAGCAAACATGAAATCATCGGCGCTCGACGATCCGGCGGCGCCGCGCGGCGGGCAGGTCGGGGCATACGCGTGGAAGGCGCTGGCCGGCTCGGCGATCGGCTACGCGATGGACGGCTTCGATCTGCTGATCCTCGGCTTCATGCTGCCGGCGATCACCGCGGCTTTGCAGCTGACGCCCGGGCAGGGCGGCGCGCTCGTTACGTGGACGCTGATCGGCGCCGTCGCGGGCGGCATTCTGTTCGGTGCCCTGAGCGACCGCTACGGCCGCGTGCGCGTGCTGACCTGGACGATCATGCTGTTCGCGGTCTTCACGGGCCTGTGCGCGTTCGCGCAGGGCTTCCGGGACCTGCTCGTGTATCGCACCATCGCGGGCATCGGCCTCGGCGGCGAATTCGGCATCGGCATGGCGCTCGCGGCCGAAGCGTGGCCGGCGAGCAAGCGGGCGCGCGTGTCGTGCTACGTCGCGCTCGGCTGGCAGGCCGGCGTGCTGCTGGCCGCGCTGCTGACGCCGCTGTTGCTGCTCCATATCGGCTGGCGCGGGATGTTCGTGGTCGGCGTGTTGCCCGCACTGCTCGCGTGGGTGCTGCGCAACCGGCTGCACGAGCCGGAAGTCTTCGTGCAGCGCGCGACACAGCCGCGGGCCAACGCGTTCCGGATGCTCGTCGCCGACGCGCGCACCGCGCGCACGAGTCTCGGCATCGTGATCCTGTGCTCGGTCCAGAACTTCGGCTACTACGGGATCATGATCTGGCTGCCGACCTTCCTGTCGAAACAGATGGGCTTCTCGCTGACGAAGTCGGGGCTGTGGACCGCGGCGACCGTCGTCGGAATGATGGTCGGTGTCTGGACCTTCGGGCAGCTCGCCGATCGCATCGGCCGCAAGCCGACGTTCCTGCTGTACCAGCTCGGCTCGGTCGTGACGGTCATCGCGTACGCGCGCCTGTCGGACCCGACGACGATGCTGTGGGCCGGCGCGCTGATGGGGATGTTCGTCAACGGGATGGTCGGCGGCTACGGCACGCTGATGTCCGAAGGCTATCCGACCGCCGCGCGCGCGACCGCGCAGAACGTGCTGTGGAATATCGGCCGTGCGGTCGGCGGCTTCGGGCCGGTGGCGGTCGGCGCGCTGGCCGCGCACTACTCGTTCCAGACGGCGATCGCGCTGCTCGCCGGCCTCTACGTGCTCGACATGGTCGCGACGCTGTTCCTGATCCCCGAGCTCAAGGGCGTCGAACTCGAATGACGATGCATGACGATGCGCTGCGCGCGGCCGGTTTCGCGGCCCGCTGCCGCGCCGCGGTTCACTTCAACGATTCATCAACGGAATACACGATGCAACGCAATCACCGGACGATTGGCGTGATGGGCTCGGGCAAGGAACCGTGGCTCGCGTTTTCCGAGCCGCTCGGCGCATGGCTCGCGCAGGCCGGCTTCAACCTGCTGACGGGTGGCGGCCAGGGCGTGATGCTGGCGGTCGCGCGCGCGTTCGCCGGCGTGCCGGGGCGGGCCGGCCGGTCGATCGGCATCCTGCCGACGCAGGCCGATCCGCACGCGGGCTTCGTGCCGCTCGACGGCTACCCGCATCCGTTCGTCGAGATCCCGATCCTCACGCCGCTGCCGCGCCGCGAACCGGGTGCCGATCCGCACACCATCAACCGGAACTACGTGAACGTGCTGAGCAGCGACCTGATCGTCGCGCTGCCCGGCGGGCCCGGGACCACCGAGGAGATCGCGCTGGCGCAGCGCTGGCGCAAGCCGCTCATCTGCCTCGGGCCGGACGGCGCGTTTCGTGAGCTCGCCGCGGGCGCGACGTGCACGTCGTCGCTCGACGACGTGATCCGTTTCATCGACGCAGCGTTCACGGCGGCGTTGCCGCATGCGGAGCCCGCGCAGCGATAGTGCGGCCGCAGCCGTGCGTCAGTCGCCGGGTGCGGGTGCCGACGGCGGCTGGTCGTGCAGCCGGTCGAGCGCGGCCCGTTCGGATAGGCCGTCGCGCAACCGCGGCCGTTTCCCGAAATGTGGACGATCGTCGCGGGAGCGCGTCGGCGCGTGCCGGCGAGCGGCCGACGATCTGTCGGGGCGGCCCGACCGGCCGCCCCGCGCTGGTCAGCGCCCCGTCTTCAGTTGCGCCCACAACCGGTTCTGGAGCCGGCGAATCTCGGGCGGCATCGGCTTGAGCAGCGTCATCTTGCTCAGCACCTCGTCGGCCGGATAGACCGACGGATCGCGCGCGATCGCGGGCTTCACGAACTGGCGTGCGGACTTGTTCGCGGTCGGGTAGAACACCGCGTTGGTGATCCCCGCGTTGACCTTCGGGTCCTGCAGGTAGTTGATCCACTTCAGCGCGGCATCGCGGTTCGGCGCATCCTTCGGGATCACCATCATGTCGAACCACAGCAGCCCGCCTTCCTGCGGATTCGCGAAGCGGATCTCGTACGGACGCTTCGCTTCCGCCGCGCGGCGATGCGCGATGCCGACGTCGCCGGAATAGCCGAACGACACGCACAGGTCGTTGTTCGCGAGATCGTTGATGTAACCCGACGAGTTGAACTGCGTGATGTACGGGCGCACCTTCTTGAGCACCTCGTACGCGGCGCGGTAATCGGCCGGATTCGTGCTGTTCGGATCCTTGCCCATGTACTGCAGCGTCGCGGCGAACACGTCGACGGCCTGGTCGAGGAACGATACGCCGCAGCTTTTCAGCTTCGCCATGTTGGCCGGGTCGAACACCAGCGCCCAGCTGTCGACCGGCGCCTTGTCGCCGAGCGCCTTCTTCACCGCCTGCACGTTGTAGCCGATGCCGTCGGTGCCATACGCCCACGGCACGCCGTACTGGTTGCCCGGATCGGCGTCGGCGACCATCTTCATCAGCAGCGGGTCGAGGTTCGACAGGTTCGGCAGCTTCGTCTTGTCCAGCGGCTGGTAGACGTTTGCCTGGATCTGCTTGGCCATGTAGTTCGACGTCGGCACGACGATGTCGTAGCCGGAGTTGCCCGACAGCAGTTTCGCCTGCAGCGTGTCGTCGCTGTCGTAATTGTCGTAGCGCACGTGCAGGCCGGTCTGCTTCTGGAAATTCGGGATCGTGTCCGGCGCGATGTAGTCGGACCAGTTGTAGATGTTCAGCTCGCCGGCGGCCTGGGCGTGCGTGGTGACGAAGGCGGCGATGCCCGCGACGGACATCATGGCGGCGGTTGCGATGGTGCGGCGAAGGGTGCGGAGGTGCATGGCGTGTCTTCCGTATCGATGTACGCGGCGCTCGGCGGTTGGCGAGTCGTCGCGCCACGGTTCAGGTGATGGACGTGTGGAACCGGCCAGCGCTCGAAACGAGCGCCGGCGGTGCATGATGATCAGGAGTCCGTTCGGCCTGCGAAGCGATTCGTGCGGACATGAAACGCGAGCCGATCGGGTCGCGAGTCACGCGACACGATCCGAAGATTGAACGGAACGGAGGGGGGCGAGCTAAGGCAGCAGCGACGCCACGTCGTCGGTGTGGATCGCGACGTACGCGCGCGCGGCGACGGCGTTGTGACGGCGGACGGAACGGCGGGACAGGATGGTGTAGATCGACAGATGCAGGCGAGGACTTTGCCGGCGGTCACTGTCGCCAGTGGACGAGATCGCGACGCGCACGTTGCGCGCATCGCCTCGTCTCCACCGCACCAGCGGGCCACGGATTCTCACGATTGCTCTCGACCGGGTTGTTGAAAGTATTGAACACCTGGCGACTCGCGGACGCACGCCGTTTCACGTGTCGATCGTCGCATTTGCCGCGCGGCGGCATCGAGACGATTAAGAAAAACGAAAGCATGATGCAAAGCGAAATCGCCGAAACATCGCGTTCCTGTGAATCATCAGGTAAATCGCTGTAAGGATGTCTCCGGATTTTCCCTAGTGATTCGAGCGCAGATGGATCCGGTCGTCGAGCGTGAGCGCCGGGTCGTGCGTGACGTGTGCCGGTCGGGGTGCGGCTGGAGTGATGAGAATATTCGACAGATTGCCGGCAGCACACGCGACATGCGCGGTTCGCGGCCGGCGTCGCGAATGTCGGCCGCAGGGCGAAGCAATGCGCGTGCGGTCGTCAGGCGACCCGAATCCCCAGATTCTCGATCAGCATCGCGGCCTGGTCATACGAGATGATCGCGCCGCGCAGCACGCCCGACGCGAGCAGCTTCGGCGTGCCGCCGAGCTCCACGTCGCGCAGGTCGGCCCCGTCGAACCGGACGTCGTTCAGATGCGCGTTGCGCAGGCTGCCGCCTTCGAACACGGCGTCGCGAAAGTCCGTGCCGGCGAGATCGGCATCCGAGAAGTCGAGCGCCACGAGCCGCGATTTCCGGAACGAGAAGCGGCGCAGGCTCGCGCCGACCAGCAACGTGTTCGCGAATTCGATGCCGAGCGACTTGCATTCCTCGAAGTCGGCGCCGGTGAGCCTGCATTCGTCGAAGCGCGCCGAGCCGAGCTTGCTGCGGCGCCAGCTCGTGTTGTTGAGATCGCAGGACTGAAACTGCGCGTCCTCGAGGTCGGCCGACGCGAAGCTCGTCTGGCGCGCGCGGCAGCGAATCCAGGCGGTCTGCGCGAGCGTCGCGCCGACGAACGACGCTTCCGCGAGCGCGCAGCGCTCGAATCGCACGCCGCGCAAATCGAGCCGCGACAGGTCCGCACCTTCGAGATCGCAGTCTTCGAGACGAATCGGCGCAGGCGAGCCTTCGACGAGAAGCAGCAGATCGGCGCGATCGAGCGTTCGGCCGGAGACGGAAACTCCGCAGGTCGTCATGGGGTAGTCCGGTGTGAGTTGAAATGTTCGAGGCCGGTATCAGAGGGTATCGGCCGGGCTGCGCGACATCGCGCGGGCGCCGCCGCTCAGCGCGCGGCCTTCATCCGGGCCGCGACCGGCTTGCCGGCCGGCTCGCGCTGGAACGTCCACAGGATGCGCATCTGCGCGCGCATCGCCTGCTCGTCAGCCGGAACCAGGCAGTACGCGAGCCCGATACGGCTGATCAGCGCGATGATGTCGTCGAGCGCGGGCACCCGCGCGCCGTGCACGGCGACGTATTCACGGTACGGCTTTTCAAGCACGCGCTGCCACATCGGCGCGATGTTCTCGACGATGTAGCCGAACACGTCGGTGGACAGGCTCGTGGCCAGATAGTTGTGGTGAAAGCCGCCGTGATGACGATCGCGATAGCGCACCGCGAAGCACACGCTCTCTTCGCAGTAGGCCTCGAAGTCGTGCTCGAAGGCGGTGAGCGCGCGCTGCATCTCGTCGAAGAACTCGGCGTTCTGGATGCCGATCACGCCCTGGATCAGCTCTTTCTTGGTGCCGAAGTAGCGGTACAGCGTGCGCCGCGAAATGTTCGCGCGGCGTGCGACGTCGTCGATCGACAAACGGTCGATCCCATGCTCGATCATCGCGTCGAGCGTTGCGCGCAGGATCGCGCTTCGCCCGTCGTTGACGCTGTCCATCCTGCTGGCGTCGCCCCAGCGCAGTTGCCGATCCATACCTTTCCTCGATGCCGTGCGTCGCGCGGCGTGTGCCGATGTGCCGACCGAATACGTCGGTTCGGAATTTTCGCACACGTTGTCACAAAAATGGAATTTGTGCCATTATGCGTCACAAAATAAATGATTTGTGACATAGCGCCGGGCGCATCGACCCGCCCGGCGTATTCCCGGCAAGGTCCGCCACGCAGGTGCAGGGCTGCGCCTTTCGACTGGAAGGAGACGATCCATGACCGAATCATCCGCGCCGGCCAGCCGGCATCCCGTTCACCGGATTCATGCCGCACCCATCGACGCGCGCTACGCGCGCGGCTGGCATTGCCTCGGGCTCGCCGACGACTACCGCGACGGCCGTGCGCACGGCCTGTCGATCTTCGGCACGCGCGTGGCGGTGTTCCAGGGCGAGGACGGGCAGTTGCGAATCCTCGACGGCTACTGCCCGCACATGGGCGCCGACCTCGGGCGCGGCCACGTCGACGGCAATGCACTCGTGTGTCCGTTTCACGGCTGGTCGTGGGCCGGCGACGGCACCTGCACTGCGATTCCGTATTCGCAGCGCATCCCGCCGAAGGCGCGCATCAAGTCGTGGCCGGTGATGGAGCGGAACCGCCTGCTGTTCGTGTGGAACGATCCGGAGGGCAATGGGCCCGATCCGGCGGTCGAGATTCCGCGTATCGACGCGTGCTTCTCCGATGCGTGGAGCGACTGGGCGATCGTCAAGTGGGTGATCGACACGAACTGCCGCGAGCTGATCGACAACCAGTCCGACATGGCGCACTTCGGCCCCGTGCACGGCGCGCCGATCGACTACTTCTGCAACACGTTCGCGGGCCCGGTGGCCTACCAGAAGCTGCGCGGCGGCAGCACGCGGCTGGCCGGCAGCGGCGGGTTGACGGCCGACTCGGCCTACTTCGGCCCGGCATACCACGTCACGCTGATGACGGGCGAAGCGCAGGGGCAGCCGCTCAGGTCGATCCTGCTCAACAGCCACGTGCCGATCGATACGAACAGCTTCGAGCTGCGCTTCGGCGTGATGGTCGAAAAGAATCCGGCGCTGACGGAAGGACAGAATCGCGCGATGGTCGACGGCTACGTGCTGGCCGCGCAGTCGGCATTCCGCGAGGACGTCGCGATCTGGGACCACAAGACGCGCGTCGACAATCCGCTGCTGTGCGAAGGCGACGGCCCGATCTATCGGCTGCGCCGGTGGTACCAGCAGTTCTACACGGACGTGGGCGAGCTGCCCGCGCGGCACGCGAGCGTCGAGGTGCACGAATACCGCGGCGAGCACGGCGCCTGGCGCCAGCTCGCCGACGTGCCGGCCGATGCGGCAAGCTGCCTTGGCACGATCTGAGCGGAGGCGATCATGCACGACGATCGACACGATTCGTTCGGCGACGCCACGTACGACGTGGTGGTGGTCGGTTCCGGCGCGGGCGCGATGACGGCGGCGCTGCGCGCGCACGACCAGGGGCTGTCGGTACTGGTGGTCGAGAAGAGCACCGTCTACGGCGGAACCACGGCGGTGTCCGGCGGCGGCATCTGGATTCCGTGCAACGACCAGATCGCCGCGCTCGGCGGCAGCGATTCGTATGACGAAGCAATCATGTATTTGCGCGACGTGGTCGGCGAGGATTTCGACGCGCAGCGCATCGATGCGTATCTCGACAACGGCCCGAAGATGGTCGCGTATCTCGCGAAGCACGCGCACACGCGGTTCAATGCGGTGCCGCGTTATCCCGACTACTACCCGGACCGCAAGGGCGGCAAGCCCGGCTACCGGACGATGGAGCCGGCGGCGTTCGACGCCGCGCGTCTCGGCGCGCATTTCGACACGTTGCGCGCGCCTTCGCCGGCGACGCTGATCGGCGGGCGCATCGCGATGACGCAGATCGAGGCGCACACGATCCTCGCGAAGGAGCGCGGCTGGCTGCGGCTCGCCGCGCGCCTGATGCTGCGCTATGCCACCGATTTCAAATGGCGGCGCCGCACGTCGCGCGACCGGCGCCTGACGCTCGGCAATGCGCTCGTCGCGAGCCTGCGCGCGGCGCTCGAGCAGCGCGGCATCGCGCTGTGGCTCGCAACGCCGATGCGCTCGCTGCACAGCGACGGCGCACGCGTGAACGGTGTGGTGGTCGAGCGCGACGGCCGGCCGTTCGGCATCCGTGCGACGCATGGCGTCGTGCTCGCGTGCGGCGGATTCGAGGCGAACCAGGCGATGCGCGACCAATATCTGCCGAAGCCGACGCGCGCCGAGTGGAGCGCGGCGCCGCCGATCAACACTGGCGACGGCATCCGCGCGGGGCTCGCGCTCGGGGCCGACGTCGCGCTGATGGACTTCGTATGGGGCGTGCCGACGGTGCGCGTGCCGGGCGAGGAGAAGCAGCGCGGGCTGTTCGTCGAGCGCTCGGCGCCGCGCTGCGTGATGGTCAACCGGCTCGGGCGGCGCTTCGTCAACGAATCGGCGCCGTATCCGGACGTGATCCACGCGATGTATGCGGACCATGCGAACACGCAGGCCAACGTGCCCGCATGGCTGATCTTCGATGCCGAATATCGCAAGCGTTATCCGTGCGGTGTGCTGCTGCCCGGCAGCGTGCAGCCGGACAGCAGGATCCCGCACGGCTGGCTCGACTCGGTCATCTATCGCGCGGGCACGCTGGCCGAGCTGGCCGCGAAGATCGGCGTGGATGCGCAGGGGCTCGCGCAGACGGTCGAGCGGATGAACGGTTACGCGCTCACCGGCATCGATACCGAATTCGGCAAGGGCGGCAACCTGTTCGATCGCTATTACGGCGATTCGTCGTCGAAGCCGAATCCGTGCCTCGGGCCGATCGAGCGTGCGCCGTTCTATGCGCTGCGGGTCGACCCGGGCGAGATCGGCACGAAGGGCGGCTTGCGTACCGATGCGCATGCGCGCGTGCTGCGTTCCGACGGTTCGGTGATCGACGGCCTCTATGCACTCGGCAACACGTCGGCGGCCGTGATGGGCAAGACCTACCCGGGCCCCGGCTCGACGATCGGGCCGGCGATGACGTTCGGCTATGTCGCGGCCGATCACATCGCGGCCGCGCGGCAGGCAGCGGAGGCGGTTGCGCAATAGACGCGATGCGGCGCCGGAGCTTCTTCGCGCATGTGCTTGCGCTGCCCGTCACCATGGAAATCGCACGGGTGCGCGGCGTGCACGGCTATCAGCTGCCCAAATGGCTCGCCGATATCGACATGAACATCGGCGCACGCGTGAGCGCGCGGATCGCCGGGCCGGACGGTCGGCCGGACCTGACGCTGAACGCGCCGTCGCCTGCGCCGATCGACGTGCTGTCGCAGTCGCGGATGGGCACGAATACCATGGTCAATCTCGTCGACGGCGTGTGGCACCAGAGTTCGGTGCAGACCAATACGCTATCGTTCGCACAGCGCGTGTTGCCGCGCGGCATCGAGCCGGTGCGGCACGGCGGGCCGCTGAGCCAGCTGCTCGACGGGCTCGGTGTGTCCACCATCGTGCGGTTCGACGTGGTCAGGGATGCCCAGCTGGTGCTGAATCTGCCGACGCCATTGGGGAACGTTCAATGAACCCGTTCGATGAATCCGGCTGCTCGTAGCCAACCCGTTTCAGAGGAAACATCGATGACCCAACCGACTCATGATCTGGATCTCGTCGTATTCGGCGCCACCAGCTTCGTCGGGCAGATCCTGACGCGCTACCTGTCCGAATACCTGTCGGGCAGCGGAGAAACGCTGCGCTGGGCGATCGCCGGCCGCTCCGAGGCGAAGCTCCGGCAGGTCAGGGGCGCGCTGGGCGCCGCATGGCAGGCGCTGCCGATCATCGTGGCCGATGCAGCCGACGAAGCGCGGTTGCGCGCGCTGTGCGTGCGGACGCGCGTCGTCGTGTCGACCGTCGGCCCGTACGCACTGTATGGCGAGCCGCTGGTGCGGATCTGCGCGCAGACCGGCACGGACTACTGCGATCTCACCGGCGAGACGCAGTGGATCAAGCGGATGATCGAACGGTACGAACCGGCGGCCAGGCAATCGGGCGCGCGCATCGTGCATTGCTGCGGTTTCGATTCGGTGCCGTCGGACCTCGGCGTCCTGTTCCTGCAGCAGCACGCGCGGCGGCAGTGGGGCCGGCCGGCCACGCAGGTGAAGATGCGCGTGAAGACGCTGAAGGGCGGCGCGTCGGGCGGAACGGTCGCGAGCGTGATCAACGTCGTGCGCGAAGCCGCGGCCGATCCAGCGTTGCGCCGCGAACTGCTCGATCCGTATGCGCTGTGCCCGAAGGATCATCGCTTTACGGTGCGGCAGCACGCGGTCCGGTCGGCGGAATTCGATCGCGACGGCGGCACGTGGATTGCGCCGTTCGTGATGGCGGCCATCAACGAGCGCGTCGTGCATCGCTCGAACGCGCTCGCGGACAACGCGTACGGCAGCCGGTTCGCGTATGACGAAGCAGTCATCACGGGCACGGGTTTCAAGGGCCGCCTCGCCGCGCTCACGATGGTGGCCGGCCTCGGCGCGTTCATGGCGGGCGTTCTCGTCAAGCCGGTGCGCAGCCTGATGGAGCGCTTCCTGCTGCCGAAGCCCGGCGAGGGGCCGAGCGTCGCCGCGCAACTGGCTGGCCGTTTCGACCTGCGCTTCTTCGGGCGCGCCGACGACGGGCGGACGCTGCGCTTGAAAGTTACCGGCGATCGCGATCCGGGCTACGGCTCGACCGGGAAGATGCTGGGCCAGGCCGCGCTTAGCCTCGCGCTGGATTGCAGCCGCGACGGCGAGAAGACGGGGCGCGGCGGCGGCTTCTGGACGCCCGCGACGATGTTCGACGAGCGCTTCGTCGAGCGCCTCGTGCGTCATGCCGGGTTGCGTTTCGAGGTGCTTTGAGCGTGTGGCGCACGCGTCCCGGTCGACAGGAATCGAAAAAACAAAGGATCGCGAATCAACGTGAGGAGGCAGCTTGCTGCAACCGCGGGTCCGACACGATCCCGCCGTGCTCGTAGATCGCGCGCGTGAGCCGCTGCAGGCCTGTGTCGCGGCGTGCGCGTCAGTGCGCGAACGTCTCGACGAGCGCGTCGACGACGACGCGCACCCGCGCCGTATGCGCAAGATCCTGATGGAGCACGAGCCACGTCTCGTACGGTTTCGCGCGGTGCCGTCCGGGCCAGATGCGTACCAGCTCCGGATCGCGCTGCGCGAGGTAGGCGGGCAGTTCCCCGAGCGCGAGACCGGCGCGCACGAACGTGGCCAGCATCAGGCTCGAATCGAGTTCGGCCACCACACGTCCGTCGGCGGCCGATTCGCCGGCCAGCGTGTCGTGCTGCTGTTGCATGACGCCCGGCTGATAACGCGCGATGTCGTGGCCCGCGAAGCGGCCGCCGGGCCGCGGTTCGCCGAAGCGATCGAGATAGCGCCGCGTCGCGTAGAGCCCGACGTCCCAGCGCGCGAGCAGCCGCACGATCAGGTCGGGCTGGTCGGGACGCGACGTGCGTACCGCGATGTCGGCCTCGCGGCGCGCGAGATCGACGATGCGCGTTGTGGTGCTCAGCAGCACGCGCACGTCGGGATGGCGTTGCTGCAACCGTTCGATCGCCGGTACCACGAAGTCGACCGCGAGCGCATCGGTCGTGGTCACGCGCACTTCGCCGGCCACGCGCGCGTCCGCGCCTTCGCTGCGCCGTTCGAACGACACGGCCAGCCGCTCCATGCTCTCCGCGGTATCGAGCACCTGCCGGCCGCTGTCGGTCAGCGCGAGCCCGCCGGTGGTGCGCAGGAACAGCCGGCTGCCCAGCGTGCGTTCGAGCGTGCCGAGGCGGCGCCCGACCGTCGTCTGATCGATGTCCAGTTGCTCCGCCGCGCCGCGTAGCGTGCCGGCGCGATGCGCGGCGAGAAAGATGCGAACGTCGTCCCAGTTCATGTCGTGTCGTGGTGATGCAGATTTGCAGGTATGGCGTGCGATTTCGTGCATTTTCACATGGTCGGTCGAGCTCTACCATGCGGCGCCTGAGTTCAACCACATGCGCGCCGGCCGCACCGGCGTGCGAGGAGCCTTGTCGTGCCGCGTCTTTCCCTGATTCTCGTCATCGCGATGCTGAGCGCATTCGGCCTCATCGCGTCGGACGTCTACCTGCCCGCGATGCCGGGCATGGCCGCCGATTTCGGCGTCGCCGGCTGGCGGATGCCGCAGACCGTGTCCGCGTACTTGCTCGTGCTGGCGTTCGCGCAGCTGGCCTATGGGCCGCTGTCCGATCGCCACGGCCGCAAGCCGGTGCTGGTGGCCGGCATCCTGATCTACGTCGGCGGCTCGCTCGGGTGCGCGTCGGCCGGCAGTTTCGCGACGTTCGTCGCCTGGCGAATGGTGGAGGCGGCCGGCGCCGCGTCGGGGCTCGTGATCGGCCGCGCGGTGATCGCGGACACGTGCGACAAGCGGGTGTCCGCGAAGGTCTACGCGGTGATTTATCCGCTGGTGTCGCTGTCGCCGGCGCTGGCACCGGCGCTCGGCGGGCATCTTGCCGTATGGGCCGGCTGGCGTGCCGACTTCCTGTTCGTCGCGGCATTCGGCGTGGCCGCGCTCGTGACGACGCTGGCGCTGCTGCCGGAAACCCGGCCCGCGCATGCACGCTCCCGCACGTCGCCGTTCGCCGGGTTCGGCAACGTGCTGCGCGATCCCGCGTTCCGCCGCTACACGCTGGTGGTGTGCGCGATCTACTGCGCGTGGTTCGTCTACCTGACGCAATCGCCGTTTCTGTTTGCGGCGGCGGGCGTGGACGAGGCGCGGCGCGGCTGGCTCTACCTGCCGCTGACGGCCGGCATCGTCGTCGCGAACGTCGTGGCGAAGCGCCTGCTCGACTGCTGGCCGTACGACCGCATCGTCGCGGCGGGCATCGTGTGCTTCGTGCTCGGCGGCGTCGCGTTCGGCGTCGCTCGCGCGTTCGGGATCACGGGCGTCGCCGCGACCGTCGTGCCGATGTGCATCGTCAGCCTCGCGAACGGTTCGTCGCTGTCGCTGGCCGTATCCGGTGCGGTGGCAGGCCGGCACGGCCATGCGGCGAGCGCGTCGGGGCTCGTCGGCTTTTGCCAGATCGGCAGCGCGGCGCTGGTCGCGACGCTCGTCAGTGCAACGGCCGGCACCGGGCAGACCGTGCTGACGATGTCGATCCTGGTGCTTTCGTTCGTTGCGCTCGCGGCATGCGTTGCGCGGCCGACGCTCGCACGCGCGGTCGATCCCGCATGAGGCAGGAACGGGCGGAAGGCCGGGGCGCGGTGCGACCGGGCCGATCGGTCAGTCGATATCAAAAGCAGTCCGAAGCAAGATCGCAACGCCCGGCGCGCAAGCCCGCTCGATCCTGATCCTTCGTTCGCGGACGGCTCACGTGTCGTCGTTCGCGCCCGCGCGCGGCGTCTTGCCGGTCCAGCGCCGGTACGCATGGCGGAAGCTGCGTGGCTCGCTGTAGCCGAGCCGCTCCGCGATCGCGGCCACGCTCAGCGCCGGCTCGTCGAGCAGCCGCACCGCCTCCTGGCGACGCACGTCGTCGAGCAGCGACTGAAACGTGATGCCGTCCTTGTCGAGCCGGCGTCGCAAAGTGCGCTCGGTCAGGTGCAGCGCGTTCGCGAGCGACGTCATCGACTTGAAGCGCGCGAGGTCGCGCGCCATCAACTCCTTCGCGCGATCGGCGAAACGCGTGCCGACCGACGCGGCCCACTGCCGTTCGAGCGCTTCGCATTGCCCGTGCAGCGCATTGAAGCTGACTTCGTTCGCGAGCCGCGGCGCTTCCGTGCCGTTCACGCTCGTGAACACGAGCCGGTTCTCGCCCGCATTGAACGTGACCGGGCAGTCGAAGTGGCGCGCGTAGTCCGCGCCGTTGCGCGGCGTGCGGCGGGCGAGATGCAGCTGCGCGGGCCATACCGGCTTGCCGACCAGATCGGACACGATCAGGCGCAGGCTCGACAGGCACATGTCGGTCTGGAACACCTCGAGGTCGGGTTCGCCGTTGTAGCGGCCGATCGTCACGCTCATCCCGCGCGCGTGCGCGTGCACGCGCACATCGAAATACAGCCCCATGAACAGCGGAAACTGGCTCATGCACCGGAACGCCTGCATCACGGAGCCGCTGATCAGCATCGCGTAACCGGCGAGGCCGAGCGTCGACACATGGAGCCGCGCGCCGATCGACAGGCCGATCGACGGTACGCCGCTGCAGCGCAGCAGGTTGCGGAAGCAACGCTGCTCCTGGCCGCGATTCACGTGCAGGTTCGGTGACGCGACTTCGGCCGCGCCGAGGCCGGTGCCCGCGAGCAGCGCGGCGCCGTCGATGTGCCGGACGCGGCATTCGTCGAGCGCGACCGCGATCGCGTGCACGGTGGCGGGAATGTCTTCCTGGCGTCCGGCCGGACGCGCGAGGCCGAGCGCCGAACGCAGGCTGCGTTCGGCGCGGCTTTGGGGTCGATGGGACTTGCTGTCCATGGCGAGGGGCGGCGACGGGTTCGCGTAGAACATAGCCGGAATGTCCGCGAAACGCCAGAGGGCCCGCATCACCGGGGGGCAGGCCGGCTGCCACGCGTCCGGAAATATCCCCCGATTACGTCCGCTTTTCTCATTCGTCGGCGATTTTTTGGCGCACCACACTCGTTTCCGGGTCGCGCAATGCCTGCAGTGCCTGCACGGCACGCATTGCCGACGAGACGAGTGTTGATGTCATGGACCACGCCACGTGAGGACAGCATGAAAGACACCAGGCCGGAGCAGCGCACGCCCAGCGCCGCGACACACGACGTGCGGGCGCGCACGGACGGGCATGCCGACGCGGAGCCACGCGCCGCGCATTCGCTCGGGCTGTTCACGCTGGTGATCTTCGGCCTCGCATACATGCTGCCGATGACGGTGTTCACGACCTACGGGATCGTCACGCGCGAGACCAACGGACACCTGACGATCGCGTATGCGGTCACGCTGGTCGCGATGCTGCTGACCGCGCGCAGCTACGGCCACATGGCGCGGCTGATGCCGAGCGCCGGTTCCGCCTATACGTTCGCGAGCCGCAACTTCGGCACCTCGGCCGGCTTCATGGTCGGCTGGGCGCTGCTGATGGATTACCTGTTCATCCCGATGATCAGCTACCTCGCGATCGGCATCTACATGAAGCAGCTGTTTCCCGCGGTGCCGGCCAGCGTGTGGATCGTCGCGAGCATCGCGCTGGTCACCGGGCTGAACATCGTCGGCATCCGGCTCGTCAACCGCGTGAACCTGATCCTGATCGCGAGCCAGCTCGTGTTCATCGCGGTCTTCGTCGCGGCGGCCGCGCATGTCGCGGCCGGCGAGGGGCTGGCGCCGACGCTCGCGCTGCCGTCGTCGGGCGACGCGCGGGCGATCTTCGCCGGGTCCGCGATCCTGTGCCTGTCGTTCCTCGGTTTCGATGCGGTGTCGACGCTGGCGGAGGAAACGCGCGAGCCGCGCCGCACGGTGCCGCGCGCGATCCTGCTCTGCACGCTCGCGAGCGGCCTGCTGTTCATGCTGATCGCGTATGCGGGACAGGTGGTGTTCCCCGACTGGCACGCGTTCAAGGATCTCGATTCGGCCAGCCTCGAACTGATGCGGCGCATCGGCGGCGGCACGCTGTCGGCGCTGTTCGTCGCGGTCTACGTGGCCGGCTGTTTCGCGAGCGCGATGGCCGGCCAGGCGAGCGTCACGCGCGTGCTGTTCGCGATGGCACGCGACCGGGTGCTGCCCGAGCGCGTGTTCGGCCACCTGCATGCACGGTTGCGCACGCCGGTGCGCGCGACGCTCGCGGTCGGTGTCGTGTCGCTGTCCGCGCTGTTCATCTCGCTCGATCTCGCGTCGACGATGATCAGCTTCGGCGCGCTCGTCGCGTTCGCGGTCGTGAACCTGTGCGTGATGCGCAGCTATCTCGGCCGCGCGGAACATCGCCGCTTCGCGGGCTGGATCAGGTTCGGAGCGGTGCCGGCGCTCGGCTTCGCGATGAACGTCTGGCTGTGGTCGGGCCTGTCGCGCCAGACCTTCTACGTCGGCATCGGCTGGCTCGTGATCGGGCTGTGCCAGCTGCTGTGGCTCACGCGCGGCTTCACGCGCCCGGCGCCGACGCTGTCGATGAACTGAATGACCGGCCGGCTTCCGGTTGCCGGTTTCGAATCCCTGAAGGAGGAATGACCCATGAACGGTGTTGACGTCAATCTCGATGCGGACCTGCAGGCGCTCGGCAAGCGCCATCTGCTGATGCACTTCACGCACGCCGATGCGTATCGCGACCACGCGCTGACGGTGTTCGACCGCGGCGAAGGCTGCTGGCTCGTCGATCGCAACGGCAAGCGCTACTTCGATGGGCTCGCCGGGCTGTACTGCGTGCAGGTCGGCTACAGCCACGGCGCGGAGATCGGCGACGCGATCCGCGAGCAGATGGTGCGGCTGCCGTTCGCGACCAACTGGGGCTACGGCCACGAGCCGGCGATCCGCCTCGCGCACAAGCTCGCGGCGCTCGCGCCGGACGGCCTGAACCGCGTGTTCTTCACGTCGAGCGGCTCGGAGTCGAACGAATCGGCGATCAAGCTGGTGCGCCAGTATCACCAGGCGCGCGGCGAGCCGCAGCGGCGCAAGTTCATCGCGCGTCGCGTCGCGTATCACGGCACGTCGTTCGGCGCGCTCGCGCTGAACGGGATGACCAACTTCCGCAAGCATTTCGAGCCGCTGATGGCGGGCGTGCGGCACGTGAGCAACACGAAGCGCTACGGGCGGCCGGAAGGCGAGACCGAAGCGCAGTTCACGCGCCATCTGCTCGACGAGATCGAAGCGCTGATCGTCCAGGAAGGGCCGGACACCGTTGCCGCGATCGTCGTCGAGCCGCTGCAGAACGCGGGCGGCAGCCTGACGCCGCCGGCCGGTTATGCGCAAGGGCTGCGCGCGCTGTGCGACCGGCACGGCGTGCTGCTCGTGGCCGACGAAGTGATCTGCGGGTTCGGCCGGCTCGGCGAATATTTCGGGTCGACGCGTTACGGGCTGAAGCCGGACCTCATCACGTTCGCGAAGGGGATCGCGTCGGGCTACGTGCCGCTCGGCGGCGTGATCGCGAGCGACACGGTGGTCGACACCGTGCTCGCCGGCCCGCAGCAGATGTTCCTGCACGGCGCGACCTACGGCGGCCATCCGGTCGCATGCACGGCCGCGCTCGCGAACCTGGCGATCATGGAGCGCGAAGGCGTGCTCGCGAACGTCCGCGCCAACGAAGCGGTGTTCCGCGAGACGCTCGACGGCCTGCTCGAGCTGCCGTGTGTCGGCGACGTGCGCGGCGACGGCTATCACTACTCGCTCGAACTCGTGACCGACAAGGCCGCGCGCCGCTGGGCGGCCGGCATCGGCGCGCAGGCGTTCGTGTCGACGCTGCTCGCGCCCGCGATCTTCGAAGCCGGGCTGTTGTGCCGCGCGGGCGTCGACCACGAAGGCACGCCGATCGTGCAGTTCTCGCCGCCGCTCGTGATGTCGCGTGACGAGATCGTGTGGTTCGTCGCGAAGATCCGCGACATTCTCGCCGACACCTATGCGCGTGCGACGCGCTGAGCGCGGCGCCGGCATCCGTCATTCAAGGAGCATTCGATGCGAACTTCACGACAGAGTTATATCGCCGGGCAGTGGCTCGACCCGGACGACGCGCGCGCGATCGACGTGATCGATCCGGCGACCGCGAAGCCATATGCGCGGCTCGCGATCGGCGGGCCGGCCGACGTCGACCGTGCGGTCGGTGCGGCGAAGCAGGCATTCGACACGTATTCGCGCTGGACGGTCGGCGAGCGCGTCGCGCTGCTGCAGCGCGTGCTCGAGATCTACCGGCGCCGCTACGACGAAGTCGCGCGCACGATCAGCCAGGAAATGGGCGCGCCGATCGCGTTCGCGCGCGCGATGCAGGCCGCCGTCGGCACCGCGCATCTCGAACAGACGATCCGTGCGCTGCAGTCGTTCCGGTTCAGCACGCAGACCGATGCGCTGCTGGTGTCGCACGAGCCGATCGGCGTGTGCGCGCTGATCACGCCGTGGAACTGGCCGATCAACCAGATCGTCTGCAAGGTCGCGCCGGCGCTCGCGGCGGGCTGCACGATGGTGCTCAAGCCGAGCGAGATCGCGCCGTTCAGCGCGATCCTGTTCGCGGAGATCCTGTACGAAGCGGGCGTGCCGCCGGGCGTGTTCAACCTCGTGCACGGCTACGGGCACGAGGTCGGCGATGCGCTGTCGCGGCATCCGGACGTCGACATGGTGTCGTTTACGGGCTCGACGCGTGCCGGTGTCGAAGTCGCGAAGGCCGCGGCCGATACTGTGAAGCGCGTGCACCAGGAACTCGGCAGCAAGAGTCCGAACCTGATCCTGCCCGATGCCGATATCGAGGACGCCGTCACGCGCGGCGCGCGCAGTTGCTTCAGCAACAGCGGGCAGTCGTGCAACGCGCCGACGCGGATGTTCGTGCACGTCGATCAGCTGGCCGCGGCCGAGGCGGCGGCGCGCAAGGAGGCGGAGCGCACCGTCGTCGGCGATCCGCGTTCGCCGGAAACGGGCATCGGGCCGGTTGTCAGCCGCACGCAGTTCGACCGCATCCAGCAGCTGATCCGGCGCGGCATCGACGAGGGCGCGACGCTCGTCGCAGGCGGGCCCGGCCGTCCGGACGGGCTCGGCGACGGCTTCTACGTGAAGCCGACGGTGTTCTCGAACGTCACGCCGGACATGACGATCGCGCGCGAGGAGATCTTCGGGCCGGTGCTGTCGATCCTGACCTACCGGACCGAGGACGAAGCCGTGGCGCTCGCGAACGATTCGGTCTACGGGCTCGCGGCCTACGTGCAGACGAAGGATCTCGAGCGCGCCCGCCGGATCGCGGCGCGCTTGCGCGTCGGCAACGTGCACATCAACTATCCGGCTTGGAACCCGGCCGCGCCGTTCGGCGGCTACAAGCGTTCGGGCAATGGACGCGAGTATGCGGAGTTCGGCCTCGTCGAATATCTGGAGACGAAAGGCACGACGGGGTACGCGTGAGCGGCGGTGGCCGATCGCCGCCGAACGGTCGGCTTTTGCCGCGAGCCGGCTTCGCGTGTGCCGACAGTTAGTTGTCCTCGCGATCTGCCGCGGCCGCGTCGGTGCCCGAAACGGGCGCGGCGGCCCGCCTGCGGATTTCGGAGTCGAGGATCAAGCGCCCGCGCAGCTTCCCTTTCATCCGTTTCACGTGCTTGGGCGCCTCGGTCATGTGCTCGACCATCAGCGCACGTACGCGCTCGGCATCGCGCGCTCGCGCGGCCAGCAGGATCTCCTTGTGGATCGACACGTTCGCTTCGCCGAAGCGCTTGTGCTCCACGAGCGGCGTATCGTTCCTGAATTCGATCAGCTGCCGGATCATCTCGTTGATCAGCTCGCAGCTGAAGCGCAGGAAGGGGTTCGGGTTCGCGGCTGCGAGGATGTCGTGGAACGTCGTGTCCTCCTGCCGCTGGCGCAGCATGTGGCCGCGGTCGTGCACGCCCGACGCGCCGTCGCAGCACGCGATGTTCGCCTCCAGCGCCGCGAAGTCGCGCTCCGTCAGGTGCGGCACGGCGCCCGCCGCCAGCTCGGGTTCGAGGAGCTTGCGCACCGTGTAGATGTCGTCGATCGTCACGTCCTTGAAGAACAGGTAGTTCTGCAGGAGTTGCAGCGTGCGGTCGAGCGGCACCTCGACGACCATCCCGCCGCCCGACGGCCCCGTCGTGACCTTGATGAGCCCCTGCACCTCGAGCGACTTCAGCGCCTCGCGGATCGTGCTCTTGCTCACCGCATACAGCTGCTGCAGCTCCGCCTCGCGCGGCAGGCGGTCGCCCGGCTTCAGATCCTTCTCGGTGATCAGCCGCTTGATCTCCTCGGCGACGAGATCCGCCCGCTTCGGCTGCTTGATTTCGACCGCGAGGCCCGCCCTGGCTCGGTCCATGACCATCTTCAAGACTCCTTTGTCTGACTGCGCGCCACGTCATCGTCGACGATCCGTTCCGGCGCGGGGTACGGAATTTTGCCTGATTGACACCAATTTTGATCAACTCTAGCATCAGGTTGATCCTATTTATCATGATAAATAGGATCAACCGGCGACGCGCATCCTGCAGGGCGTGGATACGGTTTGGGTTTGGCAGTCGGTCGCATCGTGTGTCCCCCTTTATCAGGAGCGTCAACTTGAATCGCCGAGAACTGTTGAAACTGGCCGCGCTGTCGGCCGTGCCGGGTGCGCTCGGCAGCATGTCGTCCCGTGCCGCGTTCGCGCAGGGTTCGACCATCCAGCTTGCATGCCCGGTGCCGATGTCGGGGCCGTTCGCCGCCAATGGCAAGTACGCCGATCTCGGCATGCAGCTCGCCGTCAGGCAATACGGCAAGGTGCTCGGTGCGCCGCTCGCGTATACGGCACTCGACACCGAGGGCAAGCCCGCGACCGCCGTGCGGCGCGTGCAGGAGATCGCGCAGCAGAAGGGGGCCCGCTTTTTTGCGGGCGGCATCCTGTCGTCCGAATCGCTGGCGATGGGCAAGGAAGTCCAGAAGGCGGGCGGCGTGTTCATCACGACGGCAGGCGCGGACGAACTGACCGGCAAGGACTGCAACGATGCGACGTTCCGCTGGTCGGTGCCGACCTTCGGCGCGATCGAGCAGACGGTGCGGCCGTTGCTCCAGATGCTGCCGAAAGCGAAGCGCTGGTACACGATCACGCCGCAATACGTGTTCGGCGAGGGCTTGCTGTCCGCCGCGAAGGCGATTTTCAAGGAGAAGGGCATCGAGCATGTCGGCAACAGCTACCACTCGCTCGCCGAGAAGGAGTTCAGCGGCTACCTGACGAACGCGGCGGCCGCGCAACCCGACGTGCTGCTGATCCTGAACTTCGGCTCGCAATCGTCGGACACGCTGCGCCAGGCCGTCAGCTTCGGGATGAAGCGCAACTGCACGATCCTGCTTGCGTGGGCATCGGGCCTCGAGCAGTTCGAGGCGCTCGGCCCCGACATCTGCGACGGCGTGTATTTCGGCGCGCAGTACTGGCACGGCATCGATTCGCCGCTGAACCGCGACCTCGTGAAGCGCGCGAACGCCGCGTTCAAGGCGAACCCGAACTACAGTCTCGCGGGTTCGTACATCTGCTCGAAGATCCTGCTCGACGCGATGGTGAAGGCCGGCAGTGCCGATCCGAAGAAGGTCGTCGCGGCGATGGAAGGCATGAAGTACGACGGTCTCACGGGCCCCGAAGAAATCCGCAAGGGCGACCACCAGGTGCTGAAGAACTACTACCTGCTGAAGGGCAAGCCGAAGAGCCGGATGAAGAACGCGGACGACTACGCGGATATCGTCAGCTCGGGGCAATCGTTCCTGTCCGTCGACAAGACGGGGTGCAAGCTCGCGTAACGCGATGGGCGCGTTCGCGGCCGTCGCGCGCCGCGGACGTCCGTTTCACTCCTTTCCGATACGGAAGCCATGAACGTCTATCTGCTGCAGATCGTCAACGGCATCGGCGTGGGCATGCTGTATTTCCTGCTCGCCGTCGGCCTGTCGATCGTGTTCGGCCTGCTGCGCTTCGTGAACTTCGCTCACGGCGCGTTCTATCTGCTCGGTGCGTACCTCTGCTACCAGGCGCTGCAATGGTCGGCAAACTTCTGGGTGGCGCTCGCGGTCGTGCCGCTCGTCGTCGGCGCGTTCGCGTGGATCGTCGAGAAGCTCGTGCTGCGTCACGTGTATGCGCAACAGCATGAATTCCACATCCTCGCGACCGTCGGGCTCGCGCTCGTGTTGCAGGAGTGCGCGATCCTCGCCTGGGGCCCGCTCGGCGACAACGTGCCGCCGCCCGACGCGCTGAACGGCGTCGTGATCTGGGGCGGCTTCGTCTACCCGAAATACCGGCTGTTCGTGATCGCGTTCACGGCCGTGCTTGCCGGACTGCTGTGGTGGGTGCTCGAAGGCACGCGGCTCGGCAGTACGGTGCGCGCGGGCAGCGAATCGACGGAGATGGTGTCGCTGCTCGGTATCAACGTGACGCGCGTGTTCAGCCTCGTGTTCGCGCTCGGCGCGGCCACCGCCGCGCTCGCCGGCGTGCTCGCGGCACCGATCCGCGGCGTCGATCCGTTCATGGGCATCGAGGCGCTCGGCGTCGCGTTCGTGGTGGTCGTCGTCGGCGGGATGGGGAATTTTCTCGGGGCGCTCGTCGGCGGGCTGCTGGTCGGCATCGTGCAGAGCCTGATGAGCACGCTGTGGCCGGAAGGCGCGCGCCTGATGATCTACGTCGCGATGGCGGCCGTGCTGCTGCTGCGTCCGAACGGATTGCTGGGGAGGGCCGCATGATCGAATCGTCGAAACCGCTGCCGCCCGCGGCGGCAGCCTCGCCGCGCGCGCGGCCGTGGCACGGCGCGCTGCGGCGGCCGGAGGGCTGGCTCGCGGTGGCCGTCGCGTGCGTGCTGCCGCTGGCGCTGAGCTCGGGCTCGCTCGCGACCGAAGTGCTGGTGTTCGCGCTCGCCGCGCTCGGTTGCAACCTGCTGCTCGGCTACACGGGGCTGCTGTCGTTCGGGCAGGGCATCTTCTTCGGGCTCGGCAGTTACGCAGCGGGGCTGGTGCTGACGCATGGCGTCCGGTCGGTGACGGCTGCGCTCGTCGCGGCCGCCGTGCTCGGTGCCGCCGCGGCCGCGCTCGTCGGCTGGTTCTCGATCCGGCAGCGCGGCACTTACTTCGTGATGCTGACGCTCGCGTTCGGGCAGTTGTTCTACTTCCTCGCGTATACGACGCCGGATGTGACGGGCGGCGACAACGGGCTGCTCGACATCCCGCGCCCCGCGCTGTCCGCGTTCGGGCATCCGCTCGTCTCGCTCGATTCGCCGTGGCGCTACTACGGCTTCGTCGCGGTGCTGTTCGTCGCGGTGTTCTGGCTGCTGTTGCGCGTATCGCGCTCGGTGTTCGGCCGGACGCTGCTCGCGATTCGCGACAACGAGGCGCGCGCGGCGGCGGCCGGCTACGACGTGCAGCGCTTCAAGCTCGCGGCGTTCGTGATCTCGGGCGCGGTCACGGGCCTCGCGGGGGCGCTGCACGCGCTGATGACGGGCATCGCGCCGCTGTCGAACATCGACTATCACACGAGCGAGATGATCCTCGTGATGACGGTGATCGGCGGCACGGGCAACCTGTTCGCGTCGGTGCTCGGCGCGGCATTCTACGTGCTGTTCGCGGATTGGCTGTCGACGCTGTGGCCGTGCTGGCTGCTGTTGCTCGGCCTCGTGCTGATCGCGGTCAGCCTGTTCATGCAGCGCGGATTGTGGGGACTCGGCGAACGCGTCGCGGCATCGCTGCGGCGCGCCGATCGCACTGCGGCTACGGCCAGGGAGCGGCAATGAGCGAAGCGATTCTCGAAGCGCGCGGCATCGTCAAGCGCTACGGCAAGTTCACGGCGCTGGGCGGCGTCGATCTGCGGATCATGCCGCGCACCGTGCATTCGGTGATCGGCCCGAACGGTGCCGGCAAGACGACGCTGTTCCATACGCTGACCGGCACGCTGCCGATCACGTCGGGCTCGATCCTGTTCGACGGTCACGACGTGTCGCGCGAACCCGATCACAAGCGCGTGCGGCGCGGCATCGCGCGCTCGTTCCAGGTGACGAGCCTGTTTCCGAACCTGAGCGTGCGCGAGAACCTGCGCGTCGCCGCGCAGGGCGTCGAATCGCGGCGCGCGTTGAATCCGTGGACACCGCCGCGCGGCGCACTCGCGCATGACGGCATCGTCGACGAGGTGCTCGAGCGGCTCGGCCTGCAGCGCTTCGCCGACACGGCGGCCGGCGTGCTGTCGCACGGCCAGCAGCGCCGGCTCGAGGTCGGGATGGCGCTCGCGGCGCGGCCACGCGCGATCTTCCTCGACGAGCCGACGTCGGGCATGGGCATCGACGACCTCGACGACATGAAGGCGCTGATCGGCGGCCTGCGCGACGACTACACCGTCGTGCTGATCGAGCACAACATGGGAATCGTGATGGACATCTCGGACACGATCACGGTGATGCAGCAGGGGCGCGTGCTGGTCGAGGGCAAGCCCGATGCGATTCGTGGCGACGCGCGCGTACGCAGCGCGTATCTCGGCAACATGATCACCGGAGGCCGCGCATGATGCTCGACGTGAAGGAGGTTCACGCCTGCTACGGCAAGAGCCACGTGCTGCAGGGCATTTCGCTGAACGTGAACGAAGGCGAGACGGTGACGCTGCTCGGCCGCAACGGCGCGGGCAAATCGACCACGCTCAAGACGATCGCGGGTGTCGTCGCGCCGACCGGCGGGACGGTGACGTTCGCCGGCCGTCCGGTGTCCGGGCAGCCCGCGCACCGGATCGCCGCGCGCGGCCTGTGCTTCGTGCCCGAGCATCGCGGCATCTTCCGGCTGCTGTCGGTCGAGGAAAACCTGCGGCTCGGCGCGCGTCGCGATTCGCCGTGGCAGCTCGACGACATCTACCGGATCTTCCCGCGCCTGAAGGAGCGCCGCCGCAACGGCGGCGCGCAGTTGTCGGGCGGCGAGCAGCAGATGCTCGCGATCGGCCGCGCGCTGATGAACCACCCGCGGCTCCTGATGCTCGACGAACCGGTCGAGGGGCTCGCACCGGTGATCGTCGAGGAGATCGTCGCGCAGTTGAAGCAGATCAAGGCGGCCGGCGTCGCGATCCTGCTCGTCGAACAGAACCTCGAAGTGTGCACGCAGCTCGCGGACCGCCACTTCGTGATCGAACAGGGCGTGATCGTCTACGAAGGCAGCAACGCGGCGTTCGCGGCCGATCACGAGGTGAAGGACCGTTACCTGGGTGTCGGCGTCGCGTAAGCGCCGGGCCCGTTCATTGCGAGGAATTCCACCGATGCAAGTTCTGGATTCGACACAGGGCGCCACGGCGTCCGGCCTGCGCGTCGACGGCGCGCGGCTGTGGGACAGCCTGATGCGTCTCGCGCGGATCGGCGCGACCGACAAGGGAGGCGTGTGCCGCCTCGCGCTCACCGAACTCGATCGCGAGGCGCGCGACCTGTTCGTCGCGTGGGCGAAGGAAATCGGCTGCACGGTACGCATCGATGCGATCGGCAACATCTTCGCGCGACGTGCGGGCGAACGCGACGACCTGCCGCCCGTGACGACGGGCAGCCATATCGACACGCAGCCGACCGGCGGCAAGTTCGACGGCAACTACGGCGTGCTCGCCGGCCTCGAAGTGCTGCGCACGCTCGACGACGCGGGCGTGCGCACGCATGCGCCGCTCGAGGTCGCCGTGTGGACCAACGAGGAAGGCTCGCGCTTCGTGCCCGTGATGATGGGCTCCGGCGTGTTCGCGGGTGCGTTCACGCTCGACCACGCGCTCGCGCAACGCGATCGCGACGGCATATCGGCGGGCGATGCGCTGGCCGCGATCGGCTATGCGGGCGACGCGAACGGCGCGCATCCGGTCGGCGCGTACTTCGAGGCGCATATCGAGCAGGGGCCGGTGCTGGAGGCGCACGACACGACGATCGGCGTGGTCGAGGGTGCGCTCGGGCAGCGCTGGTACGACGTGACCGTACACGGGATGGAAGCGCACGCCGGCCCGACGCCGATGGAACTGCGGCGCGACGCGCTGCTGGTCGCGGCCGATCTCGTGCGCGCGGTGAACGGCATCGCGCGGGCGCATCCGCCGCACGGGCGCGGCACGGTCGGCTGGGTCGACGTCCACCCGAATTCGCGCAACGTGATTCCGGGCCGCGTGACGCTGACCGTCGACTTGCGTGCGGCTGACGATGCGACGCTGGCGGCGATGGATGCGGAACTGCGCGCGGCCTGCGCCGATCTGGGTGCTGTGGCCGGCATGCGGATCGACGTCGAGCAGGTCGTGTATTTCGCCCCGCAGCCGTTCGACGCGGCACTCGTCGAGCGGGTGCGCGCGGGCGCAAGTGCGCTCGGGCTGTCGTCGATGAACGTGATCAGCGGCGCGGGTCACGACGCGGTGTATCTCGCACGCGTCGCGCCCACCGCGATGATCTTCGTGCCGTGCAAGGACGGGATCAGCCACAACGAAATCGAGGACGCCGATCCCGCCCACCTCGAAGCGGGCTGCAACGTGCTGCTGCATGCGATGCTCGGCGCGGCGGGCGTGGCGGAGGGCGGCACGCGATGAAGATCCTGATCGCCCGGATGAACCACGAAACCAATACGTTCTCGCCGGTGCCGACGCCGCTCGCCGCGTTCGGCCGCAACGGCCCCGACTGGGGCGACGACGCGTATCGCGCGAATCGCGGGATGCGCACCGCGATGGCCGCGTTCATCGATGCGGCTGCCCGCGAGGACGCCGAGATCGTCACGCCGGTGTCGGCGGCCGCGAACCCGAGCGGGCCGGTCGCCGCCGACGCGTATGCGGCGATCTGCGATGCGATCGTCGCGGCCGCGCCCGGCTGCGACGCGGTGATGCTCGACCTGCACGGCGCGATGGTCGCCGAGCAGAGCGCGGACGGCGAGGGCGACCTGCTCGCGCGCGTGCGCGCCGCGCTGCCCGATGCGCCGATCGCGGTCGCGCTCGACCTGCACGCGAACGTCACGCAGAAGATGATCGACCATGCGGACGTGATCGTCAGTTTCAAGACCTATCCGCACGTCGACATGTACGAGACGGGCGAGCACGCGGCGCGTGTGCTGCTCGACCGGCTGCACGGCCGCGCTCGGCCCGTGCTCGCGTGGCGGCAGCCGCCGCTGATGACGTCGACGCTGCGCAGCGCGAGCGCCGAAGGCGCGATGCGGCGCGCGGTGGAGGCCGCGCGTGCGGCCGAAGCCGACGGGATGCTGGCGGTATCGGTGCTGCCCGGCTTCTCGCTCGCGGACATTCCCGCGCCGTGCATCAGCATCGTCGTGGTCGCCGACGGCGACCGCGCAGCGGCCGACGCGGTGGCCGAGCGCATCGCCCGGCAGATCTGGGACGCACGCGACGCGTTCGTCTACCGCAGCGCGCCGCTCGCGGAATCGGTCGCGCAGGCCGCGGCGCTGGCGCGCGGTGCGGACCGTCCGGTGCTGATGCTCGATCACGGCGACAACTGCATGTCGGGCGGCCCGTGCGACACGATGGACCTGCTGGAGGAAGCGCTCGCGCAGGGGCTCGACGGGATCGTCAGCGGGCCGCTGTGCGACCCGGATGCAGTCGCGGCGCTGATCGACGCGGGCGTCGGCGCGACCGTGACCGTGCCGGTCGGCAACCGGATGCCGTCACACGCCGGCGCGCGGGGCACGCCGTTTCGGGCGACGGGCGTCGTGCGTGCGATCACCGACGGCGAATACGTGATTACCGGGCCGACGTATACGGGCCAGCGCGCGTACATGGGCCGCGCGGCGGTGCTCGATATCGGCGACGCGACGCTGGTCGTCACCGAGCGCACGCAGGAGCCGTGGGATCTCGGCGTGTTCGAGAGCGTCGGCATCGATCCGCGCCGCGCGCGATTCCTGCTGCTGAAGTCGCGGATGTACTGCCGGCCGGTGTTCGTGCCGATCGCGGCCGCGCTCGTCGAGTGCGACAGTCGCGGCGTGACCGGATCGGACTACGGGCTGTTCCGCTACGAGCGGCTCGCGCGACCCGTGTATCCGCTCGACGACGTCGGCCGGTGGGACAGCGCGGGCGTGCGCGCGACCTGAGCGGCGGGCACGAGACGCCGGTTTCGCGCGCTTTCGTGCATCATGCGGTTGCATCGACCCGTCGAGCAGCAGGGTCATGCCAGTCCTTGCGTCCGCAACCGATCCGGAGAACCGACCGCCATGCATTCGAATCGCTTTCGCCTTCGTCGCGCCCGCCTGCTCGCCGCGCTGACGCTCGCTACCACCGCCGTCACCGCCGTCACCGCGCACGCGGCCGACTGGATCGTGTCCGGCAACGACGGTAAGTATCAGCGCGTCGAAGGGCGCGACACCTATCTGGCGTCGCCGCCCGCCGACACGCTGACGCTGCTCGACGCGAGCGTGTTTCCGCCGAAGGTCGCGCTGCAGGTCGACGTCGAGAACGGCACCCAGGGGCCGCCGCAGGCCGTCGCGATCGCACCCGACGCGAAGCTCGCGCTGGTCGGCGCGCCGACGCGCTACGACCAGGGGGCGAGGCAACTCGTGTTCGATACGTTTCTGCAGGCCGTGAACCTCGATGCGTCGCCGCCGGCGATCACGCGCATCGAGCTCGGCACGCACCCGCAGGGGATCGCGATCGACCGGTCGGGCCGGCTCGCGCTGGCGGCGAACGTTGACGGCAGCGTGTCGATCCTGCGGATCGACGGAACGCAGGTGACACTCGACGGCAACCTGAAGATCGGCAAGAAGCGGCTCGCCGGGATCAGCTTCACGCACGACGGCAAGCATGCGCTCGTGTCGCTGCGCGACGAGCAGGGCATCGCGGTGCTGAACGTCGACGACGGCAAGGTGACCGACAGCGGCACGCGGCTGAGCACGGGCGTCGCGCCGTACACGATCGACGTGTCGAGCGACAATCGCTGGGCCGTCGTCAGCAACGTCGGGCTCGCGGGGCTGCCGGGCTATACGGGCACGCTCGCGGGCGATGCCGATTCGGTCGCGCTGATCGACGTGTCGCGCACGCC
The DNA here is from genome assembly GCF_905339865.1 of Burkholderia sp. BCC1993. Lineage (NCBI taxonomy): Bacteria > Pseudomonadati > Pseudomonadota > Betaproteobacteria > Burkholderiales > Burkholderiaceae > Burkholderia > Burkholderia sp. BCC1993. Next base: position 206,954 of record NZ_CAJPGZ010000010.1, on the reverse strand, counting down.
GTTCCGCACGGTCCAGTATTTGACGGTGCCGTCGCTGCCGGAAGGCGTCGCGATCTCGCCGGACGGAAAGTGGATCGCCGTGCAGGCGATGGACGGCTCGAACCTGACGCCCGACAACCCGGGCCGCCACAAGTTCGGCAAGGTGGTGCTGTTCGAGATCCGCAACGGCCGTGCGGTGCAGACGAGTGAAGTGCCGGGCGGCGAAGCCGCGCAGGGCATCGTGTTTACCGCCGACAGCCGGCACGTGATCGTGCAGTTCAACGTCGAGCGGCAGCTCGCGCTGTATGCGGTGCAGGGCGGCAAGCTGCGCGATACGGGCAAGCGCATCGCGCTCACGGGCGGGCCGTCGTCGTTGAGGACGTTGCCGCGGTGATGGGTTGAAGCGTTCGACGGGCTGGCCGACGCGTGCGTCGCGCCGGTCCGGGATGACGGGCTGCGTACGCAGCCCGAAGTCGCGATGACGGCGACGGTCAGCCGCCATCCGCCATCCGCAAGCCGAACTGCTCGCGCCGCTACGCGTCGTGCAGCGCCAGCCGTTCGCGCCCGCGGCTCATTGACCGAGCAGCGCCGGCAGGTTGCCCTCATAGAGATGAACGCCCGCGTGGACGGTCTGGAACCATGAACACGCATACAGCTTGCCGCCGCACATCCGCCATTTCTTGCAGAAAGACAGATCCTCCGACAGCGAGCGCCCGTCGGGTTCCCTCAGGAATTCGAAATGCTCGTACATGGAGGTCGAATTCGGCGACAGGTTCCGATAGCTCGGCGGAAACTGGACCTGCGTCTCGGGATAGGCCTGCGCCATCGTGTCGAATACGGGGCGCGCGATCATCATCAGGCCGGCGCCGCCCGAGTGGATTTCGGAAACCGCATCGAGCTCGATCCGGGACTGTGCACCGTCCACTGCATACGCGGTCTGGCTGTAATCGGCGCTGAACAACGCGAGCCGCTCGGGCGGCGCCGACGGATCCGAGCGCGCGGCCTCGGCGACCGCCGCCCAGTTGATGCTCTTGGACGGATACAGCCCGAGCATCACGTCGTGCTGCTGTTCGAACATCCGGATCACGTCGCTGCCGCGAAAGCCGATGTCCGCATCGATGAACATCATGTGCGACAGGCCGCTGTGCAGGAAGCGCTCGACCGCGACGTTTCGTTGCTGATGCAACAGTGCGGTGCCGCTCAGGTAGAAGTATTCGAACGCGAGGCCGGCGCTCAGGCACGCATGCTGAAGCTCCAGCAGCCCGTTCACGTAGGGCAGGTAACACATGCCGCCGTAGGCGGGCGTGGCGACGAAAATGCCTTGTTTCATGATCGGACGGCCTGCGTGGGGGTTGCCCTGTTCGTGCTGCGCGAGAATGACGATTCCGACCAGCATCTTACGCTGCGTCACGGCCCGCCGGCGGCGTTTTTCAGTGCGGCGGCGAATCGCGTGTGCCGCTGCCGCGCGCGCCGCCGCCGTTACGGACGCAGCAGGTCGAATCCGCCGAACACGACCACGCCGCTGAGCGCAATCATCGCGACCGAATGCTGGCCGAAATAGAGAATCGCGGCCGCGAGCCACGTGGTCAGGCAGAAGGCGCCGATGCGGGCCATCGTGAATTCCTCGAAATGCGTGATGAAGGGGGAGCGTGCCGAAGTCGGCGCGTCGTCATGTCGATGCGGGCGCGGGGCTCGCGTTGCGACGGCGCCGGACGGCATCGCGTATCGGGCCCGACCGGGCGGGCGCCGACGCGGGGTAGCCCGCGAGGCCTTGCCGGAAGCAGCCGGTGTGCTGCGGCAGCAGGCCAGCCGGCGATTTTACCAGCGTTGACGGCCGGCCAATCTGGCCCCTTCGCGACGATCGGCGGTACGCGCACGGCGCGGGCATCGCGGGGCATCGCGGGGCATCGCGGGGCATCTCGGGGCAGCCGGAAAGGCGGGGCTCAAGTTTCATCCGACGAATACCGTAAACCGGTTGCAAGGTATCCGCTGTTCAACCGACCCGAGTCGCACACTCACTACGGACCGACACGATGCAGATCGACCCTTCTTCCGCCGCGCAGACCTCGCCCGCCACCGGCAACGCCACCGCCAACCCGTCCGGCACCGGTGCCGCGTCGATGGCGACGTCCGCCGCGTCGTCGCCGGCGGGCAGTGCCGCGCAGTCGGACGGCGCGGGGCAGACGCTGGGCGCGTCGGGATCCTCGGCCGAGGATCCCGCGGTCAAGCAGTTGAAGCAACTCATCGAGCGCCTGCAGAAACAGCTCGCGCAGCTGCAGCAGCACATGGCGGCGGCCGCGCAGCGCGCGAAGCACGATCCGGCCGCGGCACTCGAGCAGCAGACGCTGAGCGCGGAAGCCAGCACGATCTCCGCCGCGCTGTCGACGGCGATCGCGCAGCTTGCGCAGGCGATCCAGAAGTCGGGCGGTTCGACGTCCGGCGGGCTGGTGTCGACGCGGGCCTGACGGCGCGGCGCCGTGCCGTCGCGCACCGCAGCGCGCGGACGCGTCGCGGCACGCGGTCGCGCGCATTACAATCGCAAGTTCGTCTCCCTCGCAAGGACGGCAGAACGATGAACGCGGAATTCGCCGACGACGACCTCGTCCGCTTCGACGCGCAAGGCGGCACGCCGTTGCCGGCGGCCGAAACCGAAGGATGGCTGGACCACGACGGCGCGCGCATCTGGCACGCGTCGTTCGGCCATGGCCCGCCGGTCGTGCTGCTGCACGGCGGCCTCGGCCACGGCGGCAACTGGGGCAACCAGGTGCCGGCGCTGCTCGCGGCCGGCTACCGTGCGATCGTGATCGACAGCCGCGGCCACGGCCGCAGCACGCGGGACGATCGCCCCTATTCCTACGAACGCATGGCCTCCGACGTGCTGGCGGTGCTCGATGCGCTGCGCATCGAGCGCGCACGCTTCGTCGGCTGGAGCGACGGCGCGTGCGTGTCGCTCGTGCTGGCCGCCCGCGCGCCGGCGCGTGCGGCGGGCGTGTTCTTCTTCGCGTGCAACATGGATCCGGGCGGCACGAAAGAGATGGTGCCGAGCCCGCTGATCGACCGCTGCTTCGCGCGGCACCGCAAGGACTACGCGCGGCTGTCCGCGACGCCGGACCGGTTCGACGCGTTCGTCGCCGCCGTCAGCGAAATGATGCGCACGCAACCGGATTACCGCGCGGCCGACCTCGCGGCGATCGCCGTGCCGGTCGCGATCGTGCAGGGCGAGCACGACGAGTTCATCCGCCCCGACCATGCAGCGTATCTCGCGCGCACGATTCCGGGCGCAACGCTGACGATCCTGCCGGGCGTGAGCCACTTCGCGCCGCTGCAGCGGCCGGCGCGCTTCAACGCCGCGATGCTGGCGTTTCTCGACCGGTTGCCGGGCTGACATGCACAGGACCGGTTCACGCGCCGCATAAGATTTTCTTTAGGCTCGCGCAACATATCGTCGATTGTTGGTTGGCGGCCGCCAGCGGATAGTCCTGCTTCGACGGGCCGGCTGGCGCAGCGTCCGCGCGGCGCGGCATGATCCGTTGTTCATGCAACCATCTGAAAATCGAAGGAACCGCACCCATGCGATTCAACGCGATCCGCATCGCCGCGACCCTGTTCGTCGCCGCATGCGCCGCCGCCACGGCCGGCCGCGCGGCCGCCGCCACGCAGGACGAGATTCACGACACCGTGACCCGCCACGTCGCGCCGCTGATGAAGCAGTTCGCCATTCCCGGCATGGCGATCGGCATCGTCGCCGACGGCAAGCCTTACGTGTTCGACTACGGCGTGAGGTCGACGCAAACGGGCCAGCCGGTGACCGGCGACACGCTGTTCGAGATCGGCTCCGTCAGCAAGACGCTGACCGCGACGCTCGCATCCGACGCGCAGGAGGGCGGCGAGCTGTCGCTGTCGGATCCGGCCGGCAAGTATCTGCCCGCGCTGCAGGGCAAGCCGTTCGGTGGCGTGACGCTGCTCGAGCTCGGCACGCACACGCCCGGCGGGATGCCGCTGCAGGTGCCCGACAGCATCCGCGACGACGCGGGCCTGATGCGCTATCTCGACGCGTGGCGTCCCGCGTACACGCCGGGCACGCGCCGCACCTATTCGAACGTCGCGATCGGGATGCTCGGGCAGCTCACCGCGAAGGCGATGAACCGCGACTTCGCGGGGCTGATGGAACAGCGGCTGTTTCCCGCGCTCGGGATGACGCACACCTATATCAACGTGCCCGCCGCGCGCTACGCCGACTATGCGCAGGGCTATACGCAGGACGGCAAGCCGATCCGGATGACGGGCGGCATGCTGTGGCAGCCGGCGTACGGCGTCAGGACGACGGCGGCCGACCTGCTGCGCTTCGTGCAGGCGAACATGGGGCTCGTCGAAACGGCGCCGCGGCTGCAGCGGGCGCTCGAACGCACGCACACCGGTTATTTCCGCGCGGGCCCGTTCACGCAGGACCTGATCTGGGAACAGTATCCGTATCCGGTCGCATTGCCGACGCTGCTCGCGGGGAATGCGCCGCCGATGCTCCACGACGCGACGCCCGCGACCGAACTCAACCCGCCGCTCGCACCGCGCCCGGACGCGTGGATCAACAAGACCGGCTCGACCAACGGCTTCAGCACCTATGTCGCGTTCGTCCCCGCGAAGCGGCTCGCGATCGTGATGCTCGCGAACCGCAGCTTCCCGATCGAGGATCGTGTGAGGACTGCGTACCGGATCGTCGAGTCGCTGGGCGGCAAGCCGTAGCCTGGAGGATCCTGCTTTGACGCGGCGGCGCCGCCGATCTTCCCGCCCGGTTCAAAACTCTTTTCACGATCCGCCTCTTTCGCCGCCCGTGCGCGGCATCGATACTGACGCGACAGGCCGCGTTGCGCAGGTTCGACGCGCCGCACGGCCGACAGCGACGGCCCGCGCCCATCCGAACACCGGTGCGCGCGGGCCGACTCATTTCCGCGAGGCGCGGGCAGTTTCGCGGCCTCGCCATCGGAGCGGTGGATGAAGGGCATCAAGGTATTCGTGACGGGCGCGGCCGGCTACATCGGCGGCTCGGTGGCTGCACGGCTGGTATCGGAAGGGCATGTCGTCACCGGGCTAACGCGCGACGGCGAGAAGGCCGCGACGCTCGCGGCGGCCGGCATCATGCCGGTCATCGGCACGCTCGACGACACGGCGCTGCTGCATGCGTTCGCGAGCGACGCGGACTGCGTGATCAACGCGGCGAGCAGCGACCACCGCGCATCGGTCGAGACGATCGTCGCGGCGCTGAGCGGCTCGGGCAAGACGTTCCTGCACACGAGCGGCACCAGCGTGATCGCGGACGACGCACAGGGCGCGCACGGCGACGCGCCGGTGTTCGACGAAGCGACGCCGGTCGTCGCGCCGGCCAAGCCCGAGCGCCGTGCGATCGATCAGCTCGTGATGTCGGCGGCGACGCTCGGCATCCGCTCGGCGGTCATCTGCAACAGCATGATCTACGGCGACGGGCTCGGCATCCGGCGCGACAGCGCGCAGCTTCCGCTGCTCGCGGCGATCGCGCGCGAGGCCGGCGCGGTCCGCGTGATCGGCAAGGGGCTGAACCGCTGGTCGAACGTGCATGTCGAGGACGTCGCCGATCTCTACGTGCGCGCGATGCGGCAGGCGGCGCCCGGCACGCTGTATTTCGCGGAGAACGGCGAAGCGTCGTTCGCGGACATCGGCGCGGCGCTCGCCGCACGTCTCGGTTTGCCGTCGGTCGTCGAGTGGGACATCGTCGAGGCCGAGCAGGTGCTCGGCCATTCGCGTGCGCATTTCTCGCTGGCGTCGAACAGCCGCGTGAAGGCCGTGCGCGCCCGGCAGGAACTCGGCTGGGCGCCGCGGCACGGCGCGATGCAGGACTGGATCCGCCACGACATGCCGGTCGCGGCCTGACGCCGCAGAATTGCTCCGCAGCACGCAGCACGCAGCACGCAGCACGCAGCACGCAGCACGCAGCACGCAAAACGCAAAACGCAAAACGCAAAACGCAAAACGCAAAACGCAAAACGCAAAACGCAAAACGCAAAACGCAAAACGCAAAACGCAAAACGCAAAACGCAAAACGCAAAACGCAAAACGCAAAACGCGCCCTCCCGGGCGCGTGCGCCCGCCGGCCCGCGATCGCATTGATCGGACAATATTGGCCGCGCATTCTTGAATCTGAATCAACTATGATTCGCGCCGGCTCCCGCTTATCAAGCGGGCGCTGCGGCACTATCGTGACGGTTCTGAAACCGTCACCGATTCCCGACCATGAAGACCACCCTCGACGAGATGCTCGCATTCGTGACCATCGCCGATACCGGCTCGTTGACGGGGGCGGCGGACAAGCTCCACCAACCGACGTCGGTGATGAGCCGGATCCTGCGGCGTCTCGAGGAAAAGCTCGACACGACGCTGATCCGCCGCACGACGCGCCGGCTCGAAGTGACGGAAGAGGGCAAGCTGTTCCTCGAATACGCACGCGAGATCATCGCGTCGGTCGAATTCGCCGAGGAACAGCTCGTCAGCCAGCGCGAGAAGCCGGCCGGGCGGTTGCGCATCAACGCGGCGATGCCGTTCATGCAGCACGTGATCGCGCCGATGATGCCGGGCTTTCGCGAAGCGTTTCCGGCAATCGCAGCCGAACTGCATACCAGCGACGAAATCATCGACCTGCTCGAACAGCGCACCGACGTCGCGATCCGGATCGGCGAGCTGCGCGATTCGACGCTGCACGCGCGCAAGCTCGGCAGCAGCCGGCTGCGCATTCTCGCGAGCCCTGCGTACCTGGAGAAGGCCGGCGTGCCGACGCGCGTGGCCGATCTCGCGAACCATACGCTGCTCGGCTTCGTGCAGCCCGAAACGCTGAACCACTGGCCGCTGCGCACCGCGGACGGCGACGTATACCGAATCCATCCCGCGCTGCAGGCGTCGAGCGGCGAGACGCTGCTGACGCTCGCGCTGAACGGCGCGGGCATCGTGTGCCTCGCCGATTACATGACGGGCACCCATCGCCGCGACGGCAGCCTCGTCGAAGTGCTGGTCGACGACACGACCGAATTTCGCCAGCCGATTCATGCGGTCTACTATCGCAACGCGACGCTGTCGTCGCGCATCGTCAGTTTTCTGGACTACTTGAGCGCACAGCTGAAGGAAGGCGGCGATATCGACTGAAGGGGTGCGCAAACCGCCGCTCGTCTCGTGCGAAGGGCGACGTGTTCGATCGATATCGGGCACGTCGCCCTTTTTTCATGGCGACCGACGCGACCGACGCGACCGATGCGACCGATGCGACCGACGCGACCGACGCGACCGACGCGACCGACGCGACCGATGCGCCGCACCAGCCGCATCGCACCAACCCGACTATTGCCCGAGCGCGGTCATCAGCCTCACCTGCGCGAGCATCTCGTCGGTGCGCGCCTGCGCGAGCGAATCCTCGGCCGCGAGCAGCGAGCGCTGCACCTCCAGCGTGTCGATGAACGCCGATTCGCCGCTGCGCCACGACCGGTTGATCTGCGTATAGGCATCGCGCGCATTCGACGCCGCGCGTTCGAGGCGCTCGGTCCGGCTGTGATCGCGGGCGGTTGCCGCCAGCGACGTTTCGACGTCGCTGACCGCGCCGAGCACGGTCGAGCGATAGGCGGCGACGGCCTGATCGGCCTGCGCGCGTCGCAACGCGACGATGCTGCGGCGCCGTCCGCCGTCGAACAGCGGCGCGCTCGCGCCGGCGCCGGCCATCCAGGCGAGCGAACGCGCGAGCGTCGCGCCGGAGAAGCCGTCGACGGCCGCGCCGATCACGCCGATCAGCTGCAGGTGCGGCTTGAGATCGGCTTCGGCCACGCCGATGCGCGCATACGCGGCGACGACCCGCGCTTCGGCGGCGCGCACGTCGGGCCGGCGGCGCAGCAGGTCGGCCGGCGTGCCGATGCCCGGCGCCGCTGCCGTCCACACCGGCCCCGGCGCGGGCGGATCGAGTTGCGCATAGACGTCCTGCGGCGTCGCCGCGGTGATGATCGACAAGCGGTGAATCGCGGCCTGCCGCTGCAACTGCAGCGCGGGCAACTCGGCGAGCGTGGTTTCCGCCTGCGCGGCGGCGCGATCGACGTCGGCGATCGGCACGACGCCCGCGTCGAACAGGCGCCGCGTCGATGCCTCGGTGCCGCGCTGACTTTCTGCGTTCTGCTCCACCAGCGCGAGCCGCTGCTCGAGCCCGCGCACCGTCACGTAGGTGCGCACGGCTTCGTCGATCGTCGCGATCCGCACGGCGGCCGCGTCGTTCTGCGCGGACGCGATGTCGGCGTCCGCGGCCGACACGCCCTGGCGGATGCGCCCGAAGATGTCGATTTCCCATGCCACGCTCGCATTCAGGCCGAACGCATTGCCGGTCGTCGACGTATCGGTCGGGAACGCCTGCGACGCGGACAACCGCCGGCGGCCGGCATCCGCATTCAGGTCGAGCGACGGGAACCACTGCGACGCGGCGCCGATCCGTACCGCGCGGGCCGCGTCGATTCGCGCGACCGCCGCCTTCAGGTCGAGGTTGTTGGCGAGCGCGCGATCGACCAGCCGGTCGAGAATCGGATCGTGAAAGCCGTGCCACCACGCGTCGGTCGCGGCGGCGGGGCCGCCGGCGGCGAGCTCCGCGTTCGCGTAGGTCGCGGCGAGCGGTGGCGGGGCGACGGTGGCGACCGGCGCGCTCGTGCACGCGGTCAGGACGGCCGCCGCGGACAGCGCGGCCACGAGTCGGATGAATTTCATTGCACCACCTCCGCGGCCGCCGCCGCGACGCCGGACCTGCGCGTCGCGAGCCGGCGGACCAGCACATAGAACACAGGCGTGAACAGCAGCCCGAAGAACGTCACGCCGATCATCCCGAAGAACACGGCCGCGCCGACCGCCTGGCGCATTTCCGCGCCGGCGCCTTCGGAGATCACGAGCGGCAGCACGCCGAGAATGAACGCGAGCGACGTCATCACGATCGGGCGCAGCCGCTGCACGCACGCGTCGACCACCGCGTCGACCAGCTCCCTGCCGTCGGCCTCGAGCTGCCGCGCGACCTCGACGATCAGGATCGCGTTCTTCGCGGCGAGCCCGACCAGCACGATGAAGCCGATCTGCGTGAGGATGTTCACGTCCTGGCCGAGCGCGCGCACGCCGAGCGATGCGGCCAGCAGGCACATCGGCACGATCAGCAGGATCGACACCGGCAGGCTCCAGCTGCCGTACTGCGCGGCGAGCACCAGATAGACGAGCAGCACGCACAGCGGGAACACGAGCAGCCCCGTGTTGCCGGCCGTGGTCTGCTGGTACGACAAGTCGGTCCATTCGAACGAGATGCCCGGCGGCAGCACCTGCTTCGCGAGCGTCTCCATCGTCTTGATCGCAAAGCCGGAACCGAGCCCGGGTGCGGTATCGCCGTTGATCTCGGTGGCCGGATACAGGTTGTAGCGCGGTGCGCGATCGACGCCGAGCGTGTCGTCGATGCGCGTGACGCTGCCGATCGGCACCATGTCGCCGTCGCGGTTGCGCACCTTCAGGCGCCCGAGGTCGGATGCCGCCACGCGGAACGGCAGGTCGGCCTGCGCGGTGACGCGATAGGTGCGCCCGACGATGTTGAAGTCGTTGATGTAGGTCGAGCCGAAATACGTTTCGACCGCATCGTTGATCTCCTGGCTCGGCACGCCGAGCATCTCCGCCTTCTCGCGATCGAGTTCGACGTGAACCTGCGGACTCGTCGCCGAGTAGGGCGTGTAGACGCCGACCATGCCGGGCGTGCGGTTCGCGGCTTCGACGAGATCCTGCGTTGCCTTCGCGAGCGCGGCCGTGCCGAGGCCGTTGCGGTCTTCGAGCCGCATCGCGAAGCCGCCCGTGCTGCCGAGGCCCTGCACCGGCGGCGGCATCGCGACGACGATCGACGCTTCGGTGATGCCCGCGAGGCGCTTGCGCAGCTCGGCCGCGATCGTGTCGATGGTCAGGCCCTGCGCCTTGCGTTCGGGCCAGGGCTTGAACACCGGGAACAGGCCGGCGCTGTTCGCCGAGTTCGTGCCGGTGGCCGCGTTGACGCCGGAGAACACCGGCACGCGCGCGACGCCCGGCACCGACAGCGCGATGTCCTCGATCTTGCGCGCGACCGCGCTCGTGCGTTCGAGCGTCGCGCCGTCGGGCGTGCGCACCAGCACGACCAGGTAGCCGCGATCCTGCGCGGGAATGAAGCCCTTCGGGCTCGATACCAGCAGATAGCCGGTCGCCGCGATCAGCACGACGTACAGCACGCTCATCGCGGGGATGATCCGCACGAGCTTCCTGACCAGCGCGCCGTAGGCGTCGGACACGCGCTGGAACACGCGGTTGAATGCATCCGCGAAACACTGCACCGCGCGCGTGAGCGGCGCGAGCAGCGCGGCCGTGCGCGACGTCGACGCCGGCGCATCGTGCGCGTGGTCGTGCGCCTTCAGCATCATCGCGGACAGCGCGGGCGCGAGCGTCACCGACGTGAAGAACGAGATCGCGGTCGACACGGCGATCGTCACGCCGAACTGGCGGAAGAACTGGCCGGAGATGCCCGGAATGAACGAGGTCGGCACGAACACCGCGCACAGCACCAGCGTGATCGCGAACAGCGCGCCGCCGACTTCCTTCATCGTCAGCAGCGTCGCATCGCGCGGCGCGGCGCCGGCCGCCAGGTGCCGCTCGACGTTCTCGACCACGACGATCGCGTTGTCGACGACGATCCCCACCGCGAGCACGAGGCCGAACAGCGTCAGGTTGTTGATCGAGTAGCCGAGCACGGCCATCGCCGCGAACGTGCCGACCAGCGACACCGGAATCGACAGGATCGGGATGATCGACGGCCGCCAGCCCTGCAGGAACAGCAGCACGACGAACACCACGAGCACGACGGCCTCGTAGATGGTCTTCACGAGTTCGTGGATGCTGTCGCCGATGAACGCGGTCGGGTTGTAGCCGATGTTGTAGACGATGCCCTTCGGGAACGCCTTGCCGAGCTCGGTCATTTTCTTCTCGACCGCGTCCATCGTCGCGACCGCGTTCGCGCCGGGCTGCTGCAGCACCTGCAGCGCGATGGTCGGGTGGCGCAGCATGTAGCTGTCGGTCGCGTACGCGAGCGCGCCGACCTCGATGCGCGCGACGTCCTTCAGCCGCACGAGACGCCCGTCCTGCCCCTGCTTGACGACGATGTCGCTGAAATCCTCGGGCCGCTTCAGGCGCCCTTCGAAGATCAGGTTCGGCTGGAACGCCTGGTTCGTGATCGGTGCTTGCGCGACCACGCCGCCCGCGAGCTGCGTGTTCTGCGCGCGCACCGCGGCGATGAGGTCGTGCGGGCTCAGGCCGAACGACGCGACGCGTTCCGGGTCGAGCCAGATGCGCATCGAGTATTCGCGCGCGCCGAGCGGGTTGATGTCGCCGACGCCGTCGATCCGCTTCAGCACGTCGGCGACGTTGCGGATCGCGTAGTTCGACACGTACAGCGGATCGTAGCGCTGGTCCGGCGAGTAGATGAAGATCGTGCCGAGCTGCGTCGGCGACGACTTGCGGACCGACACGCCGCTGCGCTGCACGGGCTCGGGCAGGCGCGGCGTCGCGAGGGCGACGCGGTTCTGCACCAGCACCTGCGCCTTGTCGACGTCGGTGCCGGGCTTGAACGTCGCGGTGATGTTCAGGCTGCCGTCGGAGGTCGCCTGGCTGTACATGTACAGCATGTCCTCGACACCGTTTACTTCGAGTTCGATCGGCGTCGACACCGTTTGCGACACGGTTTCCGCGGACGCACCCGGGTAGCTCGCCTGGATCACGACGGTCGGCGGCGCGATGTCCGGGTACTCGGACACCGCGAGCGAGAAATAGGCCAGCGCGCCGGCGATGGTCAGCACGATCGACAGGACGATCGCGAGCACCGGCTGCTGGACGGACAGGCGGCCGAGGTTCATTGCGCGCTCCCGGTCGCGGTGCTGGACGAAGCAGTTGCGTTCGCAACTTTTGCCGAAATCGGCGCATCTGTCGCATTCACCATCTGCGCCGCATCGATCGCGCGCGGCACCGCGTTGACCTGGTCGCCGGCCTGCACGCGCTGGAAGCCGTCGACGATCACGCGGTCGCCGGCCTTCAGCCCCGCATCGATTTCGCGCAGGTTGCCGAACAGGCGGCCGGGGGTCACCGGGCGCACCGACACAGTGCCGTTCGCGTCGACGAAATACAGCACGCGGCGCGTCGCGTCGGTCGCGACGGCCGAATCCGGCACGAGCAGCGCCGCGTGCGCGACGCGGCTCGACAGCGACACGCGGCCGAACTGGCCGGGGCTCAGGCGTCCATCCGGATTCGCGACGCGCGCGCGCTGGCGCAGCGTGCCGGTCGAATTGTCGAGGCGGTTGTCGACGAAATCCATCGTGCCCGACAGCGACGGCTTCACGTCGCCCGGCAGCGCGATCGCCACCTGTCGCGACGACGCGCTGCCGCCGTGTTGCGCGGCTTCGCGCGTGTAGCGCAGGTAGCTTTCCTCGTCGACGTCGAAGTAGATGTCGATCGGGTCCTGCGACACGATCGTCGTCAGCACCGTGGCTTCGCTGTCGCCGCCCTTCACGAGGTTGCCCTCGCTGACGCGCTTGCGGCTGATGCGCCCCGACATCGGCGCGACGATGCGCGTGAACGACAGGTCGAGCCGCGCGCGTTCGAGCGCGCCTTGGGCGCTCGTCACGTCGGCCTGCGCGCTTTGCACGGCCTGGCGGCGCTGGTCGTACAGGCTCTGCGCGATGGTGTCGGTCTTGATCAGGACGCTGGCCCGCTCGAAATCCTGCCGGCTCAGCTTCAGTTGCGACTGCGCGCGTTCGAGCGTGCCTTGCGCGGCCGTCACCGCTGCCTGGTACGGGCGCGGATCGATGACGAACAGCAGGTCGCCTTTCTTCACGGTCGCGCCGTCCTGGAACGCGACGCGTTCGAGATAGCCGCTCACGCGCGGGCGCACGTCGACCGTGTCGACCGCTTCGAAGCGGCCCGTGTAGACGTCGACGTCGTTCACGTTGCGCGCGACGGGCGCGCTGACGATCACGTTCGGCTTCGGGGTCGGCGCGGTGTCGTCCGAGCGGCAGCCCGTCAACGCGAGCAATGCGGCGAGCGGAAGGGCGGCCAGCACGGCCGGTCGCGCGAAGCGCTTCAATCCTGGGTAGCTGTTCATGTTCTTCGCTGTATCGAATGACGCGCACGGCGCCGGATGGTGCGCAGTATCGTGCGTGGCGCGCGATGGATAAACGGACGCGGCGTCATAAGAACTTGTACTGCGCAGTCACGAATCGCGCGGTGCGGCGACGATGCGCGGGGCAGGGGCGTAAGGCGGGGAGCGGCGCGACGACGCGCGGCCCGAACGCCTGTTCAGGCGATTCGGGCCGGCGATGCGGAGGGGACGGACGAGCGGGGGCGCGTGGCGGGCAAGGTGCTCGCGCGCGCGTCGATGCCGCTCAATGACCGCGATAGATCGCGTCGCGGCCGTTGGTCGTCAGTGCGCGGCCGGATGCGCTGGTGCTGGTGCCTGCGCTGCCGTAGCCGGTCGTGTCGGCGGCCGGTGCGGTGATCGGGGCTGCGTTCGCTGCCGCTTGCGCGACGGCGTTTTCACGCACGCGCTTTTCGGCGGCGAGGATCGCGACCGGATACTGGTTGTGGTCCAGTGCCGGCGTATAGCCGACGGCCGCGAGGCGGGCCATTTCGGCCTTCACTTCGGCGCGGGTCAGCGGGTGGTCATGCTGCTGCGCGAACGAAACGGCCGGCGTGGCGATGATCAGTGCGGCAAGCGTGGAAGAAACGAGCGTTTTCATCATGGGTACCTATCGGGTCGAGTGAATCGCAACCACGTCGTCGTCGTTGCGAGTGCTGCCAATATAGGTATCCTGACGCCGCGGAAAAACGGGCCGCCGGTGAAATCATTCTTGATCCGGAATCACGAATCGGCGGTCGATGCAAACGATCGGGCCCGCACCCGGCGGCCGGCCGGTCACGCGCGCCCCATGATCCGCGTGCCGAGCGAGATACCGAGCGCGGACAGCGACGCATTGGCCGCGAGCTGCGCGGCTTCCCAGCGTGACAGCGCGGCGTCGAACGCGTTGGCGGGCACGCCGCCGCGCAGCGCCTCGGCAAGACCGACCGCGTTCTCCGCCGCTTTCGCGACACCGGCGGCCGTATGCGGCCGCACGAGGCAGGCCGCGTCGCCGAGCAGGACGGCCCGGCCGAACGCCATGCGCTCGACCGCGAGATCGAGGATCGCCTGTGCGAACGGCGCCTGTGTCGCGTCGACGAGCGCGGCGAGCGTCGGTGCGAGCATCCGGCGGCCGGCATTCACGAGTTCGACGCGGTTGTCGTCGCGCATCGCGCCGGGCGGCAGCGAACCGTCGCGCTGCGTGCCGTCCTGCCCGAGAAACAGCGACGGCAGGCGATCCGGCGCGAGCCGCCGGTACCAGACCCAATTCACGCGCCGCTTGCCGGGCGCGATCGCGCCGTCGCGGCCGGGCACCAGATAGGTCAGGAACAGATGGGCGTCGCCTTGCTGGAACGTGAAGCGGTCACGCAGCAGCTGCAGCACCGTGTCGGGAAGCAGGTGCTCGTCGACGAGCCCGCGCCACGCGACATACCCCGCGTACGCGGGCCGCGCATCGGGCAGCAGCTGCGCGCGGACGGCCGAGCGGCCGCCGTCGGCACCGACCAGCAGGTCGGCCTGCTCGACGCGGCCGTCCGAGAAACGCGCGATCACGCGCGCGCCGTCCTGCTCGAACCGGTCGAACGCGACGCCGGCGTGCAGGACGTCGGCGGGCAGCGCGCGCTTCAGCGCCGTGTAGATCACGTTCCAGGCGGTCTGCGTCTGCGGCATGGACAAGCGTTGCACAATCCGGTCGTGCGCGTCGACGTAGATCCGGTCGCCCGAATCGACGCCCGCATCGCGCGGCACCGGCACGCCGCCGAACGCGAACGCGCGCTCGATCGGCGGCTGCAGCACGATGCCGCCGCCGCGGCTGTCGAGATCGTTCGGCGATTGCTCGAAGACCTTGACGCGCCATCCGGCCGCACGCAGCGCGGTGGCTGTGAACAGTCCCCCCACCGATCCGCCGACGA
Source organism: Burkholderia sp. BCC1993 (assembly GCF_905339865.1). Classification (NCBI taxonomy): domain Bacteria; kingdom Pseudomonadati; phylum Pseudomonadota; class Betaproteobacteria; order Burkholderiales; family Burkholderiaceae; genus Burkholderia; species Burkholderia sp. BCC1993. Next base: position 191,873 of record NZ_CAJPGZ010000010.1, on the reverse strand, counting down.
CGATCGCCGACGGGCCCGAAACGTCGCTCATGATTTCTTTCCCCCGATGATTCGCCGCACGCGGCGGTTCAACCTTCCCAGTGCTCGAGGAAGTCGAGCAGCAACGCGTTCACGCGCTCCGGCTGTTCTTCCTGCGGCAGATGCCCGCACCGCGCGATCGGCTCGGCGCGCAGGTTCGTCGCCATGCTCTCCCACACGGATTTCATGTCGAACAGCTTGCCGACCGCGTAGAAATCCTCGCCCCAGATGGCCATGGTCGGGCACGCGATCAGGACGTCGGCGTCGACGAGATCCTGCTTTACGTCCTCCGCGTTCGCGCGATAGTCGGCCAGCGCGCCGCGCACGGCGCCCGGGTGCCGGTACGCACGCACGTACGTGTCGAACGCGTCGCCGGAGATCGCGTGCGGGTTGTAGCACCAGTCGGAGAAGAAGTGGCTCAGCCACTCAGCTTCCTTGCCGGCGATCAGCGCCTCGGGCAGGTCGGGCACCTGATGGAACAGGAAGAACCAGTACGCGCGCGCCGTTTGCGCGGTCATGTTCTGCGCGACGATGCGCGTCGGCACGTTGTCCATCACGACGAGCCGGTCGACGCGCTCGGGGAAGTCCTTCGAGAAGCGCGTCGCGACACGCGCGCCGCGATCGTGGCCGACGAGCGCGATGCGGCCGATGCCGAGCGCATCGAGCAGCCCGGCTACGTCACGCGCCATGTTGCGCTTGTCGTAGCCGGCGGCCGGCTTGTCGGTTTCGCCATAGCCGCGCAGGTCGGGCGCGATCACGCGGTAGCGCCGCGCGAGCGCCGGGATCTGGAAGCGCCACGCGAAGCTGGTTTCCGGGAAGCCGTGCAGCAGCACGACGACCGGCCCGCTGCCGGCATCGATGTAGTGCTGGCGGATGCCGTTCGCGGTGACGGTGTGATGCGTGATCGAAGGCGCGTCGTGGCTCATGGGGTGGTCCCTGTCCGGTTCGGTGTGCGCGCAGCCGGAGGCGGGCGCAGATGCCGTTCGAGGATAGGCGAAGCGATCGGCGCGCCGGATAAATTGTTCTGAAATCGTCTGGCGGCGCGCGGCGCGGCCGGCGTTCTACGCATCATGGCGATCAGGTCGCGGCCCGGTGGCCTGCGTCCTTTGAGCATCGCGTGAAGCGTGCCGCACACCGCACACCGCACACCGCACACCGCGTGCCGACGCAGGCGCCCGCGCCCGCGCCCGCGCGTGCGAATGCCGGATCTCGATTCGACCGTCGGCGAGCGCCGCGCCGGATTACGCGCGCCGGCGGCGCCGGCCGCCCGCGCCGGACGCGAGCTGCTTCAGCGTCGCGGGGGTGCCGTGGAGAAACGCGTCGACCAGCCGCGCGATTTCGGTGTCGAGATCGTCGGGCACCGGCAGGCCGTAGACCCACTTGCGGACGCCGAAATAGAAGATGCTCGCGTGCAGGCTCCAGACCAGTTCGATTTCCGCGTTGCGCTGCGCCTCGGTCGCCGGCGTCGCGATGTCGTATTCGTGCCGCAGCTCGCGCAGCACCGGCAGGAACACGCGTTCGCGCAGCCGCGACAGGTAGCGCGTGTTGAAACCCTCGCGGCTGAGCCCCGCGAAGATGAAGGTGCGGATCCATTCGCGCCGCAGGATGGTTTGCGCGTACGCGCGATAGAACGTGACGAGCCGTTCCTGCAGCGGGACCGTGCGATCCGCGATCAGTTTTTCCCAGTCGGAGTTCCACGTGTAGATCTCGTCGTACACGCGGTCGATCAGCGCTTCCTTGCTCGGGAAGTACCGGTACAAGAGCGGCTGGGTGACGCCGATCTGCCGCGCAAGCTCGCGCGTGCTGCCGGAAAAGCCGTGCGTCGCGAAGTGCTCGATCGCCTTCTCGACGATCTGCCGCTCGCGCGCTTCCGGCGCGAGCCGGCGGCCCGGCGTGACGGCGTTGCCGTCGGCGTCCGTCCCGCGCTCGCGGGCCGGCGTGCTGCGTTTTCTTTCGGTCATGCATCGGCTCCTGATGGCGCGCTTAAGCTATCGATCGAAAAATAGCACGTTCGGGGGCGCGAATCCGGTTCGCGGCGCGGCTTTCGACGTGACGCGCGCGGTGGTCCGCGCCGCGCCGCCCCGGCCATCCCGTCGGGCGCGCGAGCGGCATTTTCAGAAAAATTCAGCGGCGCCGCCATGACATTAAGACGCGCGTTGACTAGTCTTGCCTTCGAACCGCCGCATGGGCCGGACGCCAGTCGGCGCACCGGGCCATGCGGCGCAACCGGAGCGGAACATGCGTGATCAGATCTCGCCGGACGCAGGCATCACGTGCGCCGGCGCAACCGTCGCCATCCAGGGGGCCGGGTCATGCCGACGCAGCCGGTAACCGCGGCCGCGGCGCCCGACCACGTGCGCGGCGAGGACGTGTTTCTCGCGTCGATCGCCGGCTACGTCGACACGCTCGGCTTCGTCGCGCTGTTCGGCCTGTTCACCGCGCACGTCACCGGCAACTTCATCCTGATCGGCTCGGGGCTGGCCGGCGTCGGGCAAGGGCTCGTGATCAAGTGGCTCGCATTCCCGGCCTTCATCGCCGGCATCGTCGGCGCGCGCGTGCTCGACCACCGGATGCGTTCGCTCGGCCACGGCCCGCGCGCGCGTTCGCTGTATGCACTGCAGGCCGTGCTGCTGGCCGGGTTCATGCTGGCCGGCGTGATGGCGTCGCCGATCGCGGATGCCGACGCGCCGCGCACGATCCTGTGCGGCCTGCTCGGCGCCGCGGCGATGGGCGTCCAGAACGCGCACGGCCGGCTGACGGCACGCTCGGTCGTCGCCAACACGGTGATGACGGGCAACGTCACGCAGGCGGTGATCGATGCATTCGACTGGCTCGTGCCGCTCGCCGCGCCGGCCGAACGCGAAGCCGCGCGCGTGCGGCTGCGGCGCACGCTGCCGCCGGTCGCGGGCTTCGCGCTCGGGGCCGGCGCGGGGGCCGCAGCCTATGTATCCGCCGCGTTCTGGGCGCTGGCGTTGCCGCTCGCGGCCTTGTGCTTCCTGGCCTACCGATCCGGCCGGCCCGACGGCGGGCCGGCGTCACGCTGAATCCGCGCGCGGCGTACGGCCGCGCTTGTCACTTTCAAGGAGATTTCGATGATTGCACTGAAGTTGCGACAGGTATTGCGGATGATGGCCGCATCGACGGCCATGTTCGGCGCATTGCTGGCGAATGCGCCGGCCCACGCGGACGAGACGCGTCTGCTCGGGACCTCGTCCGCGCAGGTGCCGGCCGTCGCGGTCGGCCCGCAATACGATACGACGCACGTGTGCGTCGCGCCGGAAGACTTCGACCGCTTCACCGACAGCTTCGTCGCGACGTTCGGCGGCAAGAAGTCGCAGCAGGGCGTGTTCCAGGTCACGCCGACGCCGAGCCAGACGATGTCGCAGCTCGTGCTGACGCCGGTCGGCACGATCTCGGTGTTCGGCTTCAAGACGCCGATCCCGTATCCGTTCTGCGAGGAGCGCACCGGCTATCTCGTCACCGACATGGACGTCGCGATGAAATCGGCGCGCGCGCACGGCGCGGACGTGGTCGTCGACACGTTCCCCGATCCGATCGGCCGCGACGCGATCATCCGCTGGCCGGGCGGCGTGAACATGCAGCTGTACTGGCACACCCAGGCGCCGCACTACGACCCGCTGCAGACGGTGCCGGAAAACCGCGTGTACGTGTCGCCGGAAAGCGCGAGCAAGCTGGTGCACGACTTCGTCGCGTTCTCGCGCGGCAAGGTCGTGTCCGACGTGCGCAAGGCGCCGGGCATCGAGATCGGCCGGCCGAACGACACGTATCGCCGCATCCGCATCGAATCGGGCTTCGGCAAGATGACGGTGCTGGCCACGGACGGCCGTCTGCCGTATCCGTTCGGGCGCGAAATGACGGGCTACGAAGTGCCGGACCTCGCCGCCACGCTGGAGAAGGCCAAGGCCGCAGGCGTGACCGTGCTGGTGCCGAGCTTCTCGTCGGACGGGCGCGATGCGGCGCTCGTGCAGTTCCCGGGCGGCTACGTCGCCGAGATCCACGCGCGGTCGAAGTGATGGGACGGCGGGCGATGAGGTGGGCGTGGCGGGGCGTGCTGCCGGCCGCCGTGCTGGCGGGCGGCGTCGCGACGTACGCCGGGACGGCGGACGCTGCCGAGGACACCGCGGCGCCGGCCTCGGCCGCCGGCACGACGTGCACCGCGAAGCGGCCCGCGGTGCTGTTCAACCGCTGGCAGGAAGACTGGTCGGTGCTCGCGAATCCGTGCGTGCCGCGCAAGCCGCTCGACGGGCTGAAGTACATCCCGCTCGGCGGCGACCCGTCGACCTACCTGTCGCTCGGCGCGAACCTGCGCGAGCGTTTCGAGCTGAACAACGCGCCGCTGTTCGGGCTCGGCGCCGCGCACGACGACAACTACGTGATCCAGCGCGCGACGGTGCACGCGGATCTGCGCTATGCCGGGCATTTCCAGGCGTTCGTCCAGTTCGTCGATGCGCGGCCGTTCGGCAAGGACACGGTCGGCACGGTGGACAAGGATCAGCTCGACATCGAGCAGGCGTTCGTCGCGTATGTCGATCAGCTGGGTGGCGGCACGTTCAAGGCGCGGATCGGCCGGCAGGAAATGGCGTACGACCTGCAGCGGTTCGTGTCGGTGCGGGACGGCCCGAACGTTCGTCAGGCATTCGACGCGCTGTGGGCGGATTACGAAATCGGCAACTGGCGGCTGATCGGCTATGTGACGCGTCCGGTGCAATATCGCAACGACGCGGTGTTCGACGACGTGTCGAACCGGCACCTGAGATTCGACGGCGTGCGGATCGAGCACAACGCGGTGGGGCCGGGCGAACTGTCGGCCTACTGGTCACGCTATACGCGCGACAACGCGCGCTATCTCGCCGGCGCCGGCACCGAGCGGCGCGACGTGTTCGACATGCGCTACGCGGGCAAGTCTTCCGGGTTCGACTGGGACGCCGAGGCGATGCTGCAGACCGGCCACATCGGCCAGGACACGATCGGCGCATGGGCGTTCGGCGCGCTCGGCGGCTACACGTTCGCGAAAGCGCCGGGCACGCCGCGCATTGGCATCCAGGTCGACGGCGCGTCGGGCGACAAGCATCCCGGCGACGGGCGCATGGGCACGTTCAATCCGCTGTTCCCGAACGGCTATTACTTCACGCTCGCCGGCTACACGGGCTACAGCAACCTGATTCACGTGAAGCCGTCGCTGACGTTCAAGCCGGCCGGCAACGTGACGGTGCTGACCGCGGTCGGTTTCCAGTGGCGCCAGACGACCGCCGACGCGATCTACGGGCAGGGGATGCAGGCGGTGCCCGGCACGGCCGGCAAGGGCGGCGCGCGCACGGGCATGTATGCGCAGGCGCGCGTCGACTGGCTCGTCAATGCGAACGTGGCGCTGGCGGTCGAGGCCGTGCATTTCCAGGTCGCCGATTCGATTCGCGCGCTCGGCGCGCGCAATGCCGACTACGTCGGCATGGAGGCGAAGTTCGGCTGGTAACGCGGCAAGCCGCGCGGCTCACGGCTGGGCGCGGGCCAGCGCCTCGACGAAATCGATGAACGCGGTGACGCGCTTCGAGCCGCGCTGATTCGGCAGGTACAGCGCGGTCACGACCGAGCGCGCCGCATCGGGTGTGACGTCGTACGCTTCGAACAGCCTGCGCAGGCGGCCCGACTGGACATCGGCATCGACGAGCCAGTCGGGCAGCAGCGCGATGCCGGCGCCGTCGAGCACGGCCTCGCGCAATACTTCGCTGTGGTTCGATTTCAGGCGCCCGGCGACCAGCACCCGCGTCGTGCCGTGCGCATCGGCGAACGACCACGCCTGCTGGTCGCCGCCGAAGTGAAAGCGCACGCACGCGTGATCGACCAGTTCGCCCGGCGTTACCGGCGTGCCGTGCGCGTCGAGATAGTCGTGGCTCGCGACGACATAGCGCTGGAACGTCGCGAGCTGCCGTGCGACGACCTCCGCGGAAGGCGCCGCTTCGCCGAGCCGGATCGCGACGTCGATCCGGCCGGCGACGAGATCGACGCGTTCGTCGGTGAGCTGCAGGTCGAGGTCGAGTTTCGGACGGCGCGCGAGGAAGGCCGCGACATGCGGCGCGATGCGGCGCACGCCGTACGCGACCGGCACCGACACGCGCAGCGGCCCGGACGGCTCGTCGCCGCGATCGGCGACGAGCGCGTCGGCTTCCGCGAGTTCCTCGAGCAGCCGCTTCGCGCGCGCGTAGTAGACCGAGCCGGCATCCGACAGCGTGACCTGGCGCGTCGTGCGGTTCAGCAGCGCGGTGCCGAGCGATGCCTCGAGCGCATCCACCGCGCGCACCACCGACGAGGCCGCGAGATCGAGACGCCGTCCCGCGCTCGAGAAGCCGCCGGCTTCCGCCACTTCCACGAACGCGCGCAGCGCGGAGAATTTGTCCATGTCGTTGACCTTGTACGTCGGTGTCGTTGTGCGTGCCGCAACGATGCGTTGCGTGCCGCTCGCATTCTATCGCCGGTCGGCAAGCGCTATCTTCCGGACTGCAATCAACAGGAGAGCGCAATGCATGCCGTCGAAGTCACTGTCACCTACGATCTCATCTGCCCGTGGTGCTGGATCGCCGAGCGCAGGCTCGCGGAGGCGATCGACGAAGCCGGGCCGGCCGGCAACGTGAGCGTCCGGTTCGTGCCGTTCGAACTGAACCCGACGATGCCGGCCGGCGGCATGGACCGCAAGGCGTACCGCAGCGCGAAGTTCGGCAGCTGGGCGCGCTCGCAGGCGCTCGACGCGCATGTGGCCGATGCCGGCCGCGCGGCGGGCATCGTGTTCGATCATGCGCGCATCGCGCGTACGCCGAACACCCGGCTCGCGCACCGGCTCGTCTGGTTCGCGCAACAACGCGGCAGCGCGGTCGCGCTCGTCGATGCGCTGTTCGCCGCGTATTTCCGCGACGGCCGCGATATCGGCGATGCGGACGTGCTCGTCGAGATCGCGATCGGCGCCGGCTTGCCGGGCGATACGGTGCGGGCGTTCCTCGCATCCGGCGAAGGGCTCGACGCGGTGATCGCGCTCGAAGCCGACGCGGTGCGCGACGGTATCGCGTCGGTGCCGTCGACGCGCATCGGATCCACCGTCGTCAGCGGCGCGCAGCCGGCCGCCGTGTTTCGCGGCGCGTTGCTGGCCGCGCAGCGCGCGCATGACGCGGCAGCCTGACGCGGTGCCCTGAAGCCCGGCCGGCGCCGGTCCGGCCCGGCCCGGCTTCAGAACGTTTCATGTCCGCCTCAGGACAAGGGCGCGAGCGGCCGGTAGGCTCGATGTCGCGCGTACAGGCCCGGCCGACCGTCGGACCGGCAAGCGTCGCGCGACGTCGATACGCAACCGGGGGATCGGACATGAACTCACTGAAGCGGCGCATGCGCGCGCTGCGCGCGGGCGGCGTGCTGCTCGTCGTGTGGTACGTCGGCCTGCTCGCATCGGTCGCATCGGTCGCATCGGTCGCATCGGCCGCGTCGGTCGCCTCGGCGGCATCGGTCACATCGGTCACATCGACCGCATTCGCCGGCCAGCCGGGCGGCGGCAGCCAGCCGCCGGGTTTCTACCGGCAGACGCTCGGCGGCCTGCAGGTCGTCGCGCTGTCCGACGGCACACATCCGTTTCCGGTCGACACGGTGTTCCGCGGCGTGTCGAAGGACGAGATCCGGCGCGATCTCGACCGCGCCTTTCTCGAGCCGCCGGTACAGGGGTCGATCAATGCGTTCCTGGTCGACACGGGATCGCGGCGGATTCTCGTCGATACGGGCGCCGGCGTGCTGTACGGCGACTGCTGCGGCAAGCTGCTCGACAACCTGCGCGCGGCCGGCTACGTGCCGGAGCAGATCGACGAGGTGCTGCTCACGCACCTGCACAAGGATCATGTCGGCGGCATCGTGTCGAACGGCCGGATGACCTTTCCGAACGCGATCGTGCGCGTGAACGCGCTCGAAGCGGACTACTGGCTCGACCCGGACCACAAGGCGCAGGCACCGGCGTTCCTCGCGTCGTTTTTCGATGCAGCGGCCGCGTCGGTCGCGCCGTATGTCGCGGCCGGCCGCTTCAGGACGTTTCGGGGCGAAGCGACGCTCGCGCCCGGCATCCGTGCGGTGCCGATGCCCGGCCATACGCCGGGCCATACGGCCTATCTGATCGAGAGCGGCGGTGCCGGGTTGCTCGCGTGGGGCGACATCGTGCACGTCGCGGCGATCCAGTTGCAGGATCCGGATGCGACCGTCCAGTACGACAGCGATGCCGATGCGGCGCGCCGCACGCGGCGCGACGTGCTCACGCGAGTGGCCGGCCGGCGCTATCTGGTCGGCGCCGCGCACATCGCGTTTCCCGGGCTCGGGCACTTGCGCAGGGACGGGGAGCGGTACGACTGGGTGCCGGTCAACTACGACGCGACGCCGCTGCGCTGACCGGATGACGTGCGCGACGGCGTCAGCGCGTCATGCCGCGCCGCCATGCGCCGGGCGGATGGCCGACGATGCGCGCGAAGATGCGGTTCAGGTGGCTCTGGTCGGCGAAACCGCAGACGGCCGCGATTTCCGCGAGCGTCATGTCGGTCGTCTCGATCAGATGGCGGGCCCGGATCACGCGCTGCTCGAGCAGCCATTGATGCGGCGTGCGCCCCGTCGTGCGCGAGAACGCACGGATGAAATAGCCGCGCGACAGATCGCATTCGCTCGCGACTTCCTCGATCGATACGCCGAGGTTCGCCTTTTCCATCAGCAGTTCCTTCGCGAGCGCCGTCTTGGCCGGCGACAGCAGGCCCTTGCGCTGCAGGTCGCGCGCCTGCGCATTGCCGTAGCGGCCGGCGAGATGCGCGCCGATCGCGACCCCCATCTGCTCGACGAACAGCGTGTTCAGCGCGCCCGGCACGTCGAGGCTGTCGGCGACCGCATGCGCGAGATGGCCGAGCACCGGGTCCTGCACGTCGGGCGCGCAGGTCAGGCCGCCGATCGCCGTGCCGTCGTGTTCGCGGCCGAGGTGGTCGAGATAGCTGTGCGACAGCTCGATCAGCACGAAATCGAACTTGCCGTAAAGGTCGGCGCGGAAATTCCGGGAAAAGTCGCGAATGTAGATCGAGTCGTGCTGGAACCGCCGCTCGGATTTGCCGGTGCCGCCATAGATCGTGCGCCGGTGGCCGCCGTTCAGCGACACGCCGATCAGGAAGCCGCGATCGCTGGCGGCCATCTCGATGCGCTCGAATTGTTCGTCGCGCATGCATTTGCGGTGGAGCGTCAGGCCGCCCACCGACCGTTCGATATCCTTGGACAACAGGCTCGACACGCATCCGAGCGTATCTTTCGGCGGCGCCGCTGGCACCGCGGCGAAAGGATCTGACATGACGGAACGTCCTTCAATGGGGGTACGGCATACGAGCAGTTTTACGTGCAAGTTTATACGGCGCACGCGCCCGGCCCAGCATAACTTGAATAAATGTCCGCTTGCCGATGAAAAAATCGCCGTCCGGCCGAGCGCCGGCGCCGACGCTCGACCTGCTGGCGGAAGTGACAGGTCGAACGATATCGCCCCATTTATATCCGCGCGGCCCGCGTTTCCGCCGCGGGCCGAGGCGGCGGGCGCCAGTGCATTTTCGTTCAAGATTTTTATTGATACGGCGTTTAGACTCGGGCCACTTTTTGAGACTTTGCGCCCGCCTGCCTTGCAGCCGGGCGCGGACTCCCGCCCCGGTGAACCGCGTGTTCACATGGCGGTCATCGTGGGGAACCTGGAGGCGGCCATGATCCAGATCGGGAATTTGTCGGTGGATTTCGAGCAGCGCGACATACGCGACCACGGTGCGTCGTTGCGTATCGGCGCACGTGCGCTCGACATCCTGGAAGTATTGCATCGCGCGAACGGCTCCCTCGTATCGAAGGACGACATCATGGACGCGGTGTGGCCGGGCCTGATCGTCGAGGAGAACCGGCTGCAGGTGCACGTCGCGACGCTGCGCAAGGCGCTGGGCCCGAACCGCGACCTGATCAAGACGGTGCCGGGCCGCGGCTACCTGCTGATCGCGCATCCGCCGGTCGCGCACGCGGTGGCGCCGCGCGCGTCCGAGGTTCCGCCCGAGGCGGCCGCGGCGCCCCATCCGGTGCCGCTCGTCGGGCGTCAGACCGAGATCGGGCAGATCGTCGACATGCTCGAGCGGGCATCGGTCGTCACGCTGGTCGGCGCGGGCGGCATCGGCAAGACGAGCCTGGCCGAGCGCGTCGCGCATGAACTGCGCGGCCGCGCCGGCGAGCGCGTGCTGTTCGTGGAACTGGCGCGTGCGGCGACGCGCGACGACGTGCTGCGCGCGATCGGCGCGGAACTCGGGCTCGACGCGGATGGCGTGCCGGCCGTCGAACGGATCGGCGAGGCCTTCGCCGCGTCGCGCGGCCTGCTCGTGCTCGACAACGCCGAGCACGTCGTCGACCTGGCGGCCGACCTCGTCGAAACGCTGACGTCGCACGCCGCGCCGCTGCGCGTGCTCGTGACGAGCCGCGAGCCGCTGCATATTTCGGTCGAGGCCGTGTTTCGCGTAAGTCCGCTGGCGGTGCCGGACGCCGATGCCGGCGTCGACGAGATCGTGCGCCATTCGGCCGTCGAGCTGTTTCTGGCGCGGATTCGCGCCGCCACGCCCGATGGCGCGGTCGATGCGGCCGGCATGCGGCTGATCGGCGACATCTGCCGGCGCCTCGACGGGCTGCCGCTCGCGATCGAGCTGGCCGCCGCGCGGGTCGCGACGCTCGGGCTCGAGGTCGTCGCGGCGCGTCTCGACGACCGGCTGAACCTGCTGACGGGCGGGCTGCGCTCGGCGTTGCCGCGTCACCAGACGCTGCGGGCCACGTTCGACTGGAGCTACGTGCTGCTGGATGCGGCCGCGCGGTCGCTGTTTCGCCGGATGGCCTGCTTCGTCGGCCCGTTTACGTTCGATGCCGCGCGCGACGTCGCGATGGACCCGGGCATGCCGTCTGCCGAGATGATCGCGCTGCTCGGCGAACTGGTCGCGAAGTCGCTGGTGGCCGTCGAGTTCAACGGCGCGCAGGCGCGCTACCGGCTGACCGAATCGACCCGCGCGTACGCGCTCGAGAAACTGCACAACGAAGGCGAGTTCGACGCGGTCGCCGCACGTCATGCGCGCTACGAACGCGAGCAGGCGGAGGCCGCGATGCTGGCCCAGGCCCAGGCCGCGCTTGCGGCCAGCCTGCGCGCCGGCGCGGACATCGCGCCGCTGCGCGAACTCGCGGCGGCCGGGCCGCCGGCCGCGGAAATCGACGCGCTGGCGCATGCGTTGCTCGAACCGGCGCGCATGCGCGAAAGTTCGATCCCGGCGAGACGCGCGCTCGACGCGCTCGATGCCGGCGCCCACGGCGCCGTCGACGCGGCACGCGAGATGCGCCTGCGCGCGACCTACGCGGCGGCGCTGCTGCATACCGACGGCGATACGCACACGGCCGCCGCGATGTGGGACAGGACGCTCGGTCTCGCGGGCCGGATCGGCGACGAGGCGTTCGACGCGCGCGCGCTGGTCGGGCTGTGGAACACGATGCTGACGCGCTCCGACATTCATGAATCGCTGCGCTACGCGACGCGCTTCGAGCGGGCCGCGGAGCGGCGCGGTGACCGGCCGCAGCGGCTGCTGGCGGACGCGATGGTCGCGACCTCGCTGCATTACTTCGGCGAGCATGCGCAGGCGCGCGAGCGGCTGGAGGCGGCGACGGCCGAGCTGGCCATCGCCGGCGAGCCGCCCTGTGCGCAAGCGGCGCTGGGCATCGACGTCGCGACGCTCGGCCGGACGATGCTGACGCGGCTCGTCTGGATGCAGGGCGATGCGGAATATGCGATGCGGCTGGCCGCGCAGGCGGTCGAATGCGCGCGCCGCAGCGGCTCGGCGCCGGCATTGTGCGTCGTGCTCGGCGCCGCGGCCGTGCCGATCGCGTTGCGCTACGGTGATCACGACGCGATTTCCGATTATCTGGCGACGCTGCGCTCGACCGCCGATGCGCACGGATTCGACATCTGGCGCAGCCATGCCGAATGTCTCGCCGGGCTGTTCGACATGCAGGCCGGCCATCCCGGCGCCGGGCTCGCGCGGCTCGAGCCCGCGCTGCGGCGCATCGAAGCGAGCGGCTTCCGGCGCCTGCTCGCGCCGCTGGTCGTCGCCTACGCGGAAGGGTTGACGCGCACGGGCCGCGCGGCCGACGCGTGCACGAAGCTCGACGCGACGCTCGCGCGCTGCCGCGCGCACGGCGAGCATCTGTTCGTGCCGGAACTGCTGCGCGCGCGGGGGCTGGCGATGCTCGAACAGGCCCGCACCGCCGACCCGGATCTCGCGATCGCGTGCGAAGCCGACGGGCACCGTCACCTGCTGATGGCGATTCATGCGGCGAACGGCCAGGGTGCCGCGATGTGGGCGCTGCGCGCCACGCTGGACCTGGCCGATCACCTGATCGAGCGCGGGCGCACCGCGCAGGCGTCGTCGCTGGTGGCCGACCTGTCGGGGCATGTCGACCCGCAATCGCGGGCGTTCGACGTGCGCCGCCTGGCGCGCCTGCAGAACTTCGTTCGCCCGGAGGCGGCTGCGTCGACGGGCCTGACGCGCAAGCGACGCGAGGCGACGGATGCGATGCAGTCGGCGGCGTAACGGCGTGCCGGGCCCGCGCCGGGCACCGTCGCGTCCGCGCGCCGCGGCGCGGCGGCCTGATCGTGCAATGTTCAAGGGGGAAGGGATGGTCGGTGTATCGTCAAACCGGGTGCATGCCGCGTGCGGCCGCATGCCGGCGTTCGGCGCGAGCAGGGGGGGCTGAGGGTGCTCGACACGACGGCATTCGCCGAAGCGGCGGACCTCATCGTCTACAACGGCAAGATCGCGACGCAGGACGCGCGGCAGTCGTTCGTGACCGCGCTCGCGGTGAAGGACGGCCGGATTCTCGCGAGCGGCAGCGGCCGCGACGTGCTGCGCCATGCGCGCGACGGCACGCCGCGCATCGACCTGAACGGCCGCACCGTGATCCCGGGGCTGAACGATTCGCACCTGCACATGATCCGCGGCGGCATGAACTTCAACCTGGAGCTGCGCTGGGACGGCGTGCCGACGCTGGCCGACGCGCTCTGCATGCTGCGTCGCCAGGTGCTGCGCACGCCCGCGCCGCACTGGGTGCGCGTGGTCGGCGGCTGGACCGAATTCCAGTTCGCGGAAAAGCGCGGGCCGACGGTGGCCGAACTCAACGCGATCGCGCCCGACACGCCGGTCTTCATCCTGCACCTGGGCGACAGCGCGCTGCTGAACGCGGCCGCGCTGCGCGCGATCGGCTATGGCCGCGACACGTCCGATCCGCCCGGCGGCGAGATCCAGCGCGATCGCCTCGGCCGGCCGACCGGCATGCTGATCGCGCGCCCCGACATGGGCATCCTGCATGCGGTGCTCGAGCGCGCCCCGAAGCTCGGCCACGACGACCAGATCAATTCGACGCGGCATTTCATGCGCGAACTGAACCGTTTCGGCGTGACGAGCGCGATCGACGCGGGCGGCGATTTCCAGGCCTATCCGGACGACTACGCGGCGATCATGGCGCTCGCGAAGCGCGGCGAACTGACGGTGCGCATCGCGTACAGCCTGTTCGTGCAGCACGCCGGGCGCGAGCTCGACGACTACTCGCGGTGGGTGACGCTGGCCAAGCCCGGCGACGGCGACGCGTTCCTGCGGATGAACGGCGCCGGCGAACTGCTGGTGTATTCCGCGGCCGATTTCGGCAATTTTCTCGAACCGCGCCCCGACCTGCCCGACGCGCTCGAGGCGGAACTGGCCGTCGTGGTCCGGCTGCTGGTGCGGCACCGCTGGCCGTTCCGGCTGCATGCGACCTACGACGAATCGATCGGCCGCTTCCTGAACGTGCTGGAAGCCGTGAACCGCGAGGTGCCGTTCGACGGGCTGCGCTGGTTCTTCGATCATTGCGAGACGATCTCGGATGCGAACATCGCGCGCATCGCCGCGCTCGGCGGCGGCGTGACGGTCCAGCACCGGATGGCGTTCCAGGGCGAGTACTTCATCGCGCGCTACGGCGCGGAAGCGGCCGCGCGCACGCCGCCGATCCGCGCGATGCTGGCGGCCGGGCTGCCGGTCGGCGCGGGTACCGATGCGACGCGCATCGCGAGCTACAACCCGTTCCTGTCGCTGTACTGGATGGTGTCCGGGCGCACCGTCGGCGGCACGGCGCTTTACCCCGAATGGAACCGGCTCGGCCGGATGGAAGCGTTGCGCCGCTACACGGTCGGCAGCGCGTGGTTTTCGAACGAAGACGATCGCAAGGGCGCGCTGGTGCCCGGCCAGTATGCGGATTTCGCCGTGCTGACGGACGACTACTTCACGATCGACGAGGCGCAGATCAAGGCGCTCTCCTCGGTGCTGACGGTCGTCGGCGGCAAGGTCGTGCATGCGGACGACGAGTTCGCGCCGCTGGCGCCGCCGCCGTTGCCGGTCAGCCCCGCGTGGTCGCCGGTGGTCGAATTCGGCGGTTTCGGCCGGCGTCGTCCCGTGGCGGCGGCGTCGCTGCGCGCGGCGGCCGGCTGCAGTGCCGCTGCCGCCCGCGCGGATGCCGGTGCCGTGCGCGGTCCCGCGGCGCGTTTCGCGCGGCGCCTGCAGGTGGCTGCGCGGGATGTCGTCGAGCAGTGCGAAGCATTCGGTTATCCCGGCGTTGCCTCGTAGGCGGCAGGTCGGCGGCCCGCCGCGTGCGGCCCGATGAACAGACAATTTTCCGCCCCGGCGCGGGGCAGAAGGAGACGAGATGAGTGCTGCGCCGACGTGCGCATCCGCCGATGACGAAGTCGCCGGCGTTCGCATTCCGCGGACGCCGATGGCGATCGAGGCGGCCGAAGCAGCGTGTGCATCGTTGCCGCCGGTGCTGACCGGTCATGCGTGCCGGGTGTTCGTCCTGGCGTCGCTTGCCGCGCGCCGTGCCGGCGAGACGCTCGATGCCGATGCGCTGTATGTGGCCGCGATGTACGCGAACATGGGACTGAGCACCGCCTATTGCCGCTCGAGCGCGCGCTACGAGGTCGACAGCGCCGATGCCGCGCACGCGTTCCTGCTGCGGCATCACATGTCGCAGCGCCAGTGCGACGACGTGTGGCGCGCGATCGCGCTGCATACGACGCCCGGTGTGGCTGCGCGCGTCTCGCCGCTGGCGCGCGCGCTGGCCGAGGCCGTGGCGGCGGACCTGATGGCCAGCGGCTTCGACGCGTATTCGGCGGCCGAGCGCCGGGCACTGCTCGCCGCGTACCCGCGCGGAGAAGGGTTCGGCGATGCGTTCCTCGATGCGGTCGCACGTGGCGTCGCGCACCGGCCGGCGTCGACGTTCGGCACGTGGAGCGCCGATGTGCTCGAGCGTGCCGACCCGGATTTCCAGCGGCCGAATTTCTGCGGGCGCGTGCTGGGCGCGCGCTGGAAGGACGCCTGACGGCGTCGTTCCGGCGCCGGCGGCGCGAGCTTGCCGCGGCGGCAGCTCGGCTGCCGCTGCGGCGCCGGGGCGTTCAGGCGTTCGGACGCTCAGGCGCGCCGGTGCTCAAGTGCTCAAGTGCTCAAGTGCTCAAGTGCTCAAGTGCTCAAGTGCTCAAGTGCTCAAGTGCTCAAGTGCTCAGGCGCTCAGGCGCTCAGGCGTCCAAGCGCTCAGGCGCTCAGGCGCTCAGGCGTTCAGGCGTTCAGGCGTCCAAGCGCTCAGGCACTCAAGCACTCAAGCACTCAAGCACTCAAGCGCCCAAGCGCCCAAGCGCCCAAGCGCCCAAGCGCCAAGGCGCCCAGGCGCCCAGGCGTTCAAACGTTCGCGCCCGCCGCGTCATGACGCGCATAGTCGACGTAGCCCGCGCGGTCGCCGCCATACCAGCCGACCGTCTTCGGTGCGGCGAGCGGCGCCTTCGCCGCGATGCGCTCGACGAGATCGGGGTTCGCGATGTAGGCGCGCGCGAACGCGACGAGATCGGCGTCGCCCGCGTCGATCAGCGCCTGCGCGGCGTCCGGCGCGATGCCGCCGTTGACGATCAGCGCGCCGCGGTACGCGTTGCGCGTGTTCGCGACGATCCGCGGCAGGTCCGGCTCGCCGCTCCAGCCGTTGGTGTCCGCCGCGTGCAGATAGGCGACGCCGGCTTCGTCGAGCATGCGGCCGACGTACGCGTACGTCGCGTCCGGATCCGCGTCGCGCACGTTGTTGTACTTCGCGTACGGCGAGATGCGCACGCCCACCCGGTCGAGCGGCATCACGCCGCCGACCGCGTCGACGATTTCCTCGAGAAAGCGCGCGCGGTTCGCGACCGAGCCGCCGTAGCGGTCGTCGCGGCGGTTCAGCGTCGACGACAGGAACTGGTGCGGCAGGTAGCCGTTGGCCGCGTGAATCTCGACGCCGTCGAAGCCGGCCGCCTTCGCGCGCAGCGCGGCCCGGCGGAATTCCTCGACCGTCGCGGCGACCTCGTCGGTCGTCATCGCGCGCGACGGCGTCGCGTGAATCTTCGTGTAGTAACCGTTCTGCAACTGGGCCCACACCTGCAGCTGTTCGAGATCGTCGTTGACGCCGGACGGCGACAGCGGCGCTGCGCCGCCGAGCAGCGTCAGCGAGCTGACCCGGCCGCCGTGCCACAGCTGCGCGAAGATGCGGCCGCCGTTCGCGTGGACCGCGTCCGTGATCTGCCGCCAGCCGGCCGCCTGCTCGTCGGTGACGAGCCCGGGCGTCAGTTCGAACGCCGCGGAGGCCGGGCTGACGTTGGTCGCCTCGGTCACGATCAGGCCGGCGGACGCGCGCTGCGCGTAGTATTCGGCCATGAGTTCGGTCGGCTGGCCGCGCGACGGCGCGCGCGAGCGCGTCATCGGCCCCATCACGACACGGTTGGGAAGCGGCAGGCCGCGCAGATCGTAGTGGCTGAGCAGGGAAGACATGAAGGATTCCTCTTCAGTGGAGCAGGGCGCCGCCGCATGTCGTCCGGTTGCGGCCGGTGCGGCGGCTGGCGCTGCGGAAAGTCGGAGATGACGTGCCGGCAGCATTCCGGTGCGCGAAGCGCCCGCTCGGGATTCGCGCGTGAACCGGTGCCGGCGCCGGTTCAAGCCTGGGCGTGGCGTTGCGCGTGCGGCCGCCCGATCACGAGGTAGTGGGCGAGCGCGACGATCGGGAACGCGCCGGCGACGGCCGCGACGAGCGGCCAGCCGCCATGCTCGTACAGCGGGCTCGCGAGCGCGGAGCCGACGGCGCCGCCGACGAAGATGCTCGTCATGTACAGCGCGTTCAGGCGGTTGCGGCTCGCCGCATGCAGCGCGTAGATCTCGCGCTGGCCGAGCACCATATTCATCTGCACCGCGAAGTCGAGCACGATGCCCGTGACGACGAGGCCGTACAGCCCGGCGCCGTGGACCAGCGCGACCGCGTACGACAGCGCACCCGCGACCAGCGCGATCAGCGTGGCCCGCACCGTATGGCCGGCATCCGCGAGACGGCCGGCGACGGGCGCCGACGTCGCGCCGATCGCGCCGACCAGCGCGAACAGGCCGATGGCCGATTGCGACAGGCCGTAGTGACGCGTGAGCTCGACCGGCACGGCGGTCCAGAACAGGCTGAACGACGCGAACATCAGGCCCTGGTAGAACGCGCGATGGCGCAGCACCGGCATCGTGCGGACCAGCTGCAGCAGCGAGCCGATCAATTCGAAATAGGTCGCGCGATGATCGGGCTGGCGCGACGGGATCGTCAGCGCGAGCACGGCCGTCACGAGCGTCATCAGCACGGCGGCGGCGGCGAACACGAAGCGCCAGCCGAACGCGTCGGCCACCACGCTCGACAGCGGGCGCGCGAGCAGGATGCCGAGCAGCAGCCCGCTCATGATCGTGCCGACCACGCGGCCGCGGGAATGATCGGGCGCGAGGTGCGCGGCGAGCGGCACCAGGATCTGCACGGCGACCGAGCTGAAGCCGATCAGCAGCGAGATCGCGAGAAACGGCCCGGGCGTATGCACCATCGCCGCCGCCGCGAGGCTCGCGATCGACACGACGGCGGTCGTGATCATCAGCTTGCGGTTTTCGAGCAGGTCGCCGAGCGGCACGATGAAGAACAGGCCGAGCGCGTAGCCGATCTGCGTCAGCGACACGATGAGGCTCGCGGTCGCGCCGGACAT
Source organism: Burkholderia sp. BCC1993 (assembly GCF_905339865.1). Lineage (NCBI taxonomy): Bacteria > Pseudomonadati > Pseudomonadota > Betaproteobacteria > Burkholderiales > Burkholderiaceae > Burkholderia > Burkholderia sp. BCC1993. The sequence continues at coordinate 173,707 of NZ_CAJPGZ010000010.1, read as the reverse complement.
GTGCAGGCTCGGCGCGATGAGTTCGGTGATCGGCTGCGCGTAGTACAGGTTCGCGACGATCGCGCCGCAACTGAACGCGAACAGCAGGATGAGGCCTTGCGTGAGCTTGGTCGCGTGCCCGTGGGCCGCGAGCGGGGTGGATTCTGCTGACATGGTCGACTCCTTCGAAAGAGATGTCGGGTGCCCGGTCGTCGGGCGGATGAGGCGGTGTGTGTCGCGGCGAAACGGAAGCCGCCGCATTGCCGTCAAGATTATTGATCGATCGATAACAAGGGAATACGGCCGCCGCGCAATCGAGCATTGCGCGGCGCGCAAAGGGGGCGGATCGTGGGCGGCGTCATGCGCGCCCGCCGCGGCCGGGTTCGGCCGCGAACCGCATGCCGGTGGCGGCGAGCCCGGCCGGTGCGAGCGCGCAGGTGGACGCCGGTGGCGGCGAGCCTGGCCGACGCGAGCGCGCAGGTGGACGCCCGGGAGCGGCCAGATGGCCGCGCAACGGTTTGCCGTGCGTGTCGGGAAAGGTGGTCAGGCGGCGCAGCACCGTGACCGCGCCGCCCTGAGCGGGCCACGGCCGGTCGCGACGTTCGTGGACGGCGGCCTCGCGGCCGATGCAATGCAGCGTGACGGCGGCGGCCCCGTCCGCGATGGATGGCGCCGCCGGCGATCGCGATCTTCATGATGGCCTCTCGTCGCGGGCCTCGGGCGCGGATATCGCGGATCGCGAAGCCCATGAACCAGTCTGGATCGCGCGGACTGAATGGTCTTGAAACCCCGCCTTAAATCACCTGATTCATGCGGGATGCGGCGGGGTTGTCGCGTTCAGCCGCGCTGGCCCTGCAGCGTCGGGATCTGCGCGAACAGGCCGGCGAGCCAGTCGACGAAGACCTTGAGCTTGACGGGCGTGTGCCGGTTGGGCGGATACAGGATCGAGATCGGCCGCGGCGGCGTGTTGAAATCGGTCAGCACCTCGCGCAGGCGCCCCGATTTCAGGTACGGCTCGACTAGGTACAGCGAGGTCTTGATCAGGCCGATCCCCGCGACGCCGCATGCGATGTAGGTGTCGGCGTCGTTGACCGCGACCGTGCCGCACATCTGGATGATGCGCGTCTCGCCGTCGACGACGTAGTCCCACGGCCGCGGCCGGCCCGTATCGGCCGACATGTGGCTGACCGCGATGTGCTGGGCGAGGTCGTCCACCGTGCCGGGTGCGCCGCAGCGCTCGAGATACGCGGGGGCCGCGCAGGTGCAGGTGGTGAGGCTGCCGATCCGTTTCGCGACCAGCCCCGAGTCGTCGAGCGCGCCGATGCGCACGACGCAATCGACCCCCTCGCCGACGAGGTCGATCTGCCGGTCCGTCACGCCGAGTTCGACCGAGATGCCCGGATGGGCGGCGAGGAATTCGGGCAGCGCGGGCACCATGATCTGTTTCGCCATTGCCGGCGGCAGGTTCACCTTCAGGCGGCCGCGCGGCACGTTGCGCGCCTGCGAGACGGCCGCTTCCATGTCGTCGATCTCGCGCAGCACGCCGACGCAGCGTTCGTAATAGGCCTGCCCGTCCTCGGTCAGCGAGATGCGGCGCGTCGTGCGGTTCAGCAGCCGGCAGCCGAGATGCTGTTCGAGCGTGCTCAGCAGCGCGGACACGCGCGGCGTCGTGAGCCCGGTGGTGTCCGACGCGCGCGTGAAACTGCCCGTCTCGACGATACGCGTGAACACGCGCATCGAAAGCAAGGTATCCATCGTTCAGAAATCTCCAGCCTGTCGGGTTGCCGGCGCCGGTCTGTGCCGGCGCGGTCGGTTGTGATATGCGGCTATGCGTCGATCCGTTTCCTGAGCGAATCGCCGGCGAACGGCATTTCGCGCATGCGCTGGCCGGTCGCGTCGAAGATCGCATTGGCCAGCGCGCCGGCGGTCGGCCCCATCGACGCCTCGGCCGCGCCGAGGAACGGCGCACCGGGGCGATTGATCAGATGCACCTTGATGCTTTGCGGGGCCGAGCCGAACCGCAGGATCGGATAGCTGCTCCAGTCGAAACTGCGAATGCGCTGCGTATCGTATTTCAGCGCCTCGTACAGTGTCCAGCTGGCGGCCTGCACGATGCCGCCCTCGATCTGGTTGCGGATGCCGTCCGGCGACACGACCTGGCCGGCGTCGACCGCGACTTCCGCGCGATCGAGCGTCACGTGGCCGGTCTCCGGCTCGACCGTGATCTCGATCGCGATCGCAACGTAGGCCATCAGGTTCTTGTATTTGCCGAACGCGAAGCCGACGCCGCGGTTGCGCGCGCGCGGCGGCCGCGGCCAGCCGAACCGGGCCGCGGCGAGCTGGATCACCTGCCGCGCGCGAGGGTCCTGCATGTGGCGCAGGCGGAATTCGACCGGATCGATGCCGGCCGCGTGCGCGAGTTCGTCCATGAAGCTCTCGATGGCCCACACGTTGGTGTGCGCGCCGAGCGAGCGCATCGCGGAAGTCTGCAGCGGCATCGTCGGCGAGAAGTTGTTGACGATGTGCATGTTGGGCAGCGCGTACAGCGGGATCGCATTGCGATCGCCGCCGCCCTCGGGCTGCAGCATCGGCGTCGACGGTGCGGACACGAACGGCGGCTCGAGCATCCGCGCGGGCAGCAGCCGGCCGGCGTTGACGATGCGCTCGTTGTGCGAACTGCTCCACAGCGCGTAGTTCCAGTCGACGATGCGGCCGCCCGCGTCGAGCGACGCGCTGAGCTCGGTGACCATCGCCGGCGTGAAGTGGTCCCACGTATGTTCCTGCTCGCGCATCCATTGCACGCGGATCGGCTTGCCGGGCATCGCCGCGGCGATCAGCGCCGCATGCGCGGCCGCATCGTCCGCGCCATTGTGCCCGTAGCAGCCGGAACCCTCGGTGTGAATGCAGCGCACGCTCGCCTTCGGCAGCGACAGCATCTCGGCGAGGGCGTCGCGCAGCGGGTAGACGCCCTGCGAGTGGGTCCACACCGTCAGCGTGCCGTTCTCGAGATGCGCGACCGAACACGACGGCCCGATCGAGCCGTGCAGCAGGTAATTCTTCAGGAACGTGGCGGACAGCGTCTTGGTCGCCGGCGCGGCGGGTGCATGCGTGTTGGCGATTTCGATGCGCTGCGTCGCGATCCGCTTCAGCTCCGCGTGGACCGTCGCGCGATCGGGCAGCGTGCGGCCGCCGGACCAGCGGCAGCTTGCGGCCAGCGCGCGCTGCGCGACGACCGCCTGCCATTCCCCGTGCGCGACGACCGCGAGCATGCTGCCGTTGCGCACGATTCGCACGACGCCCGGCATCTTCAGGATCGCGGCTTCGTCGAACGACTGCAGTGCCGCGTCGTACACCGGCGGCATCACGACGCGCGCGTGCAGCATGCCCGGCAGTTCCATGTCCTGCACGTAGCTGACGCCGCCCGTGACCTTGTTCGGGATGTCGACGCGCGGCAGCGACGTGCCGATCACGGCGAACGTGGCCGGGGGCTTCAGCGGCGAGGTCGGCGTCGCGTTGCGGTGCAGGTCGACGGTGCGCACCGCGTCGCCGTAGCGCATCGTGCGGCCGTCCGGCGCCTTGATGACGGCATCGGCGACACTCAGCGTGCGCGGATCGACGCCGAACTGCTTCGCCGCGCCGTCGACCAGCAGCCCGCGCACCTGCGCGGCGGCGTTCAGCAGCGCGGAGCCGCTGTCCGCCATCGTGTGGCTGCCCGCCGTCAGGCCCTCGTCCGGCGACGCGCCGGTGTCGGCGGTCAGGAACGTGATCAGCGAGGGCTTCATGTTCAGCTCCTCGGCGGCCACCTGCAGCAATGCGGTGCGCACGCCGGTGCCGAGCTCGACCTTGCCGGTAAACACGGTGACCTTGCCGTCGGGCGCGATCTTGATCCACGCGTCGAGCAGCGGGTTGGTCTTGAGGCTGCCGGCCAGCGTTTCGGTGGCCTTGGCGACGTGGACGGCGGCGCCTTCGTCCGCGATCACGACTTCGGCGAGCGCGCGCGCGGCCGGCGCGAGGCTGAACGCGACGAAGAGCGCGCCGGAGACCATGAAGTGCCGGCGGCCTTCGTCGATGTCGTCGGGTGCGTTCATCAGATTCCCTTGCTGATCATGACCGGCGCGGCGGACGGTTCCGGCTCCGGCAGGCCCGCGACCTGGCGCACGGCGGCCAGGATCCGCATGTGGGTGCCGCAACGGCACAGGTTCGGTTCCATGTGGGTGCGCAGCTCGCGTTCGGTCGGTTTCGGGTTGCGTTCGAGCAGCGCCTGCGCACGCATGATCATGCCCGCGATGCAGTAGCCGCACTGCGCCGCCTGGTGGTCGATGAACGCCTGTTGAAGCTTGCCCGGATGGTCGGCCGTGCCGAGGCTTTCGAGGGTTCTGACGCGGCGCTCGCCGAGCGCGGCGACCGGAATCAGGCACGAGAACATCGGCTTGTCGTCGACGATCACGGTACATGCGCCGCATTGCCCGAGGCCGCAGCCGAATTTCGCGCCGTGCAGGTGCAGGTCGTTGCGCAGCGCGTACAGCAGCGGCGTCGACGGATCGATGTCGAGCGTGTGCCGCACGCCATTCACGGTGAGGGCGATCATGGTGCGCGGTCCTCCTTTCTGAGCTTCGCGGCGAGGGTGTCGATGCCGCTCCATGCGGGGCGATCGGAGTACGTCTCGCGCAGGTAGGCGGCGAGATCAGCGATCTGCGCGTCGTCGTACTGGTCGAGGTAGGACGGCATGTAGTTCAGCGTGTCCTCGCCATGCCAGCCGATGCCGTTGAACATCATCTGGATCGCGTTGCGCGGCGTGTCGGCATGGATGGCCGTGCTGAACGCGAGCGTCGGCCGCTCGCCGATCGACTGCATCGGCGAGGCCGGCCCGTGACACTGTGCGCACGACGCCTGGAACAGTACGGCGCCGCGCTGCGCGGCCGGCGTCGTCGGGCCGTGTTCCGCGGCGGCCGTTGTTGCGGGACGGGCGGCCGCCGGCTTCTGGATGGACAGGATGTACGTGGCGATCGCCTCGACGTCTTCCGCCGGCACCGTCGCGAGATCGCGCGTGACCGGCAGCATCGGTCCGGCGGCCGCGCCGTGCTCGCTCGCGCGGCCGGTGCGCAGGTACGTGACCAGTTGCGCCTGCGTCCACGGCCGGGCCGCGTTGCCGAGCGTGTTGAGCGGCGGCGCTTCCCAGCCGTCGACGATGCCGCCGTCGAACGCCTTGCCGGCCTGTTCGCCGCCGATCGCGTTCAGCGGCGAATGGCAGGACGCGCAGTGCCCGAGGCCGTCGACGAGCATCTTGCCGCGATTCCATTGCGCGGATTGCGACGGATCGGGCCGGTACGCGCCTTCGCGCAGGAACAGCACGTTCCAGAACGCGACCAGCGGCCGGAAGTTGAGCGGGAAGATCAGGTCGTTCGCCGGCGTCTTCGTCTGCACCGGTTCGCGCGTCATCAGGTACGCGTATGCGGCTTCGATGTCCTGGTCGGACATCCGCGTGAAATGGATGTACGGAAACGCCGGGTAGAGCGGATGGCCGTCGCGGGCGATGCCGCTGCGCAGCGCGCGCGCGAACGCGGCCAGCGACCAGCGGCCGATGCCCGTCTCGGCATCCGGCGTGATGTTGGTCGCGTAGATCGTGCCGAACGGCGTCGCGAGCGGCAGGCCGCCGGCGAACGGCTTGCCGTCCTTCGCGGTGTGGCACACGACGCAGTCGCCGAGCGCGACGACGCGCGCGCCCGCACGAACGAGCTGCGGATCGAACGACGCGCGCGCGGGCGGATCGATCGGCGCGATCGACGGCCGGACCATGATGCCGATCGCGACCGCGAGGCCGACGAGCGCGACCACCGCCGCGCCGAACCAGAGTCGTTTGTGCTTCATGCGCGCTCCACGCGAACCGGTTCGTCCGGCGTCATGCGATCGGCGCGGCGCGGCCGGTTGCCCGATGCGGCGCGGATCGATGTGGCGTAGCGGGCGCGCCGGTGTGCGCGGCCTGGACAGCGCGTGCCGGCGGCGGATGTCGCAGCCGGGGCCGCCGGATGGCGATGCGGCATGGCCGATCGATTCGGCCATGCCAGGCCTGTCCGGCCGCAGCGATTCGCGGCGGAAATCATGTCGTCGCTCCTGGGGTGGGGGCGCGCGGGCCAGAGGCCGCGCAGCGATTGGTGGAGGCAGTCTACGCTGGCGTCGGCGGCAATTCCTGAAGCCGCGCTGAATCGTTCTGAACGGTGACGGACGGCGGATGCGCACACGCCGGCTGTGACTTGCGCATGAGCGGCGCCGGTAACGGCGCGCGCAGCACGAACGTGAAGTTGCACACCTTCGTTCACCGGCTGGCGGCGATCACTTTCTTGCGGCCGTGCGCGGGTCGCATGATTCGCGTGGCAAAACAGGCTGGCGCAGGAGTGGCCGCACCGTGCAGCGTCGAGGCGGGTTCCGTCGAAGAACGCGGCCGCCTATGCGACAAGGTAAGGACAACGAAGCGGGGAGTGGAAACGGAACATCATGCAATGACCTCAGCGCGGCGAGCCGAGGCCGAACGATGCGGCGAGTTGCGGCCCTTTCTCGAGCAACGCGGTCACGTCCTCGCGCCGCCGTGCCGACCATTGCGCGAGGCGCGCGACGACATCGGCCGCGTCCGCCGGCAGCGCTTGCGCGAGCGACACGGCGTCGCTCGCCGCCTTCGATGTGCCGGACGCCGTATGCGGGCGCACGGTGCAGGCCGCATCGCCGACCAGTGCGACGCGACCGTCGGCGAAGGCTGGGCTCAGCACGTCGAAGATCGCCTGGTTGAACGGCGCGCGTGTCGCGAGCACCAGCTGCGACAGCGATGCCGGCAAGCGCTCTTGCGCCAGTTGCCGCAGCGACGCAACGGTCTCGTCGGCAAGCATGCCGGGGTGCACGGACGCATGATGGACGTTGCCGTTCCGGTCGGTCAGGTGGCGGCGCAGCGCGGCGCGATCGGCTTCGTTGCGATACCACAGCCAGTTGAAGCGGCGCAGGCCCGGCGCGAGCGAGCCGTCGAGCGCCGGAATCAGGAACGCCATGAACAGTTCGCCCGGCGCTTTGTGAAGCGTCATGTTCTCGACCAGCGGTGCGATCGCGGCGGGCTCGAAGCCGGCTTCGTCGACGATGCCGCGCCACGCGAGGTAGCCGGCAAACGACGGCGCATGGCCGGGAAACATGCGCGCGCGCAGGCTCGAGCCCGCGCCGTCGGCGGCAATCAGCACGTCCGCGCGGATGCATTCGTCGCCCAGGTGCACGTCGACCCCGCCGGCATCCTGCTCGAAGCCGCTGACCGCGCGGCCATAACGGATGCGTCCGTGCGGCAGTGTCTCGCACAGCGAGCGGTAGACGGCGTCCCACGACGAGAACGGCAGCATTTCGGGTTCGTCGCGCGTGACGATGCCGGCGCGGTCGATCCAGCGCCGCCGACGGGTCGGCACGCTGATCGTCTGCCGGCAATGACGGCCATGCTGTTCGAGAAACGCCATCATCCGGCGCAGCACGGCCACGCCGCCGCCCTGGCCGCGCAGCGGAGACGGCGAGCGCTCGTAGACCGTCACGTCGTGCCCGATGCAATCGAGTGTCAGCGCGGTTGCGAGACCGGCGATCGACCCGCCGGCAATGGCTATCTTCATGGTGCGTGGCTCCGTGTTCGAGAAGCGGCCTGGCGGTCCGGCGGCCCGGCTGCGCGGCGACGTGTGCCGTGCCGTGCCGACGGCTCGCCGGATGATGGCATGTCGGCCGGCGGGCTGCGCCGATCGTGCAAGCGTCGTCGCGCGAGCGCGACATGGCGGCCCGATCGCGCTAGATCCGCAGCAGCTTCCCCGCATTGCCGCCGAGTATCAGCGCGCGCTGGGCCGCGCTCAGGTCGAGCCGGTTGAGAAAGCGGACCGGCTGTTCGTAACCCATGTCGAAGCAGTAGTCGCTGCCGAGCACGAGCCGGTCGACGCCGACGTTCGCGATCAGGAAGTCCAGCACCGGCCCCGAATGGGACACCGTGTCGTAGCTGAAGCGCCGCAGATAGCTGCTGGGCTTCTGCGCGAGCCGGCGCGTTTCGGGACGCACGGTCCAGCCCGCGTCGAGGCGCCCCGCGACGATCGGCAACGCGCCGCCGGCATGCGGCAACGTGAAGTGCAGGTTCGGATGACGGTCGAGCACGCCGCCGAGGATCAGGTGCGCGGCCGCGATCGCCGTGTCGAACGGATTGCCGAGCAGGTTGCTCAGGTAGAAATCGCCGAGCCGCGCGCCGCCGACGGTCTGCTGCGGATGCAGGAACACCGGCAGGTTCAGTTGCGCGATGCGCGCGAAGACCGGTGCGAACAACGGGTCGTCGAGATCGCGGTTGTCGATGTTGGTGCCCATGTACACGCCCCGCACGCCCGGCAACTGCGCGGCGCGCTCGAGTTCGTCGATCGCGTCGGTCGCGTTCAGCATCGGCAGCGTCGCGAGTACGACGAAGCGCGTCGGATGCCGCTCGTAGACGCGCGACGCGGCCGAGTTCCAGGCGCGCGCGAGCTTCGCATTGAACGGCCGGTCGCCCCAGTACGCCATCGGCACGCTGAGCGACAGCGCCTGGACGTCGACGCCCGATGCATCCATGTCCCGCAGCCGCGCATCGACGTCGATGAACTTCATCGGCAGCGGGCCGAGGCCGCCGGCGGGCGTGCGGAACGTGAACGACGCGTCGTCGCACGCGAACGCGCCGCCGAAGCGCTTGCCTTCGCCGCCGACCAGATCGCAGAAGCTTTCCGGGTAGTAGTGCGCGTGGATGTCGATCGCGCGCGGCCGCTGCAGCGGCGGGGTGGCCGACGCGGCCGGCGTGCTCGCGGTTGCGGCGGCCGATGCCGAGCGGCCGGCCAGGGCCGTGCCGGCGAGTGCGGCGAACGTGCCGAGCAGGCGTCGCCGGGCCGGCGACGGGCAGCAGGTGCAGGTCAGCATGGTGTCTCTCATGGTGTATCGGGTGTTCGAATCGTGCGGCTCAGCCGCGTTGCGTGATGCCCGTCGTGATGCCCGTTTCGCACGCGACGAGCTGCGTGTCGAACTGCTCGCGCTCGCGCTGCGCGCGGGCCGAGCGATCGGTGACGGAGAACAGGACGATGCCGGCGAACGCCGCCGCCATCGAGAACAGTGCCGGGTATTCGTACGGATAGACCGCGTGCGCGTGGCCGAGCACCTGCACCCACACGGTCGGGCTCAGCACGGTGAGCCCGACGGCGGTGGCGAGCCCGAGCAGGCCGCCCAGCACCGCGCCGCGCGTCGTCAGGCCGCGCCAGTAGATCGAGAGCAGCAGTACCGGAAAATTCGAGCTCGCCGCGATCGAGAACGTGAGGCTGACGATGAACGCGATGTTCTGCTTCTCGAACGCGATGCCGAGCAGGATCGCGAGCACGCCGAGCACCACGGTCGTCGCGCGTGCCACGCGCATTTCCTCGCGATCGGACGCGCGCCCGCGGCGCAGCACGTTCGCGTAGAGGTCGTGCGAGATCGCCGATGAACCCGCGAGCGTCAGCCCCGCCACGACGGCCAGGATGGTCGAGAACGCGACCGCGCAGACGAAGCCGAGGAACACGTTGCCGCCGACCGCGTGCGCGAGGTGGATCGCCACCATGTTCACCCCGCCCGTCACGGCGCCGGATGCATCGTGATAGCGCGGGTCCGGTGCGACGAGCGCGATGGTGCCGAAGCCGATGATGACGATCAGCACATAGCCGGCGCCGACGATGCCGGTCGCATGGAGGATGCTCTTGCGGGCGGCCTTGACGTCGCCGACCGTGAAGAAGCGCATCAGGATGTGCGGCAGGCCCGCCGTGCCGAAGATCAGTGCGAGGCCGAGCGACACGGCGGAGACCGGATCGGAGACCAGGCCGCCGGGGCGCAGGATCGCCGCATGCTTCGGATGCGCGCTCACAGCCTGCGCGAACAGCGCGTCGAGGCTGAACCCGAAGCGGCTCAGCACCATGAATGCCATGAATGCGGCGCCGGCGAGCAGCAGCACGGCCTTGATGATCTGGATCCAGGTCGTCGCCAGCATCCCGCCGAAGAACACGTAGATCACCATCAGCACGCCGACCACCAGCACCGCGACCCGGTAGTCGAGGCCGAACAGCAGCTCGACCAGCTTGCCCGCGCCGACCATCTGCGACACCAGGTACAGCAGCACGATGACGATCGAGCTCGACGCCGCGAACGCGCGGATCGGCCGTTGCCGCAGGCGATAGGACACGACGTCGGCGAGCGTGTACTTGCCGAGGTTGCGCAGCGGCTCGGCGATCAGGAACAGGATGATCGGCCAGCTCGCGAGAAAGCCGACCGAGTAGATCAGGCCGTCGTAGCCGCTCGTGAACACCAGCGCGGAGATGCCGAGCAGCGACGCCGCCGACATGTAGTCGCCGGCGATCGCCCAGCCGTTCTGCAGCGCGGTGATCCGGCCGCCGGCCGCGTAATGGTCGGCCACGCTGTGGTTCTTGCGCGCGGCCCAGCGCGTGATGACGAGCGTCGACGCGACGAACAGCAGGAACATGCCGATCGCGACCGGGTTGTGTCCGTGCGCGAGCGCCGCGGGGCCGGCCGCGCACGCCGGTGCCGTGCAGGCGGCGGCGATCGATGCGAGGAGCAGGCGTTTCATTGCGTGTCTCCGTGACGGATGGACGCGACGCGCGCGTCGTGGACCGAATTCGCGTGGCACACGTACAGCGCGACCAGCGCGAACGTGACGACGAACATCCCGAAGCCGACCGGGATGCCCCACGGCGTCGGCCGGCCCGGCACGATCGGCTGGCCGAGCAGCGCCGGCGAAAACGCCAGCGTGAGGATGAACGCGAAATAGAGGGTGAGCATGACGAGCGTCAGCGACCAGGCGAGCAGCCTTCTGCGCCTGACGAGCGTGCGAAAACGGGCATCGCGCAGCAGCGGATGGGCGGCCTGCGCCGGCGAGTCATGGGCGGGCGCGGTGCCGGCGGTGGCCGGAAGCGGGTGGTTCACGGTGTCTCCTCGATGGATCGAATGTCGCGGCCGGGCGGCGGGCGTCGCGCGTCTCGTACGCGGCGCCCGCCCGTGCCCGGCTCAGAAATGCGGCTCAGAAATGCGGCGGCACGGCGGTTTCCCGCATCACGACTTCCGGCGTGCGATAGCGCTCGGCCATTTCGCGCTCGATGTCGTTTTTCAGTTGCGCCTGCATGTAGGCGCCGAGATGGCGCGCGTGCTGCACGATCGCGACGCCGAAGGCGGTGCGCGTTTCGCTGTAGTCGCTCAATGCGTCGAGCGTGTCGGCGCGCGTGCCGAGTGCCGCGGCGAGTGCCAGCGCATCGCCGGCCGCCTTCGTGACGCCCATTCCGCAATGCGGCCGCGCGACGAACGCGGCGTCGCCGAGCAGCGCGATCCGGCCGAATGCCATGCGCGGCACTTCGAGGTCGTAGATCGGCTGGAACAGCGGTTGCGTCGCGCGTGCGACGACTTCGGCGAACTGCGGCGCGAGCAGCGCGTCGGCCGCGTCCTCGAGATCGGCGAGGACGTCGCGCCGGATCAGCGTCGGCGGAATGCCGCCCGCCCACAGCTTGCCGGTCTCGTCGGTCAGCAGGTTCGGCAGGTCGGTGTCTTCGCGCGTCGCGCGATACCAGACGAAGTTGTAGCGGCGCGCGCCGGGTTGCGTGCTGTTGCCCTGGCCGGCGACCGGGTAGCCGAGGATCTGCTCGTGCGGCGGCAGGCCGAACGCGAACTTGTTGAACAGGCTCGCGTGGGTCGCGTCCGACAGCGCGGTTTCGTCGACCAGCCCGCGCCACGCGACGTAGCCCGCGTATTGAAGCCGCGCGTCCGGCAGCAGCCGCTCGCGGATCGCGGAGCGGAACCCGTCGGCGGCGATGACGAGATCGGCGTGCACGACCGAGCCGTCGGACAGCGCGACGCACGCGTGCGCCGGCCCGTCCGCGACGTCGGTCACGACGGCGCCCGCGTGGTAATGCTGATCGGGTAGCGCCGCGCGCAGCACGTGATACATCTTGCTCCACGCGGTGAGCGTCTGCGGCAGCCGGCGCGCCGACTCGACGGTGCCGTCCTGCGACAGCGTGATGCGCGACTCGACCTCGACACCGATCGACGCATCGATGCGCACGCCCGCGGCGCGCATCACGTCGAACAGCTCCGGATGCGTGACGATGCCTGCGCCGCGGCCCGACAGCGCCTCGGGCACGCGTTCGAACACGTCGACGTCCCAGCCGTTGCGCAGCAGGAGGTTCGCGGCGAACAGGCCGCCCAGCGAGCCGCCGACGATCGCAGCCTTGCGGCGGGTCGAAATGCTGTGGTTCATATCAGTCTCCGTGAGCGATGCCGGCCGATGCGGCCGTGTCGGGAAGCGTCAGGCCGGCGACTTCGGCGGCAGGAAAGTTGAGTTCGATCGTCACGCCGGACGGGTCCTCGATGAAGATCTGATGCAGCCCGAGGCTCGGCACCGTGCGGTCGCGCCACGGGACGTTCTCGGCGCGCAGCGTGCCCCACATGGCTTCGACGCCGGTCGCGAGGAACGCGATGTGGTCGACGGTGCCCGTGCCGGTGGCCGGCAGCGCCTTGTCGCCGAGATACGCCGCGAGCCCGTCCGGGTTGTCCGGATCGACGCCGATGATGTGGACGATGCCGTAGTCGGCTTCGTCGCCGCCCTTGTAGAGCCATGCGCCGGGAAAGTCGAACGGCGGGCGATAGCCGCGTTCGAAGCCGAGCACACGTTCGTAGAACCGGCACGATCGTTCGAGATCGAGTGTGCGGATCGAGTAATGCGCGAGTCTGGATACAGGCATGGCGGACCTCGTGTTTATCATTCGATAAGTTATCGTTCGATAAACTATAGTCGAAAAAAACGACGGCCAGAAGCCGCGATCGAACGGTGTTTACCCGCAGCCGGAAACGGTGCCGGATGCCGCCGCGCGGCGGGCGTTACGACGTGATCTCGCCGGCCATGACGTTGTCCGCGTAGCACCATACCCAGCGCTCGCCGGGTTCGATCGAACGCGCGAGCGGGTGGCCGGTGTCGTGAAAATGCCGGCTCGCGTGGCGATTCGGCGACGAGTCGCAGCAGCCGACCTGCCCGCAGGTCAGGCACAGGCGCAGATGCACCCACTGGCTGCCGGACTTCACGCATGCCTCGCAGGTGTGCTTGTCGGTGTTCAGGACGCGTGCTTCGCCGAGATGCGTGCAGGTCGTGGTCATCTTTCGCTCCGATGCCGGCGCCGCAGGGTGCTCGCAGCGCGGCCGGCACGACGCTGCAAGCGGAGGTGGACGGGCTTCATTGTGGACGGCGCGCGGCGCGAGCCGACCTTAATTCTTGTTAACCGCGGCGGCGCGAAGGCGACGAGGACGTACAGTCGCCAGTGCGGCCGGCATTGAAATGCGGCAGCGCAGTCACCGGGAGGGATTCATGACGCAGTCTCAGCATGTCAAGGTCATCGGCTTGCCGAACAGCAAGGAAGCCTACGCAATTCGCGATTTCCTGAAGCGCGGCGTGGTCGAGTACGCATGGTGCGAACTGACGTCCGACACCGACTGCATGCGCGAACTGGGCATCGCGCCGCTCGCCGACATCCGGCTGCCGGCCGTGGTCTTCCCGGACGGCACGTGCCTCTACCAGCCGACGCTGCCGGAGATTGCCGCGAAGCTCGGCTGGGTCGCCCGGCCGCGCTTCGTCGAGTACGACGTGTCGATCTACGGCGCCGGTCCGGCCGGCCTGTCGGCGGCCGTCTATGCGGCGTCGGAAGGGCTGCGCGCCGTCGTGATCGAGCGCGACGCGATCGGCGGGCAGGCGGGAACGAGTTCGATGATCGAGAACTACATGGGGTTTCCGGACGGCATTCCGGGCGCCGAGCTGGCCGAGCGGGCCCGCCAGCAGGCCGTGAAATTCGGCGTCGAGCTGCTGATGATGCGCGAGGGCGTGCACGCGACGTTCGTCGGCGGCAAGATTCGCGTCGACCTGGCCGACGGCGCGATCCTGACCGCGCGCACGAACATCTGCGCGACCGGGATCGAATATCGCAGCCTCGGCCTGCCCGACGAACAGCGGTTTCTCAACGCCGGCCTGTTCTACGGCGCGGGTTCGAGCGAGGCGCCGATGTGCGAAGGCAAGCACGTGTTCATCGTCGGCGGCGGCAACTCGGCGGGCCAGGCCGCGATGAATTTCGCGCGGCACGCGCGCGAAGTCACGATGATCGTCCGCGGCGCATCGCTGGCGGCAACACTGTCGCATTACCTGGTCGACCGGATCGAGCGCACGCCGAACGTGACGGTCCGGTACCGCTCGAATGTCGACGCGCTCCACGGCGACGGCCGCCTCGAAGCGATCGTGCTGCGCTCGGACGACGGCGCGCGCGAGGTGCTGCCGGCCACGCACCTGTTCGTCTGCATCGGCGGTGCGCCGAACACGGAATGGGCGAAGGATACGGACATCATCCGCAACGCGGGCGGCTATCTGGTCACCGGCAGCGACCTGTACGACTGTCCCGCGTTCGAGCGCGTGTGGCCGCTCGAGCGCCGGCCCTACCATCTGGAAACGAGCGTGCCCGGTTCGTTCGCGGCGGGCGACGTCCGGTCGGGGTCGGTCAAGCGGGTGGCGTCGGCGGTCGGCGAAGGCGCGATGGCCGTGACCTTCGTGCACCAGTTCCTCGGCGAGGACGCGCACCGGCCGCGCGCAAACTGAGCAGTGCGATGCCGGCGCCGCCGCTGCCTCTGGCGCGCATGGGCCGGTATCAACGGGGCGCCGAAACCGGCAGCCGGAACGTCATCATGGTCCCGTGCCCGTCGCGCGGCGCCGCTTCGAGCGTGCCGCCATGCGCCTCGATGATCGAACGGCAGATCGCGAGGCCCATCCCCATGCCGTGCGACTTCGTCGTGAAGAACGGATCGAAGATGCGATTCGCGATGTCCGCATCGATGCCGGCGCCGCGGTCGGCGATGCGGACGACCGCATGGCCGTCCTCGACCTGCGAGGCGATCTCGAGTTCGCGCGGCGCGACGAGTCCGTCCATCGCGTCGAGTGCATTGGTGACGAGGTTGAGGATCACCTGCTGGATCTGGGTGCGGTCGGCCATCGCGGGCACGCCGTCGCAGTGCAGGTCGACGCGCAGCACCACCTGCTTCGCGTCGATTTCCGTCGCGGTGAGGCGCAGCATGTCGCGAATCAGGTCGTCGATCGCGACCGGCGCCAGCGCGGGCGGTGCCTGGCGCGCGAGCGATCGCAACGCGCGGACGATGTCGGCCGCGCGCACGCCGGACACACGGATGTCCTCCAGGCTCGCGAGCGCCTCGCCGAGATCGGGTTGCGGGCCGCGCAACCAGCGCATGCCTGCGCCGGCGCTCGACACGATGCTCGTCAGCGGCTGATTGATCTCGTGCGCGATCGATGCGGCGAGTTCGCCCATCACCGTCATGTGCGCGGTGCGCGCGAGCTCGGTGCGCGCGTGCCGCAGCGCGGCTTCGGTCTCGACCCGGCGGGCGTTTTCGTCGATCAGTTCCGCGTAGAGTCGCGCGGATTCGAGCGCGTTGGCGGCCTGCGGCGCGAGCACTTCCAGCATCGCGATGCGCCGCGGCGAGAACACGCCGTTGCTCAGTGCATTCTCGAGATACAGCACGCCGACCAGCGCGCCCTGTTTCAACAGCGGAAGGCAGAACAGCGAGCGCGTCGGGTGCGCGCGCAGGCTGTCGACGTGATCGGGAACGCCGTCGCGCTGCGCATTCGCGAGCACGATCGGCTTGCGGGTGCGCGCGACGGTGTTCAGGATCGACAGCGGCACATCCTGTTCCGCGGGTTCGCTGCGGGCGATGTCGACGATCACGTCGCTGCCCGCGATGCGCGCCACCGCCTCGATGGTCAGCCGGTCGTGCCGGGTGAGCAGCAGCAGGCCATAGCGCGCGCCGGCATACACGAGCATGTTGCGCATCAGCGTCTGGATCAGGCGCTCCAGCACGATTTCTTCGGACAACGAATGGGCTGCGCGCATCGCGAGCGCGAAATCGAGGTCCTCGCGCGCGGGCGCGGCCGGGCCGCCCGGCGACGGATCCATCACGAGGAACGGATGCTGCGCTTCCATCGCCCGCGTCTTGCCGGTCGCGCCCCAGCGCCGGTAGCACGCATGGGCGAGCCGCAACTGATGACGGGCCTGGCCGGCGAGCCCGAGCGACGCGGCATGCTGCGCGGCCCGTTCGTGCGCGAGCGCCTGTTCGTGCACGAAGCCGTGTTCCGCCGCGAGACTGGCCGACGTTTCGTACTGCTGCATCGCGACGACGTGCTCGCCGCGCAGGCGCGCGAACTCGGCATCGATCAGCGCGAGCTTGTTGAGAAACGTGCCCGGATTTCGCGCGCTCCACGTCGCGAACCTGGCGCGCTGCGGCGCGAAGCGCTCGAGCATGCGTTCGGGAGGCGTGGTGCCGTCGTCGGCGGCGATGCCGGCCAGCACGCCGAACAGGTGGAAATCGGACAACATGATGTGCGCGGGCGTCGACCACGCGCTCGACGCGGCCGCCTCGAGCGATGCGTGCGCCGTCGCCGCGTCGCCGAAGATGAACGCCGCCTGGCCGACGAGCACGTCGGTCCAGAACGCCAGCACCGACATCGGGGTCCGGGTCGACGCACGGGCACGCCACGTGCCGATCATCCGGTCGTGGCCGAACTGCAGCGCGTCGATGAATTCCGACTGGGTGGAGACGAGATCGACGATGTCGTCGTAGTGTGCGCCGCGCGCGATCTCCAGCAGCGGGTCGATTTCGTCACGGATCGCGGGCAGCGCTTCGCCCATCGACAGCAGGTCGCTGACGATGTGGTTGCAGCTGTAGCACATCCAGCGCAGCTCGGCGCTCGCATTGCCGGCCGCTTTCGCCTCGCGCGCGCGTTCGAGTGCATAGGACAGCGGCCGGGTCCAGACGCTCACCTGGTCGAGTGCGATCAGCGTGGCGGAGCGATAGCGTTCGAAGCCGTGGCGATCGACCAGCGCGAGCGCGACCTTCGCGAATTCGAAGCCGTCTTCATACGCGTTGTGGTGCCCGGCGATGCTGACGCCATACCACGCGAGCCCCTGTACCGACGCGGCAGTGACACCGTGGCGCAGCGTCAGCCGCACCATCGTCGCGAAATGGAGCAGCATCAGCCCGCCGCTCGGATAGAACATCGCGGCCTCGAGCGCGGTCAGCAGCGCCATCGTGGCTTCGACGCGCGTGTCGGTCATCACGGGCAGGTCGACCAGGTCGGCGATGGCGCGGCCGTCGAGCGCCGCGCGCACCGCATCGCAGGCCGCATCGAGATCGGCCCCGGACGGCTCGGCCGGCAGTTCGACGCCGAGCAGCGCCAGCCCGGCCAGCGCGACGTCGATGGCTTGCCGGTAGTGCGACTCCACCGTGAGCTGCGCGGCCTTCAGCCGATGCGCCTCGGCCCGGTCGGCGGGCGTGCGCGTACGCGCGATGAGCGTGTCGATCGCGTCGGACGCCTGCGCGGTTTCGCCGGTCGCGAGCAGCAGGCCGCTGCGCAGGATGCCGATCCGGCTGGCGAGGCCGTAGTGTTGCGACCAGGCATGCGGGCCGAGCAGCGATTGCGCCGACGCGAGAAACGACAACGCACGATCGCGCGCGGCGGCCGTGGCCGCGGCCTCCGCGGCGTCGGCGAGCGCACCCGCGAACGCGAGCGCGAGCGTGTCGTCGAGCGGCACGCCTTGCGCCAGTTCGATCTGGGCGGCGAGCGCCAGCAAGGAGTCGGGTGACGGCGGGTTCGCGCGTGCGAGCATCGCGGCGGCGATCCGGGCGTGGCGCAGCGCGCGCTCCGGGCGCCCCGTGAGTGCGTAGACGGCCTCGAGGATGCGGTCGTGAGCGAAGCGCCAGCGGTCGCCGGAGAGCGACACGAGACCCATCCGGCGCGCCGGGTCCAGCCAGAAGCGGAGTTCGGCCAGCGTTTTGTCGGCGGCCGCGCGCAACAGCGCTTCGTCGATATCGATGCCGATACAGGCCATCAGCGCCAGCAGTGTTCTCGTTTCGTGTGGCAAGCGCTGCATCCGGACCGCGAGCAGGCTCACGACGTTCTCGGTCTCGTGGCGCGCGTCGATGTCGTCCGCATTCCATTGCCACGTTTGCCGCACCGGATCGTAGCCGAGCAGCTGCTCGTCGATCAGCGTGCGCAGTAGCTGCTGGATATAGAAGGGATTGCCGCCCGTCCTGCGATGAACGATGTCGCCGAGCCCGGACAAGCGGGCCGGCGCCTCGCCGAGCATGCCGGCGAGCAGGCGCGTGACGTCGGGCGTATCGAGCGGCGCCAGCGTCAGCGACGCGACGCGGGCGGAATCGAGCTGCTCGAGCAGGCGCCGGAACGCCGGCGCGTCGTCATGCGGCGGCCCGCTCCGATAGCTGGCAACGATGCAGACATGGGCCGGCGGATCGAGCGCGATCGATGCGAGGAACGCGAGCGTCGCGTCGTCGGCCCACTGGATGTCGTCCAGTGTCATGACGAGCGGCTCGCCCGGCGCCGCGAACGCGCGGAATGCATTCACGACGATCTGGCACAGATGAAATTCGGGGATCGCGTCGGTCGGGTCGAACGCGACGGGCTCGACGTCGAGCAGCCACCCGGTTTCCGGGAAGATCGCCGCAAGAAGACTGGCCTGACGGCCCACGCAGTCGCGCAGCCGCGCGGCGATCGCCGCGATTTCGTCGTCGCGCCTGGCCAGCGCGCTGCCGAACAGCGTGCGCAGCGCCTGCAGCACGGGCGCATACGGCCGCGCGGGCTGGAACCGGTCGACCGTGGCCGACGCGAACCAGGCGGTGCGCGACGCGGCGCGCGCATGACGCACGAAGTGTTCGGCGAGCGCGGTCTTGCCGACGCCGGCCGGTCCGCCGACCAGCACGATGGCCGACTCGCCGGTGCGCGTGACGGTCTCCAGGATCCCTTCGAGCAGGTGAATTTCCGCGTCACGGCCGACCGGCAGGTCGGGTGTGTGCAGACCGGCGAACGGATCGCAGCCGCCGAGCGCGAAGGGCTCGACGCGCCCCGCGGCGAGCCAGTCGTGCAGGATCCGTTCGAGATCGTGCTGCACCGCTTCACAGGACGGGTAGCGATCGGCGGGTTCCTTGGCGATCAGCTTCAG
Organism: Burkholderia sp. BCC1993; assembly: GCF_905339865.1. Taxonomy (NCBI): domain Bacteria; kingdom Pseudomonadati; phylum Pseudomonadota; class Betaproteobacteria; order Burkholderiales; family Burkholderiaceae; genus Burkholderia; species Burkholderia sp. BCC1993. The sequence continues at coordinate 154,637 of NZ_CAJPGZ010000010.1, read as the reverse complement.
GATCAGATCGTTCAGGATGGCGGGCACGTCGCCGCGAAACGCCGCGGGCGGCGACGGTTGGATCGCGACGTGCGCGTGGACCCAGTCGGACGTCGACGCGGCCTTGTAGGGCATCGCGCCCGTCAGCAGGCGGAACAGCGTGATGCCGAACGCGTACAGGTCGGCACGCTCGTCGACGGACGCGCCTGCCGAGACTTCCGGCGCGGCGTACGCGGCGAAATCCGTGCGCATCGTGCGGTCCGCCGCCTGCTGCGTGGCGCGCTCCCGGGCATGGGCGAACGAGCGGAGCATGACGGTGCCGTCCGGTGCGATGACGAAACTGGCCGGCTGGAGATCGCCATGCAGCCAGCCGCGCCGATGCAGTTCGCCGAGCGTGCGGGCGGCGCCGATCGCCGTTTCGAGAAAGGCGTCGAGCGGCAGCCGGCCGTCGGTCAGCGTGTCGAACGCACGCATGTCCAGGCGCGGATGGACGAGCACCGGGCCGTCGGCCGCGCGGATCAGCGCCACCGGCATGAGCGCCCAGGCCGGGTCCAGGATCCCGGTCAACGCATATTCCTGCTCGAACTGCCGGCAGCGCTGATCGAATTCCCAGCTGGTCTGGCACGCCGGCCACACGCGCCCCGTCGCGGGGTCGGTCAGGTCGAACGTCAGGACGTCGCCCGAGCGCACCACGTTCGACAGGCGGGCACGCGCGAGCCATTCGGCATCCATTCGATTCGTGTCGTCCGGGTCACGCAAGGGCTGATTCACGGTGGGGCGGCGGGCTGGGTGGAGGAGGGTGGAACCGGCTCGCGATGCGGGATCGGCCGGGCTCGGTCGCGCGCGTTCGGGCGGCGACCCGTGCATTGTCCGACAGCCCGCGGGATTTTGCAGTACCCCCGCGCTCCTGCGCCCTTGCGCGCCGGCGGCCGGCCGGGGCCGGACTTAAACCTATGGATAATATTCGCGGCGCCGGTTGCGACCTACGATACGGTCACGCCTCCCGGCATGCATCGGCATGGCCGGACGGGCAACCCAGGAGCGCGTCGCCTCGCGAGGCGGCGCGAGGTGGCAGGCAGCATAAGCGAGTGCGGATCATGTACACGTTCGGACAGGTGACGGTTTCCCTTGAATGCCGCGAAGTCTGCGTCGACGGGCAGCCCCGGTATATCGGCGCCCGGGCGTTCGAGATCCTCGAACTGCTGGTGAAGGCGGCCGGCCGGCTCGTGTCGAAGGACGAGATCATGCAGGCCGTGTGGCCGAACACGATCGTGGTCGAGAACAACATCCAGGTCCACGTCTCGACGCTGCGCAAGCTGTTCGGCGGCAAGCACGGGTGGATCCGGACCGAATCGGGCCGCGGCTACCGGCTCGCGCCGCCCGCCGACCACGCGATCGGCGACCGGCCGCCGATCGCGTTCGACTCGGCAGGCAGTTTCCGCGCGAGTGCGGCGCCGCGCAAATGTCCGATGATTGGCCGGGAGCTGGAAGCGGCCGAGCTGCACGGGCTGCTCGATCGCGAGGCGCTCGTCACGCTGGTCGGCCCCGGCGGCGTCGGCAAGACGCATCTGGCGCTGGAGGTTGCGACGGCCTGGTCGATGGCGCACGGGATCGAGATGGTCCGGGTCGACCTGGCCGGCCAACAGGCCGACGCGACCTTGGCGTGCGCGGTGCTGGACGCGTTCGACCTGGCGGGCGGCCCGGGCGCGGGTCCCGCCGACGTCGTCCGGGCGATCGGCGAGCAGCGCGTCGTGCTCGTGTTCGACAACGCCGAGCAGTACGTCGACGAACTGGCGGACCTGAGCGAAGCGATCGCGGACGCGAACCCTGGCGCGATACTCGTCGTGACGAGCCGGGAGCCCTTGCGGGTGGCGGGCGAGCGGGTCTATCGCGTCGGGCCGCTGTCGTTGCCGCCGGCCGGCGCGAACGCCGACGACATCGTCGCGAGCGGCGCGGTCCGGATGTTCCTGGCGCGGGCGCGCGCGATGGGTACGGATCTTCCGGCGGATGCGAAGACGCTCGACGCGATCGCGACCCTCTGCCGCCGCCTGAGCGGCCTGCCGCTCGCACTCGAGCTCGGCGCGGCCCGTGTCGCGTCGCTCGGCATCCAGGGGCTGGCGGCGGATCTCGACAAGTCGGTGCTGTCGCTGTCCGGCGGCCTGCGCACGGCGCACCCGCGCCAGCAGACGCTCAGGGCCACCATCGAGTGGAGCTATCGGCTGCTCGACGACATGGAGCGCACCGTGCTGTGCCGCCTCGCGGTGTTTCCGGATGCGTTCCGGCTCGACGCGGCCTGCGCGCTGGCCGCCTGCAACGAACTGGGTGCGGACGATGTGCTGGACTGTCTCGTCAGCCTGGCGTCGAAATCGCTGCTGGTCGTTCATTCGGTCGGACTGTCGAAGCGCTACTCGCTGCTCGAGGTCGTGCGCGCGTATGCGCTCGAGAAACTGGCGGAGTCGGGCGAAGCCGGGCGTCTCCACGCGCGCTGCGCGTCGTTTGCGGCCGACCCGCACGCGGACGCGCTGCAGCCGGCGCCGGCCGTGCCGGTCGCCGGGTCGTGGGCGTGACAGCCGGGCTGCGCGACCTGGCGCGCCGCGGCGGCGCCTGTCGATGCGGCATGAACTGCACGGCGATCACCTCGATTGACACCATTTAGGTTCTTATTTCATGGCCCTTGTTTGCATCATCGATGACGATGCGTCGGTCCGAAAGAGTCTTGCCAGCCTGCTGAAATCGGCGGGCCACACCGCATTGCCGTTCGCGTCGGGCGAGGAATTTCTCGCGACCGGCCCGCTGGACGACGCGGCGTGCGTGCTGCTCGACCTGAAGATGAAAGGGCTGGGCGGTCTCGACGTCCAGCGCCTGCTGGTGCAGCGCAACGCGGCGCTGCCGGTCATCCTGATGTCGGCGCACGGCGACGACGAGTCGGTCCGCCGGGCGCACGCGCAAGGTGCGGTCGCGTTCCTGCGCAAGCCGTTTCCATCGGACGACCTGCTCAACCTGATCGATCAGATCGCATCCGGCACACCGCCCGCGTGAGCGGCGCGTCCGCCGTCATGCCGCGCGCGTCGGCGTGTCCGCCCGGACTTTTCTCGGTTTATCATTCGATAATGAAGCGGATGCCTACACGAGGAATGCGATGGCGAGCACGCCGGATATGACTTCGAACCGTCACCAGGGCGCGGGCGATCCCGCGCCGATCGTCTATGTGGTCGACGACGACGAAACGCTGCGGCGCGCGCTGAGCGCGCTGTTGCGTTCGGCCGGGTTTCGCGTCGAGACGTTCGCGTCGTCGCGCGCGTTCCTTGCATTCGAGCGGCCCGACGTGCCGAGCTGCCTGATCCTCGACGTGCGCCTGGCCGACGAGAGCGGGCTGGCCGTCCAGGAGGAAGCGGTGCGCGCGGGCCTGAACGTGCCGATCCTGTTCATGACGGGTTACGGCGACGTGGCCACCACCGTCAAGGCGATGAAGGGCGGTGCGCTCGATTTCCTGACGAAACCGTTCGACGACGACACGATGCTCGATGCCGTCGGCCGCGCGCTGGCCCGCGACGGCGAACGCCTCGCGCGCGAGCGTGCGCTGGATGCGGTGCGGCAGGCCTATGCGTCGTTGACGCCGCGCGAACGCGAAGTCATGAGCCAGGTGATCGCGGGCCTGATGAACAAGCAGATCGCGTCGAATCTCGGGCTGCAGGAAATCACGGTGAAGGTGCATCGTGCGCAGGTGATGAAGAAGATGCGGGTCCGCACGCTGCCGGATCTCGTGCGCCAGGCCGAAGCGCTCGGCGTGCGCCCGGCGGGGGTGGGCGGCTGAGCGGGCGACTGAGTAGGCGACTGAGTAGGCAACTGAGCGGGTGACTGAGCAGGCAACTGAGCAGGCAACTGAGCAGGCGCGCCGGCCCGTTCGACGCGACGGCATCGGCATGCGCGCGTCGGCGCGGCGCCCGATGCCGCGAACGGCGACGTTCATGCGGCCACTTCGCGGCCGGCATCGGCGGCATGCGCGACCGCGCGTGCGTCGTGCCGGGCGGCCGGCCGCGGGTCGCCGCCGCCGTCGAACGCGGCGACGAGATGTTCGGCGAGCGTCCTGATGCGCGCGGGCAGGTTGCGGCGCGAGTGGTAGAGCAGCGATGCGTCGAGATCGCCGACCTGCCAGTCGGGCAGCAGGCGAACGAGTTCGCCGTCGCGCTCGAGCGGCCGCGCGAGATGTTCCGGCAGCACGGCGAAGCCGGTGCCGCGCGTCGTCGCTCGAATCAAGGTGTCGAGGCAATTCGAGCGTATCGCGCCGGCCAGCCTGATCTCGGCGGTTGCGCCCGTGCGCCGGTGCCGCAGCGGCCACGCCGAACTGCTGCTGCCCGGTTTGCCGCCGTGCGCGTCCAGGCGTTCGAGCGAGCGCGGATCGTCCGGTGCGCCGGCCGCGGCGCGAAACCGCGGGCTCGCGTACAGGCCCATCGCGATGCGTCCCAGGCGCCGCTCGACGCAGGTCACGCTCGACGTCCGGTCGGTGACGATCGACAGGTCCGCGGCGCCGCTGAACGCCGCGCTCGGATGATCGACCCAGTCGATGCGGAGACGCACGAGCGGATGCTGCCGATTGAAATCGGCGAGCACCGGCACCAGCCGATCGGCGCTGAACAGGTTCGAGACCTCGATCGCGATGTCGCCCTGCACGTCGCTTGCATGGATGTGACAGCACACGGAAAAATGCTCGTACTGCTCCAGCAGCGCGATCGCCTGTTCGAGCACGTCGTGGCCGGCGCGCGTCAGCGTCACCTTGCGCGTCGTGCGATGAAACAGCAGCACGCCGAGCGACGTTTCGAGGCACTGGATGGTGCGGCTGATGCACGGCACGCCGAGCCGCAGGGTGTCGGCGGCTTTCGTGAAGCTGCCTTGTTCGGCAACCGTCTTGAGTATCTCGAGCGCTTTCAGGCGATCCATGTCACGTCCCGCTCCGGTGAATGCGTATGGGAGCAATGTATGCGGCACGCTCGCGCGCAACAACACAAAAAACGTTAGGTAAGCTTAAGAGCGGTATGAAAACGTCTGAGGCCGTTCCGGCGAACGCGCAGCGCGCGTTCGTGCAGCGTCAGAAGCGTCCGGCGCGACGTGCGTCGTCGGCCGGCGCAGACACCGACGCCGGCGGCGTCCATCCGCCGCCCAGCGCGCGCACCAGGCCGATCGTCGCGATGGCGAGCGACTGGCGGCTGTGAATCAGCTGGCGTTGCGCACTCAGTGCATCGCGGTCCGCGTCGATCACCTCGAGATAGCTGACGTAGCCGTGCGCATAACGGCTCAGCGACAACCGCGCGGCCGCCTCGGTGGCGCGCGCCGCGCTGTCGTAGCGCGCGATCCGCTCCTTCTGCGCGGCGATGTCGTTGAGCGCGTCCTGAACCTCGCGCAGCGCGCCGAGCGCGGTCGCGCGATAGTTCGCGTCGGCGAGGTCCGCGCCGGCCGTCGCGGCGGCCACCGCGGCGTCGCGCTTGCCGCCGTCGAACAGCGTTTCGGCGACGCTCGCGCCGAGCCCCCACAGCGAACTGTTGCGATCGAGAAACGTGCCGAGATCGCGGCTCGCGAAACCGCCCTGCGCGGTCAGCGTCAACGTCGGCAGCCAGGCGGTGCGGGCGACGCCGATCTCGAGCGACGCCGCGTCGGCACGGCGCGCGGCCGCGTAGACGTCCGGCCGTTGCGCGAGCAGCGCGGACGGCAGGCCGGGCGGCACGTCCGGCACGCGCACGAGCGATGCGGTGGGCGCGACGGCGAATGCGGTCGGCGACACGCCGGTCAGTACGGCGAGCGCGTCGACGAGGTTCTCGCGCAGCCGCCGGCTGTCCGCGAGATCGGCGCGTGCCGTATCGAGATCGGCCGACGCGCGCAGCGCGTCGAGATCGCTCGCCGCGCCGGCCCGCACGCGCGCGGCGATCACGTCGAGCGCGGTGCGGCGCAGCTCGATCGCGCGCGCGAGCGTCGCGAGATCCTGTTCGACGAAATGGAGCGTCAGGTAGTCGGTCGCGACGTCGGTCGCCACGCGCAGGCGTACCGCCGCGCGATCCGCGTCCGCTTGCAGCACGTTCTGCCGGCCGATCTCGGCGTCGCCGCGCAGGCGCCCCCACAGATCGACTTCGTAGCTCGCGGTGAACGGCACCGACCAGTTGTGCATCGTGCGTTTCGGCAATGCGTTGTCGACCGTGCCCGACACGCGCGAGCGGCTGAACGACGGCGCGACGCCGACGGTGGGCGCCAGCGCGGCTTCGCGCACGCCGAGCAGCGCCTGCGCCTGGTCGACGCGCGCCGCGGCGGCGCGAAGGTCGGGATTGCCGGCGAGCGCGGCCTCGACGAGCGTGACGAGCGGCGGCGCGCCGAACCATGAGGGCCACTCGGCGAGCGGCGCGGCGGGTGGGTCCGCCGCATCCGCATGGCGGAACGGGGCCGGTCCGACCGGGACGGGTGCAAGCGGCCGCGGCGCGATCGTGCACGCGCTCAGCAGGCCGGCGGCGAGCAGGGCGGCGAACGGGGTGGCGATGCGGATCATGGCTGCGTGCGCTCGCGCTGCAGCGTGACGACGACCGACAGGCCGGGCCGGATGCGCGGCTCGGTCGCTGCTTGCCCGTCGAGCAGGATCTTGACGGGCACCCGCTGCGTGACCTTCGTGAAGTTGCCGGTCGCGTTGTCGGGCGGCAGCAGGGAAAACTGCCCGCCGGTCGCGGGCGACAGGCTGTCGACATGGCCGCTGAAGGTCCGCTCCGGCAGCGCGTCGAAGCGCAATTGCACGGCGTCGCCGGTGCGCACGTGCCGCAGCTGGGTTTCGCGGAAGTTCGCGACCACCCACGGGTGCGGCTCGACGAGCGTGAGCAGCGCCTGGCCGGGCGCGACGTGCTCGCCGGTCTCGACGGTCTTCTTGCCGACATAACCGTCCGACGGCGCCACGACGGTCGTGTATTGCAACTGGAGTTCCGCGTCGCGCAATTCGGCGTCGTTCTGGTTCGACACGGCGGCCGCCGCCTGCCACGCGGCCTGCGCGCTGCGCCATTGCGCGTCGGCCGCGTCGATGCGCGCGCGGGCCGACTTGCGGGCCGCGTTGGCCGCATCGAATTCCTGCTGCGACAGCCCGCGCGGCGTTTCGCGGGTGAGCTCGCGGGCCCGCGCGTAATCGAGCTCGGCCTTCTCGGCATCCGCATGCGCCGACACGCGCGTCGCGTCGGCCTGCTCGACCAGCGCCTTCGCGCGGCTCGCATCGGCGTGTGCCTGCGCGACGCGCGCCCGCTGCAGCGCGACGCGCACGTCGAAATCGCGCGGGTCGAGCCGCACGAGCGGCTCGCCCGCATGCACGAACCGGTTGTCGTCCACCAGCACGCGCTCGACCGTGCCGGCCACGCGCGGCGAGATCACGTGCAGATGGCCGGTCACGTACGCGTCGTCGGTGCCGCGTTCGTGCGCATCGTATTCGTAGACCAGCAGCGCGACGAGCAGCAGCGCGCCGGCGGCGATCAGCACGACCGGCCACTTGCGCGAACGCGCGGCGGGAACGGACGGCGAGTCCGGCGGGTTCGGGGTCATGATCGGGATACTCCATCGTACGGACGACTTTCTTCGTATCGCGCTATGCTTGCGCGAGCCTCATATGCGGGAGCCGCTCGACGATGAACACCACGTTCGCCCCCGGTGGCGCGACGCCGGGCCCGGCCGCCGCGCCGGCCGCCGACATACCGACGTTTCGCTCGATCGCCGCGATCGCGTCCGTGCTGCTCGGCGCGATCATCGCGACGCTGACGTCGCGCATCACGTCGCTCGGGCTCGCCGACGTGCGCGGCGCGCTCGGCGTCGGGTTCGACGAAGGCGCGTGGATCAACACGGCGTTCACCGCGTCGCAGATGTTCGTCGGCCCACTCGCGATCGCGGCGGCCTTCGTGTTCGGCACGCGCCGCGTGCTGCTGGCGGGCGCCTCGGTGTTTCTCGTCGTCGAAACCGTGCTGCCGCTGTGCACGAACTTCGGCACCTTCATCGCGTTCCAGAGCCTCGCCGGCTTCGCGTCCGGCGTGTTCGTGCCGCTCACCGTCGGGTTCGTCGTCCGCACGCTGCCGCCGCGGCTGATTCCGTTCGGCATCGCCGCGTATGCGATGAACCTCGAGATGTCGCTGAACCTGTCCGCGACGCTCGAAGGCTGGTACAGCGAACACCTGAGCTGGCGCTGGCTGTTCTGGCAGAACGCGCTGCTGACGGTGCCGTTCATCGTCTGCCTGCTGCTGTCGCTGTCGAACGAGCCGGTCAAGCGTTTCGTGTCCGGCATCGACACGCGCGGCATGCTGCTCGGCGCCGGCGGGTTCGCGTGCCTGTGCATCGCGCTCGACCAGGGCGAACGGCTGTTCTGGTTCCAGTCGCCGCTGATCGTCGCGCTGCTGTGCATCGGCATCCTGATGATTGCCGCGTTCCTGATCCACGAACTCACGTCCCGGCAGGCCGGGCTCGATCTCGGCTACCTCGCGCTGCCCAACGTCGCGCTGCTGATCCTGCTCGTCGGTCTCGTGCGCTTCACCGTGCTCAACACGAGCTTCATTCCGTCGGTGTTTCTCGCGAGCACCTACGGGCTTCGCCCGCTGCAGATCGGCGATACGCTGCGCTGGATCGCGATTCCGCAATTGCTGTTCGCGCCGTGCGTCGCGTGGCTGCTGCAGCGCGTCGATCCGCGCCGGCTGATCGTGGCCGGTTTCCTGATGGTGGCGGTCGCGTTCGCGCTCGGCGCGCGTCTCACGCCCGCGTGGGCCGAGCCCGACTTCATCCCGTCGCAACTGCTCCAGGCGCTGGGCCAGACGATGGCGCTCACGTCGGTCATCTTCTTCTTCGGCAAGCATGTGACGGCCGAGCACGCGCTGACGTTCGGCGCCGTCGTGCAGACGACGCGCCTGCTGAGCGGGCAGCTCGGCACGACGTCGATCGCGGTGATCCAGCGCATCATGGAGGCTACCCATTCGAATCTCGTCGGTCTGCATGTCACGCTGTCCGATCCGCAAACGCTCGCGCGGCTGCGGGCTGGCGCGGCGTCGCTCGTGTCGCACGGCGCCACCTTCGCCACGGGCGACCAGGCGACCTATGCGCTGCTCGACCGGGCGGTCCGGGTCCAGGCGACCACGCTCGCGCTCGCGGACAATTTCCGGGTCGCGATGGCGTTCGCCGTCGCGGGGGTGTTGATCGGCATCCTGCTCAGGCCGGCGCGCGCGCCATGAGCACCCGGCATCGCGCAGCGACGATCTTAGCGATCGCGCTCGCCGCGACGGAATGGCGCCGGGCTGAAAATTCCTGAATCTTCCTGAACGGCGCGCCGGCGCCAGGGCCGCGCGCGCCGTGCCGCAGCGCTTACGCCTTCAGGAACGCGAGCAGTTCAGCATTGATCAGGTCGGCGTTGACGACGCACATCCCGTGCGCGCCGCCGGGGATCACCTTCAGCTGCGCGTGCTTCACGATCTTCGCGGACAGGCGCGCCGAATCGTCGATCGGCACGATCTGGTCGTCGTCGCCGTGCAGGATCAGCGTCGGCACGTCGATCTTCTTCAGGTCCTCGGTGTAGTCGACCTCGGAGAATTCCCTGACGCACTGATACTGGCCGTACACGCCGCCCATCATGCCTTGCGCCCAGAACGCGTCGATCGTGCCTTGCGACACCTTGACGTTCGGCCGGTTGAAGCCGAAGAACGGCACCGCGAGATCCTTGTAGAACTGCGAACGGTTCTCGGCGACGTTCTTGCGGATGCCGTCGAACACGTCCATCGGCAGGCCGCCCGGATTCGACGCCGATTTCACCATCTGCGGCGGCACCGCGCCGATCAGCACGGCCTTCGCCACGCGCTTCGTGCCATGCCGGCCGATGTAGTGCGCGACTTCGCCGCCGCCGGTGGAATGGCCGATGAGCGTAGCCTCGCGCAGGTCGAGCGCATTCATCAGCGCCGCCAGGTCGTCGGCGTACGTGTCCATGTCGTTGCCTTGCGACGGCTGGCTCGAGCGGCCGTGACCGCGCCGGTCGTGCGCGATCACGCGGTAGCCGTGCTGCACGAGGAACAGCATCTGCGCGTCCCACGCATCGGCGCACAGCGGCCAGCCGTGCGAGAACACGACCGGACGGCCGCTGCCCCAGTCCTTGTAGTAAATCTGCGTACCGTCTTTGGTGGTGATCGTGTTCATCGCATGGGCTCCTTGATGGGCGGAAGCGGCGTGTTTGGGGGCGGCGGCGGCAGCGGCCGGCAGCGCGGCGGCGGCAACGGCGGTCGCGCCGGCCAGCAGCATGTCTCGGCGGCGCGCCGAGGGAATGGCGTCGTGATCTGCGGGACGCATGAGGACTCCTTGAACGTGCGGTGCAATGGTGCCGCGTTGGATTTGAAGGGTTTCGGATCTGCCCGCGAGCGGCGCTCGCGCGGGCGGCCGGCGCGTTCGCGTTCGCGCGCCGGCAGGCACGCAAGGGCACGAACGAACGCCGACAGGAGGCTATCCCGCGACCGCGCGGCGCGTACTGAAATCGTGCTGAATTGTCATGAACGCGGCCGCCGCGCGCCACGCGAGCGCGCCCGCCAGAAAAATTAAGCCCGGCGTAAAGACTCTTCAGCGGCGGCCCGTTATCGTCGGCATCAGGTCATCCAGTCGCGGGTCTTGCCGGTTCGCGTCGGCGGATGACGCATCGCGATGCGTGCGGGTGCGAGACATCCGGCCCGTCGCCACTTGCCCGGATACGCCGCCATGGACGCCTTCAATCGCTGGGAACACGTGATGACGCTGCTCGACCCGTCGCCCGCCGCGCGTCGCCACGCACCGCCGCCACTTCGCGACCCGGACGCCGCGTGCCGTCGCCACCGCGACGAAGTGCCGGCCGCGTCGAGCGGCGGCATGCGCCGCCGGTGCGCGATCGTCGCGGCCGAGCGGCAGACCGATTCGTCGGTCCTGATATCGTGGAGCGATCCCACGCGCTTTCGCTACGACGAGCAGCGCTGGATCAGCGCCAAGTCGCGCGGTCTCGGGCGCTGCGCGCTGACCGGCATCACGATCCGTGCCGGCGACGCGATCTACAAGCCGCAATGGCGCGGCGCGAAGCGCCCGGCGAACTATCGGGACGTGATCCTCACGTCCGAGCTGAACCGCTTCATCGCCAGGCTGCCGCGGTCATGACGCGGCACCCCGCGCGCCGTCCGTCGGCACCGGCCGGCGGCCGCCTTTTCACCACCGAGGGATCCGCATGAGCACGTTCACGACACGCGACGGCGTTTCGATTCACTACAAGGACTGGGGCGCCGGCCGCCCGGTCGTGTTCATTCACGGCTGGCCGCTGAATGCGGACATGTGGGACGTCCAGATGCATCATCTCGCGTCGCACGGCATGCGCTGCATCGCCTACGACCGGCGCGGCTTCGGCCGCTCCGGCCAGCCGTGGACGGGTTACGACTACGACACGCTGGCCGACGATCTCGCGACGCTGATCGAGACGCTCGGGCTGCGCGACGTGACGCTCGTCGGCTTTTCGATGGGCGGCGGCGAGGTGGCGCGCTACATCGGCCGGCACGGTACGCGGTACCTCGCGAAAGCCGTGCTGATCGGCGCGGTGACGCCGCTGGTCGCACGCCGCGACGATCATCCCGACGGTGTCGACGTTGCCGTGTTCGACGGCATTCGCTCGGGCATCGTCGCGGATCGCGCGGCGTTCCTCGAAAACTTCTGGCCGCTGTTCACCGGTTCGAACCGGCCCGCGTCGACGATCTCGCGCGCGGCGCTCGACTGGACGACCTTCATGGCGTTGCAGGCCGGCTTGAAGGGCACGCTCGATTGCGTCGGGGCGTTTTCCGAAACCGATTTCAGGGCGGATCTCGACCGGTTCGACGTGCCGACACTCGTGATTCACGGCGACGACGACCAGACGGTGCCGCTGGCGCTGACGGGTGCCGCGACCGCGAAGCGCGTGCCGCGAGCGACACTGAGCGTCTACGAGGGCGGGCCGCACGCGCTGTATCTGACGCACGCGCAACGCCTGAACGACGAACTGCTGGCGTTCGTCCGCGCATGATGCGGCGGCGGAGCGGTGCGGCGAAGCGGGCACGGCCGGCCGCTCGCACTCACTCCGCCCATTTCGATCCGAGCACCAGGCCGCGGAAATTCGTCCGACGATAGCCCGGGTCGCAACGCTCGGGCACGTCGGCGCATACGTTGGCGAACGCGGTTTCGGGGCGATGCGCGGGTGCCCGCGGCATGTGCCTCGAGGAACGGCGCCTTGAAGCCCGGGCCCCGTTGCCACGCCTGCACGATCTCGTCGCGTTTTGGCGTGTTTTGGCGCGGCCCACCTCGTCGCAACGCAGCGTAAAGAGATCCGCTTCGACACCCGCGCCACGCAATGCCGTCAGCAGTGTCATGTACGGATGAATGCCGACGGCCGCGTGCAGCGCGATCGCGCGCCGTACCGCGGCCGCGTCTTCGGCGGCGACGCCGTATCCGCCGGGAAACGAGAAACGGGAAACGCGTGCGCGACGTTCGCGCCCGTCGATTTCGTCGCGCCGGCGCCTGTGCCGCTGGCCTTCCGTCAGCCCGATGCCATGGAACAACGCGGCGGCGTACAGCAATTCGGCATCGAATGCGATGTGCGCGGCGCATACCGATGATCGATGCAAATGCGAACACGCGCATCGCATGCAGGAACAAAAGTTTTTCCCGCAACATCGGCGTAATTCATTCAAATCGCCACAGCAAATGATTCGCTGCAAAAACGAATCAGGAATGGCGGCGCTTTTACCACACCAAAGAGGTTCATCGGTGAATCGCTGTTTCGCCTGTTGCCGGCGCCGGAAGCCGTGATGCGCGGCGCCGGACAAGGTGCAGCGCGAATGCCGGCCTGCGGCGGCCGCTCGCGGTTGCCGTCGATTCAAAAAATTTGCTCTTTGGCTTCTAATAATTTGAATCAATGGATGCTTAAAATGCCGTAGCATCTGCATCAAACCGGTGTCATTTCCGACAGGGCATCGACGAATGGAAAGCGATTAAGAATTCAAATGATCCGGATTGGAACACTTCACGTTTTCCTCGACAGACGTGAAATTCGCTCGAACGGCAAACTGCTGCGAATCGGCAGTCGCGCATTCGAAATTCTCGAACTCCTGATTCGAGCGAACGGCGCCCTGGTATCGAAAGACGAGATCATGCAGCGCGTGTGGCCGCACACGGTCGTGGAGGAAAACAACCTGCAGGTGCATGTCGCCGCGTTGCGCAAGGCGCTCGCCCACGACCGGAACCTGATCATCACGGTGCCGGGGCGCGGCTACCGGCTGGTCGGCGGGCAAGCGCAAGCGCCGGCCGCGGCGCCCGTGCGTCCCGCGACATCGCGGCTGGCGCCCGCGCCGACCGCACTCATCGGCCGCGAGCAGACGGTCGCGGACGTCCTCGCGGCGCTCGACACCGCGCGCGTCGTGACGCTGGTCGGTGCGGGCGGCATCGGCAAGACGCGGGTAGCGCTCGAAGCGGCCATGCGGGCCGAAGCGCGCTTTCCGGATGGCGCCGCGTTCGTATCGCTGGCCACGGTGGCGTGCCCGCAATTCGTGCCCGACGCCCTGGCCGGCGCGTTGGGCCTCGTGCACCCGGCCGGGTCGCTGACGCTCGAAGCCGTGCTCGCCAGCGTCGCGCATCGGCGGATGTTGCTCGTGCTCGACAATTGCGAACACCTGCTCGATGCCGCCGCGCGGATCGCGACCGCGCTGACCGAGTCGGATGCCGGTTTGTGCGTGCTGGCGACCAGCCGCGAGGCGCTGCGGATCCAGGGCGAGCGGCTGTGTCCGGTTCCGCCGCTCGAGGTACCCGGCGAGGGCGCCGACGAACGCGAGACCGTTGGCGCGAGCGCGGTGCAGCTGTTCTCGGCGCGCGCGCGCGCCGCCGATCCGCGCTTTCCGCTCGACGAACGCTGCCTGGCGCTGATGGCGTCGGTCTGCCGGCGTCTCGACGGGCTGCCGCTCGCGATCGAACTGGCCGCGGCGCGCGCGGCCGTGCTCGGCATCGACGTGCTGGCCGCGCATCTCGACGACCATTTCCGGCTGCTGACCGGCGGCTTTCGCACGGCCTTGCCGCGTCACCAGACGCTGCAGGCGATGTACGACTGGAGCTATCGCCTGCTCGGCGACGCGGAGCGCCTGCTGCTGCGCTGGCTCGGGGTGTTCCGCGACAGCTTCTCGATCGACGCGGTGCGCAACATCGTCGGAACGAAGGGGCTCGTCGACGCGGCGCTGCTCGACGCGATCGCGGGCCTCGTGTCGAAGTCGCTGCTGAGCCTCGAGAGCGCGCACGGCGTGCCGCGCTACCGGCTGCTGACGACGACTCGCGCGTATGCGCTGCAGCAGCTCGAGACCAACGGCGAATGCGCGGCCGCGGCGCACGCGCACGCGCACTACTTCCTGGCGCTGTTCCGGCGTGCGCCCGGTAGCGCCGACGGGCTGCGCGCCGAATCGCGGCTCGACGTGATCCGGCGCGAACTCGGCAATCTGCGCGCGGCGCTCGACTGGGCGTTTTCGCCGAACGGCGACGCGCGGGTCGGCATCGCGCTGGCGGCGGTCGCGGTGCCGTGCCTGTTCGACCTGTCGCTCGTGGACGAGTGTCGCGAACGGGCGCGCGCGGCGCTCGACGCGATGCGCGATCTCGACGAGACGCCCGCGTGCGCCGACGCGCGCGTGCGGCTGCTGGCCGCGTATGCGGCCGCGCTCGCGCATACGTCGGGGCCGACGCAGATCGCGCACGACGCATGGTCGGCGGTGCACGCGCTCGGGTTCGAGGCGGCCGAGGCCGAACTGCCGCCGCGCCAGCCGTAACGGCGCGCCGCCGCCGCATTCAGAACGTTTCAGGTCGAACACAGGACCTCGCCGGCCGGCCCCTCTACATTGCCTCGACGGGGATTGCCCGTTCATCGCTGGCGCGACGCCACGGCATGCCCCGCCCGTCGCGCAGCGTGCATTCAGCCCATTCCACATGCCGAACCTGTCCGTCACGGTCGCTTACGGCGCGCCGATCATTCTTGCCGACCTGATCGCCTGGCGGCTGCTTGGGGCTGGCCGTTCGACGACGAAAGCCGTCTGGCGCTGCGCATCGTTCGCAGCGTTGACCTACGTGCTGTTCTCGACCGGCGTGAGCCCGCTCACGGTGCCGCCGTCGCCCGACCGGTTCGACCGGCTCGCGATCCAGGTGATCGGCGTCGCATGGTGGCTGCAGTGCGCGCTGGTGTTCAGCCTGATGCTCGACCATCTCCTGCTGCCGCGCGCATGGCGCAACCAGCGGCTGTTCCACGACATCGCCGCGGGCGCCGTGTTCGGTGCCGCCGCCGTCGCCGCGCTGGGCTACGTGCTCGGGCTGCCGCTCAGCGGCGTGGTCGCGACGTCGGGGGCGGTCGCCGTCATCCTCGGGCTCGCGGTGCAGAACACGCTGAACGACGTGTTCTCGGGCCTGGTGCTGAATACCACGCAGCCGTTTCGTCTCGGCGATACGGTGGCGATCGGCGCGCTCGAAGGGCGCGTCGTCGAAAGCAACTGGCGCGCGACCAAGCTGATCGACAGCCTCGGCAATCTGGTCGTCGTGCCGAACAGCGTCGCGGCCAAGGCGGCGATCGTCAACCTGAGCGAACCGGCGAACGTGTACGGCGTGACGCTGACGATCGAGATTGACCCGCACGCGCGACCTGCCGTCGTCGTCGATGCGCTCGCGCGTGCCGCGGCCAGTTCGCTGGACGTGCTCGCCAGCCCGGCGCCGATCCCGGTCGTCAAGGCGTTCAGGACCAACTCGATCGAATACGAACTCGTCTGTTACGTCGACTCGCTGCAGAAAAAGATCGACGTCCGCAACCGGCTCTACGATCTGGCCCACCGGCATCTCGCTGCCGCGGACGTCGCGCTGCGCCCGCTGACGGGCGCGCCGGCGGCACCCCGTGCGGCGTCGCGCGGGCAACGCCTGCTGCGCGCGGTCGAGCTGTTCAGGCAGCTCGACGACGCGGACCTGGCGGTGCTGGCCGATGCGCTCGCGTCACGCGTGTTCAACAAGGGCGAGGTGATCTACGCGTCGAATTCCGACGCGCGCCTGCTGACGATCGTCGCGGCCGGCGTCGCAGCGGTGTTCGTGCCGGGCGCGACGGGCGACACGGAAGTCAGGCGGATGGCGCCCGGCGACGCGATCGGCCAGTCCGTCGTGCTCGCCGGCACGCAGCTGCATGCGAGCGTCTACGCGGTGACGGCCGTGACGGCCTATCAGCTGAGCAGTCGCGACCTGTCGCCGCTGCTCGCGCGGAAGCCCGAACTGGGGCGGCTGATGTGCGAATCGCTCACCGAGCACATCGCGACCGAGGAGAAGATGAGGATGCCGCCGGCCGCGAGCGCGCATGCGTCGTTCAGCCTGATCGAGTGGCTCGAGAAGGAGATGAAGCGCCTGCACGATTCGTTCGGCTGACGCGGCGGGCGGCGGGCGGTGGCGGTCGCGGTCGCGAAGAGCGCGCGGTCAGGCGAGCGCGGTGAACCGGTCGACGAGGTCCGGGCGGTCGAGTTGTTCGACCCACCAGTGCAGTGCGCGTCCGGCCTCGTCGCCGCGCCACGCGAGGTAGCACTGGGTCGTGTCGCGCATGCCGGTCACCTGGCGTGCGACCAGCTTGCCTTGCCCGATCGCGCGTGCCGCGATGCACTCGGGGAGCGTGCCCACCGCGAGTCCTTCGCACTGCGCGGCCAGTTTGGCGGCGAGGGTGGGGACGGCGAGATACGGCTGCCCCGCGTCGAGGGCGACCGAACGCGGCTGCAGCTCGCGGGACGTATCGGAGATCGCCGCGCCGCGATGGGCGACGACCGATGCCAGCGACAGCGGTTCCGGCAGCGCCGCGAGCGGATGGGTGGGGGCGACGGCGAACACGTGCCTGAGTGTGCCGATCGGCCGTGCCACGATGTCCGGCAGCTCGGGCGGCTCGCCCGTCGCGCCGACGACGAGATCCGCGCGGCGCGAAATCAGCGCATCCCAGGTGCCGCCGAGCACTTCGGTGGACAGTCGCAGCCGCGTGTCCATCTCGAGATCGTAGAACGTGTGCACGTACGGCCACATCGCCTCGAACGGCAGGATCTCGTCGACACAGATCCGGACCTCGGTTTCCCAGCCCTGCTGCGCACGCTGCGCCTTGCGTTCGAGCTGTTCGGCGGCATGCAGCAGCCGGCGGCCCTCTTCGACGACCACGCGCCCCGCGTGCGTGAGTTTCGCACGGCGTCCGCTGCGGTCGAACAGCGTGACGTCGAGGTCGCTTTCGAGCTTTTGTACGAGGTAAGTCAGCGCGGACGGCACGCGGTGCAGCAGCTCGGCAGCTGCGGCGAACGTGCCGGTGCGGTCGATCGCGTCCAGTGCTTCGAGCGCTTCGAATGACAGCTTCATGGCGAATTCCACGGAGGGACGTCGGGCTGCCATGTTAGCGTCAAGCGCCGCGCGATCCAACCCCGTTCAGGACGATTCATCGCGCGGCCGGGCGGCGGGACGCAACGGCATGGCGCGGGCCAGGCCGCGCATCGCGGACGTGCGGCACCACCGTGATCGAAGGAACACGACGGCATGGCGATGCCCGCGGACGGGCCGGGCTGCATCCGGTCAACGAGCGTGCGTCATGTCGGCGTCATGTAGGCGTCACGTCGGCGTCGAATCGCGGCGTGTCGCGGCGGTGTCGGGTGCGTGGGCGCCGGGCAGCGCGCCGAACATGTGCTGGCTGCACTTCGCATCGCGCCACGCGGTGCCGAGGCGGATACCGCTGAACATCCGCCGCGCGACCGGCAGGATCTGTTCGCCGGCCAGGATGCCCAGCAGGCCGACGAGCGCGATGGTCGGCGGCGCCGGCGATGGCACGCCGATCAGCGCATAGACGATACCGGCGAGGAGGCCGGCGAACAGCGAGGCGGTGTACGGTTTCATGGGATCCGGGTGAAATGGCGGCCGTGTAAAAAATACGGATAACTACCGATCTGGCGTCGCTTCGACAGTCCGCGACCAGCCTATCAGGTCTTCGCGCTCACCATGGGGCGGTTCAATGAAATTCAGATCTTTTAAGCCTGAGCGGCGCGGCCCGCAGGAATCAGAATGATTAATTGGCGTGATCGGGCGTTTGCGTATTGAATGATGCGGGCTGGCTGTCGAATCTCCCGGCACAGCGCATTGGCTGCCTCCCGCATGGGTCGGCGAGGCAGGCCGTATTTTTCTCCGCGTCAAAGGACATCACCGCCATGAGCAACCCGAAGCTTGAAGTACTCACTCCGCACAACAGCCAGCTGATCTTCATCGACCAGCAGCCGCAGATGGCGTTCGGCGTCCAGTCGATTGATCGCCAGACGCTGAAGAACAACGTCGTCGGCCTCGCGAAGGCTGCGAAGGTATTCAACATCCCGACCACGATCACGACCGTCGAAAGCGACAGCTTTTCGGGTCATACGTATCCCGAGCTGCTCGACGTGTTCCCGAACCAGAAGACGCTCGAACGCACGTCGATGAACTCGTGGGACGACCAGAAGGTGCGCGACGCGCTCGCCGCGAACGGCCGCAAGAAGGTGGTCGTCTCGGGCCTGTGGACCGAAGTCTGCAACACGACGTTCGCGCTCTGCGCGATGCTCGAAGGCGACTACGAGATCTACATGGTCGCCGACGCATCGGGCGGCACGACGCAGGCCGCGCACGACTTCGCAATGCAGCGCATGGTGCAGGCGGGTGTGGTGCCGGTCACGTGGCAGCAGGTCCTGCTCGAATGGCAGCGCGACTGGGCGCACCGCGAGACGTACGACGCCGTGATGGCGATCGCGAAGGAGCACTCGGGCGCGTACGGCATGGGCGTCGACTACGCGTACACGATGGTCCACAAGGCTGCGCCGCGCACCGCGACGCCGCACGAGTCGATCCCGGCCGTGCCGGCGAAGTAAGCGCAGACGGTCTGCGACCGTCGATGCCGGTGCGGCGGGTTCGATGCGAACGCGCCGCACCGGCTCCGTTGCCGCGGGCGGCGGACCGTGAACGAATCGCGGATGCCGTCCGCGGCATGTTGGCCAGGACGTCAGGACCTGCTCTCCAACCAGTCCGAGAAATTGATCGTATGGAACCCTATCTGGTTTCCCTTGGTGCGGGCTTGCTGATCGGTGTCATTTACAGCGCCATCAAGGTGCGCTCCCCGGCACCGCCGCTGATTGCCCTTGTCGGGTTGCTCGGCATGGTGATCGGCGTGCAGGCCATCCCCACCCTCAAACAGCTCTTTGGCTTCTGATCGAAACGAGGTGATGCACATGACCGCAACCGGGACTCAACCGGATCTGATCCTCCACAACGGACGATTCACGACCCTCGACCGCGCGAACCCCGTCGCGACTTCCGTCGCGATCAAGGACGGCCGCTTCGTCGCGGTCGGCAGCGACGCGGAAGTCATGCCGCTCGCGGGCCGCGCGACGAAGATCGTCGATCTCGGCGGCCGCAGCGCGCTGCCGGGCCTGATCGACAACCACTGCCACGTGATTCGTGGTGGCCTGAACTACAACATGGAACTGCGCTGGGATGGCGTGCCGTCGCTCGCGGTTGCAATGGACATGCTCAAGCGGCAGGTGGCGATCACGCCCGCGCCGCAATGGGTGCGCGTGGTCGGTGGCTTTACCGAACACCAGTTCGCCGAGAAGCGCCTGCCGACGATCGAGGAACTCAACGCGGCCGCGCCCGATACGCCGGTGTTCATCCTGCATCTTTACGATCGCGCGCTGCTGAACGCGGCCGCGCTGCGCGTGGTCGGCTACACGAAGGACACACCGGAGCCGCCGGGCGGCACGATCCTGCGCGATGCCGCGGGCAACCCGACCGGGCTGCTGCTCGCGAACCCGAACGCGACGATCCTGTACGCGACGCTCGCGAAGGGACCGAAGCTGCCGTTCGAATACCAGTACAACTCGACGCGCCACTTCATGCGCGAACTGAACCGTCTCGGCGTGACGGGCGTGATCGATGCGGGCGGCGGTTCGCAGAACTATCCCGACGATTACGAAGTGATCCGCAAGCTGCACGACGCGGGCGAGATGACGATCCGGATCGCGTACAACCTGTTCACGCAGAAGCCGAATGCGGAGAAGGAAGACTTCGTGAACTGGACGAAGAGCACGAAGTATCACGACGGCACGGATTATTTCCGCAATAACGGCGCGGGAGAAATGCTGGTGTTCTCGGCCGCCGACTTCGAGGACTTCCGCGTCGCGCGCCCGGACCTGCCGGCGCAGATGGAAGACGATCTCGAGGGCGTCGTGCGCGTGCTCGCGCAGAACCGCTGGCCGTGGCGCATGCACGCGACCTACGACGAAACGATCAGCCGCGCACTCGACGTGTTCGAGAAGGTGAACAAGGACATCCCGCTTGAAGGGCTGAACTGGTTCTTCGATCACGCGGAAACCATTACCGAAAAATCGATGGACCGCATCGCCGCGCTGGGTGGTGGTATCGCGGTGCAGCACCGGATGGCGTACCAGGGCGAATACTTCGTCGAGCGCTACGGTGCGCAGGCGGCCGAAGCGACGCCGCCCGTCGCGAAGATGCTGTCGAAGGGCCTCAAGGTGTCGGCCGGCACCGACGCGACACGCGTGGCGTCGTACAACCCGTGGGTGTCGTTGTCCTGGCTCGTGACAGGCAAGACGATCGGCGGCCTGCGCATGTACCCGCAGCGCAACCTGCTCGATCGCGAGACCGCGCTGCGCATGTGGACCGAATACGTGACGTGGTTCTCGAACGAGGTCGGCAAGAAAGGGCGCATCGCGGTCGGGCAACTGGCCGACGTGGTCGTCCCGGATCGCGATTTCTTCGCGTGCGCCGAGGACGACATCGCGGGCACGACCGCACTGCTGACCGTGGTGGGCGGCAAGATCGTGTGGGGCGCGGGCCCGTTCGCGTCGCACGATGCGCCGATTCCGCCCGCGATGCCGGACTGGTCGCCGGTGCGTGAGTATGGCGGCTACGGCGGTTGGGGCGCGACGCAGCGCAGCGGCGCACCGCTGCAACGCGCGGCGGCCGCCGCGATGTGCGGCTGCGCGAATGCATGCAACGTGCACCAGCATGCGCACGCGAGTGCGTGGGGCAGCGCGCTGCCGACGTCGGACGCGAAGGGCTTCTGGGGCGCGTTCGGCTGTTCGTGCTGGGCGGTCTGACATGTCGACGACGATCGGCCGGTACAGCCCCGCGTGGATCCGTGTCCTGCTCGCGCAGCCGTGGGTCGGCGCGCTGGTCCGGCTTGCACTCGTTTCCGCCTTTCTGATCGGCGGCGTCGCGAAGGCGCTCGACTTCGACGGCGCGGTCGCGGAGCAGGCGCATTTCGGCCTGCATCCGCCTGCGCTATGGGCTGCACTGGCGGTTGTCGTCGAGATCGGCGGTTCGCTGTGCGTGGTGTTCCGCCGCTTCACGTGGCTCGGCGCCGGCAGCCTCGGCATGCTGACGCTCGTCGCGATGCTGGTGGCGAACGACTTCTGGAACCAGACGGGCGCGGCGCGCTTCATGGCGCTCAACGGTTTCTTCGAGCACCTTGGCCTGATTGCGGCGCTCGTCCTCGTCACGATGCTGGGCGATGCCCGGCATGCGCAAGGGGACGGTCGCGCCTGAGGGCATGAGCGGCGCATTGCGACGGAACGCTGATTCGATCACCTGGCGGCTTTTCCCCGTTGCGCCTTTGAAAGAGGCGCAACGGGGATTCCTTCGCGCGACGCGTTGCAGGCGGTGGGGCAATTTGGGGCACGCGTGGCGTTGCCCATCGTGCTCACCGGCGAAATCACTTTTGATCTGGAATCACGAATCGGCGGCCGATTCCGTCACCAGCCTTGTCGGGCGGGGCCGTCGCGCGAACGGACCCTCCGGACGCGATACCCGCCCACCCCTTCAGACCACGTTTTAGACCTCCGGGGACTCAACTGTGTCGAATTCCGTCTTGGACAGACTTAACCCGTCTGCCTAGACTGAACTCGCTTTCCCTCACCCCTGGAGAAAATCATGAGTCTCAAAGACAAGCTGCCCGGTAACAAGATCCTTGGTTTCGGTACTGCCCCGCTCGGCAACATGTTCCGCAACATCCCCGACGCGGAAGCCGCGGCCACCGTCGAAGCGGCATGGCAACACGGCATCCGTTATTTCGATTCGGCCCCGTTCTACGGCGCCGGCCTCGCGGAAATCCGCCTCGGCGACGCGCTCGCCAACCATCCGCGTGACGAATACGTACTGAGCACGAAGGTCGGCCGCGTGATCCTCGACGAAGTCGAGGACGTGTCGGCGCGCGATCTCGGCGAAAAGGGCGGCCTGTTCGAACATGGCCGGCCGAACCGCATCGTCAACGACTACACGGCCGACGCGACGCTGCGTTCGATCGAGGACAGCCTGAAGCGTCTGCGCACCGATCGCCTCGACATCGTCTGGGTGCACGACATCGCGCAAGACTTCTACGGCGACGAATGGCTCGCGCAGTTCGAAGTCGCGCGCAAGGGCGCATTCCGCGTGCTGAGCAAGCTGCGCGAAGAAGGCGTGATCAAGGCGTGGGGCCTCGGCGTGAACCGCGTCGAGCCGATCGAGCTCGTGCTCGACCTCGCCGAACCGCAACCGGACGGCATGCTGCTCGCCGGCCGCTACACGCTGCTCGATCACGAGCGCGCGCTGCAACGCGTGATGCCGGCGGCTGCCGCGCAGAACGTCGGGATCGTCGTCGGCGGCCCGTACAGCTCAGGGGTGCTCGCAGGCGGCACGCACTTCGAATACCAGAAGGCTTCGCCGGAAATCCTCGCGAAGGTCGAGCGCATCAAGGCGATCGCGACGCGCTACAACGTGCCGATCAAGGCCGCCGCGCTGCAGTTCTCGATGTCGCATCCGGCCACCGTCGCGGTGATTCCGGGCGCGAGCCGTCCGGAGCGGATCGCGGAAGACCAGGCTGCACTGAACGTGGTGATTCCGGCCGACTTCTGGCGCGAAATGCGTGAACAAGGTCTGATTGCGGCCAATGCGCCGCTGCCGACCGATCGTTGATCCGCAAAGGTGATGACATGGCACAGGCCAATGCAAGCATCGAGATCGCGGCTTCGGCCGACACGGTCTGGACACTGATCGGCGGCTTCGGGTCGCTGCCCGACTGGCTGTCGTACATCCCGGCGAGCGAGCTGAGCGAAGGCGGTCGCGTGCGCAGCCTCGCGAACCCGGACGGCGACGCGATCGTCGAGCGGCTGGTCGCCTTCGACGACGCGGCACGCAGCTACACGTACGCGATCCTCGAAGCGCCGTTCCCGGTCGTGAACTATCGCTCCACGCTGCGCGTGCGCGAGAACGGCGCGAACGCGGCGACGGTCGAGTGGTCGGGCACGTTCACGCCGGACGGCGCGACCGACGACGAAGCGATCCGCCTCTTCCGCGGTATCTACGAAGACGGTCTCGCCGAGCTGGCGAAGCGGTTCGCGGCGTGACGGCGTAGTGGCGTAGTGGCGCGATCGCGTGACGGTGTGACGATGTCGCGCGCGGTGAACGGGTGCCGGTCGTGTCGGCACCCGCCGGCGCCGTGTGTCGTGGCGGGTTTTCATCCGTGACGACGCGTGGCACCGGCGCCACCGCGCGTGCATCGTCAATCGTCGTATGAACGTGCCGAGCCGTCGTCGGCGTTCCGGTCGCGCCGTTCGTCGTCCGGCCGCCGCGGCGGCATGCGATGGACGCGGAACGCGCACGCATGCGGCGGCGGGGCAACGACCGATAACGCGCGGTTATACCGGTATCACATCCTGTCAATTGTCGCGCGGGGGCGGACTCCGTATGCTGGCCCATTGCGCGGCTTTCCGGCGCATTTCGGACGTGCGCGTCAGTCGGTGCGCCGCCGCCACGTGCCACGCGGACGCGCGCGCACGGCAGCGCCGGCGCGTGAGCGTGCCGGCCGGCGCACGCGGCAGCACCGGGCGGCGCGCACGGCATTCCAGGAACAAGGCAGATGAACCTGAACATCGAAGGCCGCTGGGCGCTGGTTTGCGCAGCGAGCAAGGGGCTCGGCAAGGGGTGCGCGCAGGCGCTCGTCGCCGAGGGCGTGAACGTCGTGATCACCGCGCGCGGCAGCGACGCGCTCGACGCGACCGCCCGGGAACTGCGCGCGCTCAACCCGGCCGTCACGGTGATCGCGGTGGCCGGCGACATCACGACGAGCGCGGGCCGCGCGGCGGCGCTCGCGGCCGCGCCGCACCTCGACATCCTCGTGAACAACGCGGGCGGCCCGCCGCCGGGCGACTTCCGCGAATGGACGCGCGACGACTGGATCGCCGCGCTCGACGCGAACATGCTGACCGCGATCGAGCTGATCAAGGCGACCGTCGACGGGATGACCGAGCGTGGCTTCGGCCGCATCGTCAACATCACGTCGAGCGCGGTGAAGGCGCCGATCGACGTGCTCGGCCTGTCGAACGGCGCGCGCACGGGCCTGACCGGCTTCGTCGCGGGCATCGCGCGGCAAAAGCGCATCGCGACGCGCAACGTGACGATCAACAACCTGTTGCCGGGGCTGTTCGACACCGATCGCCTGAAGAAGGCGACGGATGCGTCGGCGAAGGCGGAAGGAAAGGATTACGAAGCGATGCGCGAAGCGAAGCGGCAGGCCGTGCCGGCCGGGCGCTTCGGCACGGCCGACGAGTTCGGCGCGGTGTGCGCGTTCCTGTGCAGCGCGCACGCGGGCTACCTGACGGGGCAGAACGTGCTGCTCGACGGCGGCGCGTATCCGGGTACGTTCTGATCGTTCGAGGCGGCCACCGACGCACCGACGCACCGACGATGCGGCTCGACGGCAATGCACGCGTTGTCGGGGCCGGGTGATGCGAGCCCGGCAGCAAGCGCCCCGCCGCACGGATTCGAACCGCCCGGCCCACTCACGGCGACGCGACAGGCGCGCCGGCACGACATACGACACACAACACACAACACCTATGCGAGCCCGTGATCGCACGGCGTTCGCACCCCCGATCCATCTACAGAGGAAACGAACATGACACTCGCAGGCAACCTGCTGATCGGCTCGCGCGCACGGCGCGGCACGAACGGCGACACATACGCGGTCAACGCATCCAGCGGCGAACGCATGGCGCCGGCCTTCGGCGGCGCGAGCAGCGTCGATCTCGATGAAGCATGCGCGCTCGCCTGGGCCGCGTTCGACACGTATCGCGAAACGCAACCCGACGCGCGCGCGACGTTCCTCGACACGATCGCGGCAAACATCCTCGCGCTCGGCGACGAGCTGGTCGAGCGCTGCGTCGCGGAAACGGGCCTGCCGCGCGCCCGCGTCGAAGGCGAGCGCGGCCGAACGGTCGGCCAGCTGCGGATGTTTGCCGACGTGGTACGCGCGGGCGACTACCTCGACGCGCGCATCGATCCGGCGCAGCCGGCACGCCAACCGGCACCGCGTCCCGACCTGCGCCTGCGTCATATCGGCCTCGGGCCGGTCGCGGTGTTCGGCGCGAGCAATTTCCCGCTGGCATTCTCGGTCGCGGGCGGCGATACGGCGTCCGCGCTCGCGGCCGGCTGCCCGGTGATCGTGAAAGCGCACCCGGCGCATCCGGGCACGTCGGAACTGGTCGGGATCGCCGTGCAGCAGGCGGTGAAGGCGTGCGGGATGCCGGAAGGCACGTTCTCGCTGCTGTTCGACACCGGCCTCGAGATCGGGCAGGGGCTCGTGCGCGATCGGCGCATCAAGGCGGTCGGCTTCACCGGTTCGCGCCATGCCGGCACCGCGCTGATCGCGCTTGCGAACGCGCGGCCCGAGCCGATCCCCGTGTACGCGGAGATGAGCAGCATCAATCCGGTGCTGCTGTTCCCGAACGCGCTCGACGCGCGCGGCGACGCGATCGCGCAGCAGTTCGTGCAGTCGCTGACGCTCGGCGCCGGGCAGTTCTGCACGAATCCGGGGTTGATCCTCGCCGTGGACGGGCCGGCGCTCGAGCGTTTTACCGCCGCGGCGGCGGAGCGGCTCGCCCAGGCCGCGGCGGCGACGATGCTCACGCCGGGCATTCATCAGGCCTTCGAGCGTTCGGTGGCCGCGCTCGCGAAGCATCCGCAGGTGCGTACCGTCGCGCGTGCGCATGCGCCGGCCGGCGCGAACCAGGGGCAGGGCGCGCTGTTCTCGACGAGCGCGGATGCGTTCCGCGAGTCGAAGGCGCTGCACGAGGAGATGTTCGGCGCGGCGTCGCTGATCGTCCGCTGTCCGGACCTCGAGACGATGCTCGGTTTGATCGAGTCGCTGGAAGGGCAACTGACGACGGCGCTCCATATCGACGAAGCCGACTACGCCGCCGCGCGCACGTTCCTGCCGGCGCTGGAGCGGCGCGCGGGCCGCGTGCTCGTCAACGGTTTCGGCACCGGCGTGGAAGTCGCGCATGCGATGGTGCACGGCGGCCCGTATCCAGCCACCGCGGACGGGCGTACGACGTCGGTCGGCAGTCTCGCGATCCGTCGTTTCCTGCGGCCGGTCTGTTATCAGGATATGCCGGAGGTGCTGCTGCCCGATGCGCTCAAGACAACGAATCCGCTGGCGATCAACCGGCTGATGGACGGGAAGGTCACGCTCGCGAACTGACGCGCGAGCGGGGTGATGCCGGCATCCGGTGTCGCGCATGGAATCGCATGCGGACCGATGCTGGCTCGATCGATTTCAGACGGATTCGTGTGCGGGGATGCGGACGGCATGACAGATTCCCTGTTTTTGCCGGCGATTGCGCGCCCCCGTCACGTCACTCGACGATCGCGACCACATCCTCGCCGGTCAGGATCTCGCGGAACACGCCGACCAGCGGCCGTAGGTTGACCTTGTGCCACGCGGCCCACAGCGGCGTGCGATAGCTGAACCACGGCAGCTCGCGCAGCACGACGCCTTCCGGCACCTGGTGACGCAGGCTCTGCTGGATCATCGTCACGCCGAGCCCGGCGGCGACGAGCCCGAGCGCCGCGAGCGGCTCGCTCGCCTCGACGGAAATATCCGGCGAGAAACCGGCCTTCGCGCATGCGGCGACGAACGCGCCGTGGCGCGGCGCGCTTTCCTGCTGCGTGACGCCGATCCACGGCTGCGTCGCGAGATCGTCGGCCACGAGCGTCTTCTTCTTCGCGAGCGGATGGCCTTCGGGCAGCGCGAGCAGCATCGGATCGTTCAGCACGCGCATCGATTCGAGTTCCGGATCGTCGGGCGCGGGCGGCTCGGTCACGAGCGCGATGTCGAGACTGCGCTCGCGCAGGCCTTCGAGCTGCGCGGCGGACGTGTAGTTGTACAGCGCGATGTGGACGGCCGGGCGGTCCGCGCGCAGCGTCTTCAGCGCGCGCGGCAGCACGCCCGAGTGCGTGGCCGTTTCCAGGTAGCCGATGCAGAGCCCGCCTTCGTCGCCGCGGCCGAGCCGGCGCGCGAGCGATTCCAGCCGGTGCGCATGGCGCAGGAACGCCTGCGTCTCGCTGAGGAACGTGCGGCCGTCGCGCGTCAGACGAATGCGCTGCTGGCTGCGTTCGAACAGCGTCAGCCCGAGCTTTTCCTCGAGCTGCGCGATCTGGCGGCTGAGCGGCGACTGCGAAATGTGCAGCCGTTCGGCGGCGCGGCCGACGTGTTCTTCCTCCGCGACCGCGATGAAATATTGAAGCTGACGGATGTCGAGCATATAAGACCTCGAGGGACTCAAGTTTGATGAATTATGTCTTGGACAGACATAACCATGCAACCTAGACTGGGCGCACTTTTCCGTGACCTGTGGAGAAATGCATGCGTCTCGAAGACACACTGCCGGCCGACAACACGCTCGGTTTCGGCGCCGCCCCGCTCGGCAACATGTTCCGCGACATCCCCGACGACGAAGCCGTCGCGACCGTCGAAGCCGCGTGGGCGCGCGGGATCCGCTACTTCGACACCGCGCCGTCGTACGGCGCGGGGCTGGCCGAGTCGCGTCTGGGCGACGTGCTCGCCGGCCATCGGCGCGACGACTACGTGATCAGCACGAAGGTCGGCCGCGTCGTGCTCGACGAACTGGAAGACGCGACCGCGCGCGACTACGGCGAGAAGACCGGGATCTTCGCGCATGGCCGCGCGAACCGGCTCGTCAGCGACTACACGGCCGACGCGACGCTGCGCTCGATCGAGGGCAGCCTGAAGCGCCTGCGCACCGATCGTCTCGACATCGTGTGGGTGCACGACATCGCGCAGGACATCTACGGCGACGAATGGCTCGCGCAATTCGAGGTCGCGCGCAAGGGCGTGTTCCGCGTGCTGGGCAGGCTGCGCGAAGAAGGCGTGATCGGCGCGTGGGGGCTCGGCGTGAATCGCGTCGAGCCGATCGAACTCGTGCTCGACCTCGCCGAACCGCAGCCGGACGGCATGCTGCTGGCCGGCCGCTATACGCTGCTCGATCACGAGCGCGCGCTGCAGCGCGTGATGCCGGCGGCAGCCGCGCAAGGCGTCGGGATCGTCGTCGGCGGTCCGTACAGCTCGGGCGTGCTGGTCGGCGGCGCGCACTTCGAATACCAGAAGGCGCCGCCGGAAATCGTCGCGAAGGTCGAACGCATCACCGCGATCGCCGCGCGCTACGACGTGCCGGTCAAGGCGGCCGCGCTGCAGTTCGTGCTCGCGCATCCCGCGGTCGCGTCGGTGATTCCCGGTGCGAGCCGTCCGGCGCGCATCGCGGAAGATGTCGACGCGCTGAACGCGACGATTCCGGCCGACTTCTGGCGCGAGATGCGCGAGCAGGGGCTCGTCGCCGCGAACGCGCCGCTGCCGATCGATCGCTGATCGGGCCGGTCGACGCAAGTCGATAAAAAATGCCCGCGCAAGCGGGCATCGTCGTGACGGCGCGGTGCGGCGCGCCGTTCGGGCGCGCGCTTGGCCGTGCACTTAGAAGCTCTAACAAAATGAACTGACGGGGCTGCTAACCTGCCGCACGCTCTGCTTACCACTTCGTTGTTTCGCTGACGACGAGACCATGGCAAAACCGATACTCGATGGCGAATTGCGGTCGCTGATCCAACCGCTGCGATATTTCGTGCGCGAATGAACGGGTTGAGCACTTGCGTGCCGTTGCGGTCATCGCTGACAAAGGCTACGACTCGAACGCCTTTGTGGCGAGTATCCACTCTCCGCGTGCGAAGGCCGTCATCCCGCCTCGCTCGAACAGAAAAACCAAGCGTCGCTATAGCCGCGTGCTGTATCGGATGAGCTTTATCGATGATCGCCATGCCCCTGAACAAGCCGCTTGACTTCCTCAATCACCTCGTCTGCCAGCGTCTCGGGTACGCCCCAGTAATCGAAGATACCGCCATCCGCGCAATTCTGTCCGCACGTCACAAATACGCCGGTGCCAAATCGATTCTTGAGATGGGTAGCTAGCCAGCCAACGAAGCCACTATTGTCTGCCCCTGCCGGGAAGTGGAATCGAAAGATGCCGAACTGTTCCTGGTGTGCACCGTCACTCGGCACAAGCTGACTCCACACGTTGTCGTCTCGCACCAAGGCAAGTGCATCGGCCCGCGCAGCGCTTGGGAATTGATCCAGCGGAAATTCAATGAACGTGTACGTGCCGGTATATATCCGCAGGCGTGCCTCGGTGATGACTCGTCGAAGGCGACGCTCGGTTTGTTCGACGGTCTCACGTGAAATATCAACCATGTTTACTCCGAGAATGAGCCGGTTACAGGTCAGATCATCAATGCAAGCAAGAACAAACTTCATCTTACCTGTCATGTAACGCAATCACCGGCGAATAGTCACCCGAACCGAGCGGACCGGATGACCCGACAACCCGCACAAATGTAAACAGACCCTGGAACTGCCCGGAGCAGGCGTTTGGCGGACAAATCGGTCGCTCAACACCACCCTGCACTCAAATCGTCGATCGCGGCCAGCGCCTGTCTTGTCATTCCGATTCCGATGGCGAGGCGACGACGCGCATGCCAGCCAAGCCTTGTGGAGCCGGCTACTGCTGCATCACGGCGCCTGCGCTGGCACCGATGACAAGCAACGTGCCGATACATTGCAGTAGGGTCATGGGCTGCCCGAGTACCGCAAATCCGATTGCTGAGGCAATCGCAGGCTCGACACTCATCAGGATGCCAAACGCCGACGCCGTCATGCGCCGTAACGCAATCATCTCCAGAACATAAGGCAAGAGCGGGACGAGCGCGGCGAGACAGGCAGCGTCGATCAATTGCCCGGCCGGCAAATGCCCGCCGCTTTCTGCGAGGCCGAATGGCGCCGTCACGAGCGCCGCGACGATCAGCGACGTGGACAGGCCTTGCAGACCATCGAACAGCGACCCCACCCGCTTCATCATCAGGATGTAGGCGGCCCATCCGAGCGCCGAGCCGAGCGGGAATATGAGCGCCGCAACGGGCACGATCCACATGTCGTCCTGGCGCGCGAGCAGCACGATTCCTGCCAGGGCGAGCGCGGGCCATGCGAGCATCCGGATCTTGCGTACGCCGATGGTCGCGACGCACAGCGGCCCCAAAAAATTGATCGCGACGGCGAGCCCGAGCGGCACGCGCTTGACCGCCTCGAAGAAGCACAGTGTCATGCAGGCCATCGCGCAGCCGAGCGCGATGGCGGCGATCCAGCGCTGCCGGGAATAGCGCCGGACGGGCGGGCGCACGATCACGGCCAGCGCGAAGGCGGCGAAGCACAGGCGCAGCCAGGTCGTGCTGAACGTTCCGTACTCGATCATCGCGGGCCGCGACAGCGCAGCGCCGAGCTGGACGCTGCACATCGACACCACGGCAAGCCCGGGCGCCAGAGCCGCTCGGAAGCGTCGTGTCCGCGACGCGCCAAACGACGCATTCGCCATGAACGCGCCGCGCGCAACCGGTGTGGAATCGGTCGTGTGCCGGCCGGCCCGGATGCTTCCGATTTCTTCGTTCATGCAGTGCTCCATGATGGCGATGCGGCGATGTTAACCACGCATGTTCGTTTGGTATAAGCTCGAATTTTTTATGGGCGCTTCAAGAATATTTATGGCTCGAGATCTCGACAGCGGCTTGTTGCGCACCTTTCTGATCGTGGTCGAAACCGGTAGCGTGAGCGAGGCGGCGCAGGCTCTGCATCGCACGCAGGCCGCTGTCAGCATGGCATTGCGCCGGCTGGAAGAATCGGTCGGGCAGCGCCTGCTCGACCGTTCGCCACGCGGCATCAAGCCGACAGCGGCGGGCAGCGTGCTGCTGCCTTACGCGCAGCGCATGCTCGACATCGGTATCGCGGCGCGCGCTGCGCTGAATGCAGGTGAGATTTCAGGGACGGTCCGGCTCGGTCTCCTCGAGGACATCGCTGTTGGCCATCTGCCGCACACGCTGCGTGATTTTGGCGCGTCGTTCCCGAATGTCGCCGTGGAGATCGTCGTCGATTCGAGCAAGGCGCTGTCACAGGATTTCATGAATGGCTCGCTCGATTTCGCGATCATCGACCCGACGTTCATCCATGCGGAACCGCTCGTGCGGTGGCAGCATCCGCTATTCTGGGCGGCTGGCCTTGCGTATGACGGAGATGTCCGCCACGCTCCATTGCCGTTCGTCGCATTCGGCGGTGCGTGCCCGTGGCAAGACAGGCTGTATGCGTCATTGCGCGATGCTCGGGTCGCATGGAAAGTCATCTGCACGAGCACGAGCCTGGCCGCCATTCAATCCGCAGTCGAAGCAGGGCTGGGGGTCACGGTCCTGCTCGAATGGAACGTCCGGCGCGATTCGATGCGCGTGCTCGATCCGGCCGCCACCGGATTGCCGCGCCCGCCATCGGCGGAATTCGGCTTGTTCAGCCATGCGGATGACAGCGATCGCATGTCGGCGGTACAGGCTTTGCAGCGCTTTCTCCTTCGCGAGTTGCGCGATGCCGCAACGCTCCAGGAAGCGCTAACACAATGAGTTTTGAAGCCGTCGCCAGCAGATGATGCAGCGGCGATCTTCATGAACGCTTCGTGGATCGCCGCGAGGCGTTCGAACCGGATGCGCAGTCGCCTGAAGTTGTGCAGCCAGGCTGTTGCCGGTCGCGCCGTCTGCGCCAGCAGCTCATGCCCGAGCCGCAGCCCATTTCCTGCGGAAGCATCTCCCAGGGAATGCCGGACTGCAGCACGAACAGGATGCTGGTCAGCACGGCGCGATCGTCGAGCGGCTTGCGCCCCCGGGTATCGCGCGCGACGTGGTTTCGGTGGTAGCAGCAGCGGTTGGATCAGTGACCGCAATTCGCCATCGAGTATCGGTTTTGCCATGGTCTCCTCGTCAGCGAAACAACGAAGAGATGAACAGCGCGTGCGGCAGGTGAGCAGCCGCATCAATTCATTTTGTCGGAGCTTCTTGGCCGTGCGCGCGTGGCCGGTAGTCGATCAGGCTGGAGAACACCGCGATCAGCACGGCCATCACGACGAAGAACAGCAGCGCGAGGAAGTACGAGCCCGACCACTGGACGATCAGCCCGATCAGGATCGGCACCACCACGCCGACCATGCTGCCGCAGAAGTTCATCGTGCCGCCGAGCACGCCAGCGCGCTCGGGGCCGCCGACGATCGCGGGCAGGCTCCAGTACATCCCGCAGAAGCGGATGAAGAACATCGCGATGCTGAGCAGCAGCACGACCGCATTGGCGTTCGCGATGTACGCGGCGGCCAGGATGCACGCGGCGGCGATCAGCGACGAGCCGCTGAACATCGTGCGCATCACGAGGTTCGGCGACGCCCCCGACGCTTTCCAGCGGTCGCCGATGGTTCCGCCGATCAGTTCGCCGACGAAGCCCGACATGAAGATGACGAACGTCGCGCCGCCCGTCGTCGCGATGTTGAAGCCGTAGGTCTTGTGCAGGTAGCTCGGCATCCACGTGAGCAGCCCGTAGAACACCGCGAGGATGCAGCTGTAGCCGGCGAACATCGCGAGCACCGAACGGTCCTTCACGAGTTCGCGTAGCGGCACGCGTTCGGCCGCGGCTGGTGCCGGCGGGTTCGCGCGCGTGATGTGCTCGAGCTCGGCCGCGTTGACGCCCGGATGCTCGGACGGATGGTTGCGGATATAGCGCCATACGAGCACGCCCACCAGCATCGTGCCGATACCGGCGATCACGAACGCGATGCGCCACGAGCCGAACCACGCGATCAGCGCGGAGATCAGGATCGCGCCGAGCGCGCTGCCGAGCGGTGCGCCGCCGTCGACCAGCACGGCGCCGCGGCCGCGCTCGTGCGGCGTGAGCCACGAGCCGATCAGCTTCGCGCCGGCCGGAAACACCGGCGATTCGGAGAAACCGAGGCCCATGCGCGTGAGCATCAGCAGCAGCCAGTTGTGCGAGGCCGCGCCGAGCGCCTGGAACGCGCCCCACGCGAGCGTCGCGGTCGCGATGATGCCGCGCGTGTGATAGCGGTCGAGCATCACGCCGACCGGGATCTGCATCAGCGCGTACGACCAGAAGAACGCGCTGAGCATCAGTCCTTCGAGCGCGGGCGACAGGTTGAATTCCGGCGCGATCAGCGGCATCGCGACCGACAGCGACGCGCGATCGATGTAGTTGATCGCGACGAGCAGCAGCATGAGCAGGAAGATGCGCCAGCGGACGCTGGTCGGCCGGGCCGCCGCGTCGAGCGACGCCGATGCGGCCGATGCGGCAGGGGAATGCGAGAGGGGCATGGTTGTCTCCGTCGTTATGGTTGCGGGGCGATGACGCGTTCCGTGCAGCGACTGTAGGGCGGCCGCCGCGTCTTGCCTAATGACGCTTCGTGATCGCGTGATAACCAAACGGCGCGGCGGGCGAGGGAATAAGCGGCCGTTATCGGGCGATCCGGTTTTTTCATTACCGGCGGCGATCGGCCGCTTGTAGTGTCTGGTGCGGAGACTTCACACGGAGAAAGCACCATGAACCCATTCCAATACTTCTTTCCCACCACGCTGAAATTCGGCAACGGCCTCGCGCGCCAGGCCGGCGAGCTGCTGAAGCCGCTGTTCGACGGCAAGCTGCTGGTCGTGACCGACGAAGGGCTGATCAAGAGCGGCGTGCTCGAGGGTTTCTTCGCATCGCTGCGCGAGGCGGACGTTGCGTACGCAATCTTCTCGGGCGTCGAGGCGAACCCGAGCACGGCCGTGCTCGACGACGCGCTGACGTTCCTGAAGGAGCACCGCTGCACCGCGGTGATCGGCGTCGGCGGCGGCAGCAGCATCGACACCGCGAAGGGCGTGGCTGCGATGGCGACCAACGGCGGCACGATCCTCGATTACGAGGGCTACAACAAGATCCCTGAAGAGCCGCTGCCGATCTTCGCGATCCCGACCACGTCGGGCACCGGCAGCGAGTGCACGGCATCGACGGTGTTCACGAACCAGGAAACGCTGTTCAAGACCGTGATCGTCAGCCACAAGATCTTCCCGAAGCTCGCGATCCTCGATGCGGAACTCACGCTGAAGCTGCCCGCGCCGATCACGGCGGCCACCGGGATGGACGCGCTGACCCATGCGATCGAATCGTACGTGTCGAAGCAGGCGAACCCGGTCAGCCAGTCGCTCGCGCTCGGCGCGATCCGCCTGATCGGGCGCAGCTTGCGCACCGCGTTCTACGTCGGGTCCGACCTGGCCGCGCGTGAAGACATGCTGCTCGGCTCGTTCCTCGCTGGCGTCGCGTTCTCGCAGTCGAAGCTCGGCAACGTGCATGCGATCTCGCACACGATGGGCGGCGTATTCAACATTGCCCACGGCATCGCGAACGCGGCGCTGCTGCCGTACGTGATCGACTTCAACCGCCCGGCGTGCCCGGCGCTGTTTCGCGACATCGCGGCGGCGCTCGGCGGCGACGTGGCCGGCCTCGATGCGGAAACGGCCGCGCGCGCGCTGGTCGAGCAGATCGTCGAACTCAATCGCGCGCTCGCGATTCCGTCGAACATCCGCGAACTCGGCGTCGATCTCGCGCACCTGCCGCAGATGGTGGCCGACTCGATGCGCAGCGGCAACGTGCTCGTCAATCCGCGCCTGACGACCGCGCGCGACGTCGAAGCGATCATCCGCGCCGCATACGCCGGCGAGATCTGATCGCGCGGCGCTTCATGCGCACGCCTCCGATTCCCCGATTCCCCGATTCGATTCAACCAGGAGCAGTCATGTATTACGAAATGCGGACCTACACGGTCCAGATCGGCAAGATGAACGAATACCTGCGGCACTTCGAGAAGGAAGGCCTGCCGGTGATTTCCCGCTATGCGACGCTGGTCGGCTGGTGGTACACGGAAATCGGCGAACTGAACCAGGTCGTCCACATCTGGGCGTACGACAGCCTCGACGACCGCATCAAGCGGCGCACCGCGCTGTACGAGGATCCGGACTGGCTCGAGAAGTTCGTGCCGAAGGCGTTCCCGATGCTGGAAAGGATGGAGTCGAAGCTGCTGCGTCCGGCTGCGTTCTCGCCGATCAAGTAGGCAGCGGATGCTGTAGCGTCTCGACGAGCATGCGCGCACCGGGAGTCAGGTGCGCGAAGGTGCGGGCCACCACGCCGAACGGCTCGTCGAGCGCGGGGATCGCGACCGGCAGGCACGCGACGAGGCCGAAGCGCTCGCCGAACTCGGCGACTTCGCGCGGGATCACCGCGACCAGTTCCGGGTTCGCCTGCAGCAGCGTCAGCGTCGCGAACGTCGACGCCGTCTCGATCGGATAGCTCGGCACCTCGATGCCGGCATCCGCGAGCGCGCGTTCGAGCGCGAGCCGCATCGGCGTGTTGACCGGATACGCGACCCATTCCGCGTCGGCGAGATCGCGCAGCGACAGCGCGTCGCGTTCGGCCAGCGCATGCGTGCGCGCGGTCACGACCGCGAGCGGTTCGGATTGCAGCGGGATAGAGTCGTAGGCTTCCGGGCGCCGGGTGTTGCCGTTGCGGCAGATCGCGAGATCGATGCGGCCGTCGTCGATCAGGGCGAGCAGGCTCGCGCTGGTGCCTTCGACGATCTCGACCGACAGGTGCGGCTGGCGGCGGCGCAGGTCGGTCAGCGCGCGCGTGAGCAGCGGCACCGCGCCCATGATCACGCCGACGGCCAGATGGCCGCCATGCCCCTGCGTGATCGCGAGCACTTCGGTATGCAGGTGTTCGAGGTCGCTGTAGATGAGGCGCGCATAGCGCGTGACGCAGCGGCCGAGGTCGTTCGCGACGAGGCCTTTCGGTTGCCGCTCGAACAGCGGCATGCCGAGGATGTCCTCGATCTCGCGCAGCACCTTGGTCGCGCCGGGTTGCGAGATCGCGATTTCTTCGGCGGCCTTGTGCAGCGAGCCGTGGTTTTCGAGCGCGATCAGCAGCTTGAGCTGCTTCAGGCGAAGGCGCGACGCGATGTTCGCGAGAGAGGGAACGGCCAGCGGTTTCATGGCGACGACCAAACCGAAAGCGGCGATTATAGCCCTGCCGGGCCGAAAACGATCTTGAGGATCGCTAATGCAGAACCGGTTCGCGCGCGTGCGGTGAAGCGGCCCCGCACGCGTCGCGGCCCGTGATGTCCGTCGTCAATTCCCGTACATGTCGAAGTCGAAGTATTTCGACTGGATCCGGTTGTACGTGCCGTCGCCGCGGATCTGCGCGATCGCGCGATTCAGTGCGTCGCGCAGGTCCGCATCGGCCTTGCGCACGCCGGCCGCGTCGCCGTTGCCCATGATCTTCGGGTCGAACACGACCCCGCCCGCGAACGAGAAGCCCTTGCCGCGCGGCGTCGCCAGGAAGCCGAGCTGGCCCTGCACCGCATCCATCAGCACGCCGTCCACGCGGCCGGTCACGAGATCCGCATAGGCCTGGTCGTAGCTCGGATACGGCACCACCTCGACCTTCGCCGCCGCCCATTTTTCGCGCGCGTAGGTTTCCTGGATCGTCCCCTGTTCGACCGCGACCCGCTTGCCGGCGAGCTTCGCCGCTTCGGGCAGCAGCCCGGAGCCGGTGCGCGCGATCAGGCGTGTCTGGTTGCGGTACAGGCGATCGGTGAAGTCGATCTGCTGGCGGCGCTGTTCGGTCGCGGCCATCGACGACAGGATCACGTCGAACTTGCGTGCCTGCAGCCCGGGAATCAGCCCGTCGAAGCTGCTCGACACCCACACGCATTTCGCGTTGAGCTTCGCGCACAGTGCGTTGCCGAGATCGATGTCGAAGCCCTGCACGCTGCCGTCGGTCGCGGTCGATTCGAACGGCGGGTAGGTCGGGTCGACGCCGATGCGGATCGTCGTCCATTCCTTCGCCGAGGCGAGCGTCGCGAAGGCCATCGCGGCCGCGGACAGCAGGATCGTGATGCGCGTCTTGTTCTTCATGGTCAGGCTCCGTTCGTGTGGGGAAGCGTGGGCGTGCGCGGGCCGCGCTTCAGCTCGGGAATTCGCCGCGCCGGAAATCGTTCGACAATTCGAGGGTGTCGGCCATCTCGCCGACGGTGACCGGCTTGATCGGCGCGCGGATCCGGTAATGGCCCACGTCGCCGACGCCGCGCTGCTGCACGTCGGCAATCAGTTCGCCGACCGTCGTGCCGCACCAGCGTCCCTGGCACGGGCCCATCCCGCAGCGCGTGAACGCCTTCATCTGGTTCGGCCCCTGGCAGCCGAGCGCCGCGAGCGCGCGGATCTCGCCGGCCGTGACCTCCTCGCAGCGGCAGACGATCGTGTCGCCGTCGGGGCGGCGCAGCGCGGCCGGCGGCGTGTACAACGCATCGAGCAGCGGGCGCACCGCGAGATGGCGGCGCCACGCACGCAGCGCCGGGCGCTCGCGTTCGGCTTGCCGGCGACGATCGAGTGCGCCGAGCGCGGCCGCGATGTCGAGCGCCGACACTTCGCCCGCGCGGGCCGCGGCTTGCGCGCCGCCGATGCCCGCACCGTCGCCGGCGATCCATACCTGCGCGACGCTGCTGCGGCCGCGTGCATCGCATGTCGGCCGCCAGCATGCCGCGTGTTCGTCCCATTCATGGGCGCAGCCGAGCGAGCGGGCGAGTTGCGTCGACGGAATCACGCCTTGATGCAGCAGCACGAGCGACGTGTCGAGCGATTGCGCGATGTCGTCTTCGTCGCGAAAGCGGAGGCGTTCCGCGTGGCCGTCGCCGTCGATACTGATATCGGTTGCGCCGCGATAGACGGGAATGCCTGCGTTACTCACCGCGCGCAGCATGCGCCAGCCCTTGAGCAGATAATCGGCGCCGTGCAGTGCCGGCAGCGCATGCGGGAGCGCGCGGCGCCACGCATCGCGCGGCGTCGTGTCGACCAGCGCGCGCACGCGCCGGCCCGCATTCAGCAACTGCGCGGCGAACAGCCACAGCAGCGGGCCGCTGCCCGCGAGCACGGTGTCGGCCGACGGCGCGAGCCCCGACGATTTCAGCAAGGTCTGCGCGGCGCCGACGCCCATCACGCCCGGCAGCGTCCAGCCGCGCACCGGCCACGGGCGCTCCTGCGCGCCGGTGGCGATCAGCACCGCGCGTGCGCCGATGTCGAGCGTGCCGCCCGATGGACCGCTCTGCGTGAGCATCGCGACCGGCTCCGGTTCGAACGCGACCTGCCACACCATGCTGCGCGGCAGATACAGCGCGCCGCTCGCGAGCAGGCCGTCGACGAGCGGGCGGCCGGCCGCGTAATCCTTGCCGAGCCAGCGCGCGAGATCCGCGGGCGCGTCGGCGACGTTGCGATAGATCTGGCCGCCGGGCGCGCGGCCCTCGTCGGCGACGACGACCGACAGCCCGGCCGTGCGCGCGGCCACGGCCGCCGCCATGCCGGCCGGCCCGGCGCCGACGATCAGCAGGTCACACTGGCGGCGCGTCATGCGAGCCTCGCCTTGCCGTGCATCGCACGCACCTGCATGCCGTCGTGCACGGGCGTCATGCAGCCCTGCACGTTCGGCACGCCGTCGACTTCGACGAGGCAGTCGAAGCACACGCCCATCATGCAGAACGGGCCGCGCGGCGCGCCGCTCACGGCGCTCGCGCGGCAGGCGAGGGTGCCGGCGGCGAGCAGCGCGGCCGCGACGCTGTAATGGGCGGGCACGTCGTGCGGCGCGCCGTCGATGTGGATGCGCACGCGTTCGCGCGTCGCGGCGGGGACGATGGAATCAAACATGCCGGGTAACCGTGGGCGCGGCGAAGCGCGCGGTGTTGAAGGCGGACAGGTCGGCGGGCGCGGCGTCGCCCGCGATCCACGGCGCGACGAGATCGGCATGCGCGGCCGCGAGCGTCACGCCGCTGTGGCAGATCGCGACGAACGCGCCGGGATGCGTGGCCGACGCTTCGTAGACGGGCAGGCCGTCGGGCGTCATGATGCGCAGCGCGCCCCACGCGCGCACGACGCGCGCCTGCGCGAGCGCCGGGAACGCGGCGCGGGCGCGGCGCGCGATGTCGACCATCGCGGGGCGCGTCTGGCCGTCGTCGAAGCCGACGTCTTCTGCCGAGTCGCCGAGCAGCACCGAGCCTTCCGGCGTTTGCCGGACGACCAGCGTCGGATAGTCGAGAAACGGTGCAAGCCGCTCGGTGACCATGATCTGGCCGCGCAGCGGCGAGATCGGCGCGACCATGTCGACCATCGGCGCGAGCCGCGCGTTGTCGAGGCCGGCCGCGAGCACGACGCGCCCGGCCTCGAGGCGGCCTTCGCGCGTGTCGATCTCGAAGTGTCCGGCGCGCGGACGAATCTCGTCGACCGCGTTGCGCGGCAGATAGACGCCGCCGCGCTGCACGAACGCCTGCAGCATCGCGCGCAGCGTGTAGAGCGGATTCGCATGACCGTCGTTCGGCGACCACAGCGCGCCGGCCAGCGCCGGCGACGCGGCGGGAATCCGTTTGCGCAGCGCGGCCGGATCGAGCACTTCGTACGACAGCGCCGCATCCTGGCGATGCAGTGACGCGAGCAGATCGGTCGCGCTGGCCAGCTCGGCGTCGTGCTCGAACAGTTCGATGCCGCCCGGGCGTTCGAACCCGCAGTCCACGCCGGTTTCGCGCCGCAGCTGCGCGGCGAACGCGCCCCAGCGCGCGGACGATTCGCGCGACCAGCGCGCGTAGGGCAGGCAGCGTCCGCCCTTGCCCTGCACCCACACCAGCCCGAAGTTGCCGCGTGCCGCGCGAAACGCGATGTCGTCGCCGTCGCACACGGCGACGCGCTTGCCGAGGCGCGCGATGCCCCACGCGAGCGCCATGCCGACGAGGCCGCCGCCGGCCACGACGACGTCGAAGCCGCGCACGGTCATGTGCGGCTCCGGCGGCATCGGGTCGATGTCTGCATGTTATGGGGCATGGTGGCGCGGTTCCTTGCGTGTGTGACGTTGCTGAACCGATATTCGGGCAGGCAAAATAGACTGTCCAATACAGCTTGATCAACGATCCATAATCCAGTGTTATGACCACGCCTTCACTCAGGATTCGTCAGATCGAAGCATTCCGCGCGGTGATGCAGCGTCATACCGTCACGCGCGCGGCGCGCGATCTGCATATCTCGCAGCCGGCCGTGAGCCGGCTGATCGCCGACCTCGAGGATCGCGTCGGCTTCGTGCTGTTCGAGCGCCAGCAGGGGCGCTTCACGCCGACCGCGCAGGCGCGCGTGCTGTACGAGGAAGTCGAGCGCGCATTCGTCGGGCTCGATCGCGTCGCGCAGGCCGCCGAGCAGATCCGCGCGATGCGGCGCGGCACGCTGCGCGTGGCCGGCTCGCCGGCGGTCGCACTCGACCTGCTGCCGGAGCTTGTCACTCGCTTCGCGGGCGCGCATCCGGGTGTCGACATCACGCTGCTCGCGCACAGCGCGTCGACGGTCGTCGACAAGGTTGCGTCGGGGCAATGCGACGTCGGGCTGATCGCCGAGCCGGTGCCGCATCCGGCGGTGCGCGGCGAGCGGCTCGCGGAAAGCGCGATGTGCTGCATCGTGCCGCGCGGGCACCGGCTCGCGCGCAAGCGCGTGGTGCGGCCGGCCGACCTGCGCGACGAATCGTTCATCTCGTTTCCGCCGAGCTTCGAGGCGCGCAGCGCGATCGACCGCGTGTTCGTCGAGGCCGGCGTGTCGCGCGTGCTGTCGATCGAGGCGCAGTTGTCGCAGACGATCGTCGCGTTCGTCGCGAATGGTGCGGGCGTCGCGCTGATCGATCCGGTGACGGCCGCGTATGCGGGCCATCGCGTGGCCGTCAAGCCGTTCGAGCCGGCCGTGCCCGATCACTTCTATCTGGTAACGTCCGCGTCGCAGCCGCTGTCGATGATCGGCGATGCGTTCTGCACGGATTTGCGGGAGGCGTTTGCGCGGATGCGGGATCGGCGCGACGCATGAGCGGGGAGAGCGGGGGAGCGGATCGCGATTGCGCCGCACCGATTGGCCGTTGCCCGTCGATCATGCCTGGCCCGTATCGCAATGCAGGCGGGTGTTTGCCCACACGTAGCGGGGTGTTCGGCGTCTTGCGGTTGCACGGGCGAGCACACAAGCGAGCGTAGGGTGCCACTACGCTCGCTTTAGCGCTCCTTGCG
Source organism: Burkholderia sp. BCC1993 (assembly GCF_905339865.1). NCBI lineage: Bacteria > Pseudomonadati > Pseudomonadota > Betaproteobacteria > Burkholderiales > Burkholderiaceae > Burkholderia > Burkholderia sp. BCC1993. The sequence goes on along the minus strand of NZ_CAJPGZ010000010.1, from coordinate 113,259 downwards.
AGCGGCTTCATCGACGCGACGACGTGCATTGCCGAAACACATGATCGGCGTTCGATGAGTGTGTTGCCGCTGATCGAGCTGCGGCGTTAGCCGGAATGGTTCATTCCTGAATCAGGAATCGATTCCGGTTCTTGGCATCCTTGATCCATGCGGGCGCGCGGCCACGGCCCGACCAGGTTGCGCCAGTCTTGGGATCGCGATACTTCGCATTCACCGGCGCCGGCTTTTTTGCCGCCGCTCGATCCCGACGAACACCGAAGATGTCTTTTTCGGTAATTCCGTACTCTGCGACCTTGGTACGGATGTCTTCGATTACAGCCTGGAGCTCGGTGAGACGGGCGGTTTCCGCTTTCTCCGCCAGTGCGTCCATTTGAGCCTTCAGTTCCTTGTATGTAGCCATGCTTTCCTCCGCGGGTTGTACTGCAAACATGATATGCGGCTTTTTGCCGAAATGATCGAGATAATGATTGGCTATGCCTAATTCGCCAAGTTTAAAGCAAATTGAACTTTGGATCTGAAGCCTGATCCGCAGGACCGGCACATCGAATTCAGCCTGTTGTGCCGTGGATCTCCCTTGCCTTTGGCGCGAGGAACTGTCCAGCCATCAAATTCTATTTTCATATGATGTGAGTTTCGCCGCCGATCGCACTGCCTTCGACTGGAAATCGGCGATGAATCCGTTTGCCATCGTGTTCGGCGAGCGATTCGCGCCATCGTCACGACAGTAAGCAGGTCGGTCATGAGTGTCATCAAAAGCGGAGCAGGACCAGAAGGCTACAACATAGTTACCGAATTGCAACGGAAAGCCGGCAATAACGTCGCGAAACGAAAGATGATGTAAAAAGACGCCTGGCTTATGACTCCGCCAAAGGCGGCGGGGCGGCCGCGCTTACTCGAACAGCGGGCTTTCGTGCTTGATCCGTTTGGCGAAATTGCTTTACGAACGGGGCCCGAATTTCGCGCTCAAGGCTCTTGTGGTAGCCACGACGCCGGGGTGAGGAGGAAGCAGGGGGCGCCGGATTCGCGACATTTTTTCAAATGAAACGAGACTTACGATTGTTCAGTGTGTGGTGGCAGCGCAGCAGGCTGAAATCGTAGATCAGACAGTGTCGACTCCGGTGATTGACGGAATTGCGAGATTTGCTCTGGAATTCCGGATCGAGTCGAAGCGTTTAAGGCAGGGTGCGGCGAAAACGCCCCGTACGAGGATCTTGTTTCCCGCCGGCGATCGATTGGCTCGCTGTCAGACCGCGTGATCAGCCGCTTTTCCCGTGCGTTTTCGCAGTCGCGTTGCGGCGGATGATCGTCCGAGAGGGCGGACACACCCTACATCCGGTAGCAGGACGCGATCGGCGGAAAGCTCCCGCCGAGCCCGTCCGCGCCATTCATGCGCTCCGCGTGTCACGCGATCGAGCTCGAGGAACGCGCGGCACCTCCCGCGCGCGGGAGGGAAGATCGCGCGCGTTGCCGCTCGAGTTCGGACTCGTGCTTGCGCTCGTGCTCATGCACACGCACACGCTCAGGCTCAGGCTCAGGCTCAGGCTCAGGCTCAGGCTCAGGCGAGCGCGGTGTCCGCGGTGCGGGAGGCCGACACGCCGGCCCCATTGGACGAAGACGTACCGGCCAGCGCAGCGCCGGCCAGACGCCGATAGCGCGCGAGCGCCCACAGCGGAAAGTACGCGGTATAGCCGTGATACTTCAGGTAGAAGATGCGCGGAAAGCCCGGCGCATTGTGCGAGCGGTGCCACCAGAAGCCGTCGTCCTGCTGCACCGATTGCAGATACGCGATGCCGCGTTTCACCGAGTCGGATTCGCAGTCGCCGAACGCCATCTGCGCGAGCAGCGCCCACGCGGTGAAGTTCGACGTGCTTTCGCCCGCATTGGTGCCGGCGAGCGCCGGGTCGATGTAGCTGTCGTTCGTCTCGCCCCAGCCGCCGTCCGCGTGCTGACGCGCGCGCAGCCAGGCGAGCGCGCGGGCGATGTACGGCTGCGCCGGGTCTTCGCCCGCGAGCGCGAGCCCGGCCAGCACGCTCCACGTGCCGTAGAGGTAGTTCGTGCCCCAGCGGCCCCACCAGCTGCCGTCGGGCTGCTGCGTGCGCTTCACGTAGTCGATCGCGCGCGCGAGCGACGCGCGGTCGGCCGCGCGCTTCGTGACACCGAAGCACAGCAGCACGCGGCCCGATACATCCTCGGTCGGCGGATCGAGCAGCGCGCCGTGATCGGCGAACGGGATCGCGTTCAGGTACAGGCGGTCGCAGTCGGCGTCGAACGCCGCGAAGCCGCCGTTGCGCGATTGCAGCCCGCGCATCCAGTCGAGTGCGCGTGCGATGCGCGCTGCATACGGGTGCGAGCCGTCCGCGTTGCGGTGCGTGCGGCCACGGCGGTCGAGCATCGCGGTGACGACCGCGGTGTCGTCGATGTCGGGGTAGTGCGGGTTCGCATACTGGAACGCCCAGCCGCCCGGTTGCGTGTCGGCGGGCGCGTTCTCGATCCAGTCGCCGCGCAGGTCATTCACCTGGCGCTCGGCGAGCCAGTCGTATGCGCGGGCGATGCGTGCGTCGAGTTCAGCGTCGAGTTCATTCTGTGAGCCTGCCGGCTCGCCGGCGTCGCGCGCGGCCACGCCACGCGCCTGCTCGAGCGCCATCGTGCTCCACGCGGTGTCCCATACCGGCGACAGGCACGGCTGGCAGTACACGCTGCCGTCGGGCCGCATGACCAGCAGCTTTTCGAGCGCGTTCTCGCAGTCGCGGCGCAGCGGATGATCGTCCGGGTAGCCGAGCACGTCCATCATCTGGTAGCTGTACACGATCGGCGGAAAGATCCCGCCGAGCCCGTCCTCGCCGTTCATGCGCGCCGCGCACCACGCTTCCGCGTGCCGGATCGCGCGTTGCCGCAGGCGTTTCGGCAGCAGCGGCTCCACGTGACGCACCACGCGATCGAGCGCGAGGAACGCGCGGCGCATCCCGCGCGCGGGCGGGAAGTACTGACGCTCCTGGTCGGGCGGCGTGACGAACAGCTCGGGGATCGCGATGTTGCGCGGGTTGCGCGCACGCGCTTTCAGCGAGCACAGCACGAGCAGCGGCACCATCGTCGTGCGCGCCCAGTACGCGACCTTGTACATCGAGATCGGCACCCACTTCGGGAACAGCACGAATTCGACCGGCATGAACGGCGCCGCGCGCCACGGCACCTGGCCGAACGTCGCGAGCAGGATGCGCGTGAACACGTTCGCGCGTGCCGCGCCGCCGAGCTTCAGGATCGCGTCGCGCGCGCGGACCATGTGCGGCGCCTGCTCGCTGTCACCGGCGGCCTTCAGCGCGAAGTACGCCTTCACGCTGCACGACACGTCCGGGTCGCCGTCGACGTACAGATCCCACCCGCCATGCGTGTCGAGCCGCTGGATCGCGCGCAGGTAGCGCGCCATCTTCTCCTGGCGCGCGTCGTCGATCTTGTCCATGAAATGCATCATCAGGATGTATTCCGCGGTGATCGTCGCGTCGGATTCGAGTTCGAAACACCAGCTGCCGTCGGGCTGCTGAAGACGCATCAGCGCGTCGCGGCCGCGGGCGATCGCGGTGTCGAGCGCCGACCAGGAGGAGGGGGCGGGATTATTCATGCGGCGGATCATACCATCCAGCCGGAATGTTTATCTCGAGACCGCGGGTGCTAACATCGCCGCCATGAAGAAACGCCCCGAACCCGCTCTGCACGACATTCCCGCGCCCGCCGACACGGCCGAACCGGCCGGCCCGCAGGCGTCCGGCGTACCGGCTGTGGCCGGTTCCGTGCCTGCTTCCGCGCGTGATTCCGCGCCCGTCGCCGGCGTGCGGCGTAAAAAGGCGCCGGAGCAGGTGCGCGCGCAGCTGCTGGAAGCCGCGTCGGAAATCGCGACTCATCACGGCGTGGCCGCGTTGACGCTCGACGCGGTCGCCGAGCGCGCAGGCGTGACGAAAGGCGCGCTGCAGTATCACTTCGCGAACAAGCAGGGCTTGCTCGACGCGCTGTTCGGGCAGGCGACCGAACGCTTCGCGACGCAGATGGCCGCACGCCGCGCGGCCGATTCGCACGGCGACGGCGCGGCGGCGCGCGCGTATCTGCATGCGGTGCTCGACACCGCGCAGCCGGCCGCGAGCACCGACGTGCTGCGCGTGCTGGTCGCGTCGATGATCACCGAGCAGGAGACGCGTGCGCGCTGGTCGGTGCCGATGCGCGAGTGGACGCGGCCGGACCCGGTGCCGCTCGAACGGGCGGCGACGCTGATGATCTGCCGGCTCGCGGCCGACGGGCTGTGGATCTCGGAGCTGCTCGACAGCGTGGAGATTTCGGCGGAACTGCGCGCGGAGATCGTCCGGCAACTCGACCGGATGACCGCGGCAGAGCCGGCGGGCACGGGCAAGATCAAAGGTGCGCGCGGCCGGCGCCGCTGAGTATTCAGTCGCCGAACAGCGCGACGAGATCGGCAATACGTCGCACGCCCGTCTTCGCGAAGACCGCCTTGATCTGGCTGCGCACGGTGCGGATCTGCACGCCGTTGCATGCCGCGTACCCGGCCGGCGTCAGGCCGCCGGCAATGCCGTTCGCGATGGCCGGTTCCGCGCGTGGGAGCGAGAACGGACGCCGGTGCCGGTGCGCGCGTCGCGCACGAAGCAGTTCGCCGCCCACGCGTCGGCGAGCGCCATGAGGGCCTTGAGCGCGACGTCCCATTGCTCGGGATCGACGGCGGGCGTGCAGAGCGCCGAGATCGACGCGTCGGCCGGGCAAATCCTGGACATCCCCGTTCCCCAGTTTCCGCACGCGCTACGTTGCGCGTGTCGTCGCATCGCGTTCGCCGGGTCGGGCATGCCGGCGTGTCGCGCGGATGCGGTGCGATCGATTCCGGCAGGCGTCCTCAATTTTGGGGATGCCGTCGCGATGCAGAGTGTCTACGATCGGCAACGAAGAGCGGGGCCGTGGACGTGACGCGCGCGGCACGATGATCCGACGATATGAAGAAAATCGTCGTGCTGCCGGGCGTTTTTCTGACATACGACGCGCGTACCGTGAAGCGAAACGAGGACGACGCGTCGAGCGAAAGGACCATGCGGCGATGCGCCGATGAAGACAGGCCGGGTGCTGTGTTTCGGGGAGTGGCAATCACATGCTGACGAGAGACTATGTGGAGCGCGAGCTCTCTCATATCGAGAGAATGGTCGCGCTGCTGGAAAGCGATGCCGATACCGGCGCGGCGGTGATGCCGGTTGCGATGCGCGTGAGTCACCCGAGTTACTGGCGCGAGCGGATCGAGGCGCTGCTGGCGATCCCCGGCATGCCGCGCCATCTGACGAAGCTCGGCAATGCGCTGCTCGCGAAGATCGACGGGATGGAGTCGCGGCCGGCGCCGGCGAAGCCCTGAACGGATGGATGCGCGCGGCCCGGGACGTGCCGCGCGCGCCCGCCTTTATCCATTATCGAGATAGTCCATATTCCGGATATCGCGTTGCGGGATAGCACGCGTCGCCGCCACACTTGCGCAAAATCAATCCCAACCGGAGACATTCATGCGTACGCAAGTCGGCATCATCGGCGCTGGGCCCGCGGGCCTGCTGCTTTCCCATCTTCTTCATCTGCGCGGCATCGAGTCGGTCGTGCTCGAGTCGCGCAGCCGCGAACAGATCGAATCCACCATCCGCGCCGGCGTGCTCGAACAGGGCACGATGGACGTGCTGACCGAATCGGGCGTCGGCGACCGGATGAAGGCGGAAGGCGCGCTGCATCACGGGTTCGAACTGGCATTCGAAGGCAAGCGCCGCCGCATCGACCTGACCGAACTGACCGGCAAGGCGATCACCGTCTATGCGCAGCACGAGGTGCTGAAGGATCTCGTGGCCGCGCGCGTGGCGGCCGGCGGCGCGCTGTACTTCAACGTGTCCGGGACGACGATTGCCGGCATCGAGACCGATGCGCCGTCGATTCGCTTCGTGCACGACGGCGTCGAACAGACGCTCGACTGCGACTTCGTGATCGGCTGCGATGGCTCGCAGGGCGTATCGCGCACGATGATCCCCGCCGCCTTGCGGCAGGACTATGAGCGCGTGTTTCGGTTCGGCTGGTTCGGCATTCTCGTCGAGGCGCCGCCGTCGTCGGACGAACTGATCTATGCGCGCCACGAACGCGGCTTCGCGCTCGTCAGCACGCGCTCGCCGAACGTGCAGCGCATGTATTTCCAGTGCGACCCGAAGGATTCGGTCGACCAATGGTCCGACGATCGCATCTGGGCCGAGATGCACGCGCGCGTCGACTCCGCCGATGGCCGGCAGGTCGTGGAAGGGCGGATTTTCCAGAAGAACATCGTCGGCATGCGCAGCTTCGTGTCGACCACGATGCAGCACGGCCGCCTGTTCCTTGCCGGCGACGCCGCGCACATCGTGCCGCCGACAGGCGCGAAGGGCCTCAATCTAGCGGTGTCGGACGTGCGCATCCTGACGTCCGCGCTGCAGGCGTTCTACGACGAAGCGCGCACCGACCTGCTCGACGCCTACAGCGAAACCGCGCTGCGCCGGATCTGGCGCGCCGAACACTTCTCGTACTGGATGACGCGCATGATGCATCGTCTCGACGACGCGTCGCCGTTCGAGCAGCGTTTGCAGGTGGCCGAACTCGAGCACGTGACGACATCGCGCACGGCGGCGATGGCGATGGCCGAAAACTACGTCGGCGCGGTCGCGGTCTGACGCGCGGCGATCGAGCCGGCTGTTGCGGTCGCGGCATTCGGGAGCCGCGACCGCCTGCATCGCCTGCATCGCCAGCACCGCCCGGCCCGTTCACGAGCGGCCCGGCATCAGGTCGCGATGGGCCGATTCCCTGAATTCGCCCGGCGTCAGGCCGGTCTGCTTGCGGAAATAGCGGCTGAAATACGCGCTGTCCGCAAACCCCATCTCGTGCGCGATCTGCTTCACGCTCAGATTCGAATAAACCAGATCGCGCTGCGCTTCGCGAATCAGATGCGCGTTGACGACCGCCGTCGTCGAGATGCCCAACTCCTCCCGGCACACGCGCGCAAGCTGCGCGGCCGTCACGCCGAGCCGGTCCGCATAGAATTCCACCGGCCGATGCTCGCGAAAATGCGTGTCGATCAGTTCGCGAAAACGCCGCAGCAACGTGGCGCGCCGATCGGTGCCGGCATGCGACGGCGCAGCCGCGAGATCGCTCAGGCGCGCGACATGCACGACCAACGCCACCAGCAACGCCATCCCGGCCGCGCCTCGCCCGCGTGAGGTGCTGCGGAATTCCTGTTCGAGCAACGCGAACAACGGCATCAGCATCGACGCGCTCGCGTCTGGCTCCTTGACCGGAATCACCGCCGCGCGTTGCAGGATCGACAGCGCGCCCGGCGCGGCGGTCTTGACCAGCGTTTCGAGCGCGCGCTGCACGACCGTGATCACCAGGCCGTCGATCTGCGGCGAGAACTCGAACGCATGGACCGTCTGCGCGGGCAGCAGCACGAGGCACGGCGGCGCGAACGTGTGCTTCCCGCTCTCGATCACGACATGCCCCTGCCCGCCGCGGATGTACAAAATCTGCAATAGCGCGTCGTGACGGTGCGCGGCGATATGCCAGTCGTTCGGCCGGCTGCGCTCCGGTATCCATTCGAAGTTGAACGCGTCGTACCAGGACGGACGAGCCGATTCGCCATACAGATCGTAGTTAGGGATTCTCCTCATGCCGCGCGGCCTCCTGTGTACAAATTGTCCTGTTGCTTGCGGCGTTTGTCCAATTTTCGCGCGATGCGCGCTCCTATACTTTTCCCATCGACGTAGCGCTTGCCACTGACGCGACGCGCGACGTTCGGGCAGCGTGTGCCGGATCGATCCGGACGTTTCCAGCCTATTTCGGAAGGATACCTAATGATATCGCAAGCGAACAATCAACAGCAGGACTGGCTTCGTCTCGACGGGCAGGTGTGTGTCGTGACGGGGGCCGCGGGCGGTATCGGCGCATCGATCGTTGAAACGTTCGTGGCGGCCGGCGCGCGGGTCGCGCTGCTCGACCGCGACGCGGACGGCACCATCGCGATCGCCGAGCGGCTGCGCACGGCCGGCGGCGACGTCGTCGCCATCGGCTGCGATATCGGCGACGCCGCCAGCGTGACCCAGGCCGCCGAACGCGTGGCGTGCGACCTCGGCCCCGTCGACGTGCTCGTGAACAACGCCGGCCTGTTGCGTGCCGGCGGCATCGAGAGCATCGGCCTCGACGCATGGAACGCGATGCTGCAGGTCAATCTCACCGGCTACATGTTGTGTTCGCAAGCATTCGGGCGCGCGATGCTCGCGCGCGGCTCGGGTGCGCTGGTGCATGTCGCGTCGATCGCGGCGCGCCACCCGCAGACGTACAGCGGCGCCTACAGCGCGAGCAAGGCGGCGGTCGCGATGCTCGCGCGGCAACTGGCGGCGGAGTGGGGGCCGCGCGGCGTCCGCAGCAATACCGTGTGCCCGGGCATGATCCGCACGCCGCTGTCCGAGTCGTTCTATGCGAGCGGCGACATCGAGGCACGCCGCAGCGCGATGACCGCGAACCGCCGTATCGGCCGGCCCGACGACATCGCGAACGTCGTCGCGTTTCTCGCGAGCCCGCGTGCGGCATACGTGAATGGCGCGGAGCTGGTGGTCGACGGCGGCCTCGACGCGATGCTGATGGATCTCGTGCCGCGGCCCGGCTACGAGGCCGGTGCCGGCGCACGCTGATTCGCGGCCTTGCCGCGCTGCACGCACGGCGCGCAGCACGAGCTCGGCGACGCAGTTATTCAAGAGACGGAGGAAGACATGATGAACGATCGGCAGCACTCGAAGCAGGTCACGTGCGATCTGCTCGTGATCGGATCGGGAGCGGGCGGCCTGTCCACCGCCATTACCGCGCGCAAGGCGGGGCTCGACGTGATCGTCGTCGAGAAGGAAGCATGCTTCGGCGGCACGACCGCATTTTCCGGCGGCGTGCTGTGGATCCCCGGCAATCGCCATGCGCGCGCAAACGGCGTGCAGGATACGCGCGATGCGGCCCGCACGTATCTGCGCGGCGAGACCGGCGAGTTCTACGACGATGCGGCGATCGACGCGTTTCTCGAGCACGGGCCGCGCATGCTCGATTTCTTCGAGCGCGAGACGGACGTGAAATTCGTGCCGACGCTGTATCCCGACTATCACCCGGACATGCCCGGCGGCGTCGACATCGGCCGCTCGGTCGTTGCCGCGCCGTACGATGCGCGCGGGCTCGGGCGCGATCTCGAGCGCCTGCGTCCGCCGCTGAAGACGATCACGTTCATCGGGATGATGTTCAATTCGTCGAACGCGGACCTGAAGCACTTCTTCAACGCGACGCGCTCGCTCCAGTCGGCGTGGTACGTGACGAAGCGGCTTGCCGCGCATCTGAAGGATCTCGCGCTGTACCGGCGCGGCGTGCAGATCACGAGCGGCAATGCGCTCGCCGCGCGCCTCGCGAAGTCCGCGCTGGATCTCGGGATTCCGATCCTGACGAACACGCCCGCACGCGAACTCGTCGCGGACGGCGCACGCATCGCCGGCGCGACGGTCGGGGCCGACGGCGCGACGTATCGCATCACCGCGCGCCGCGCGGTCGTGCTCGCGAGCGGCGGCTTCTCGCACGACGTCGCGCGCATCGCGCGTGCTTATCCGCACGTGGCGCGCGGCGGCGAGCATGTATCGCCGGTGCCGGGCGGCAACACCGGTGACGGCGCGAAACTCGCCGAGCGCGCGGGCGGCCGCGTCGAGATCCGCTATCCGCAACCGGCCGCATGGATGCCCGTCTCGCGCGTGCCGCTCGGCGACGGCCGCTTCGGTGTGTTTCCGCATCTGCTCGATCGCTACAAGCCCGGCGTCATCGGCGTGACCCGGCGCGGCACGCGTTTCACGAACGAATCGAATTCGTATCACGACGTCGGCGCCGCGATGATCGCCGCATGCCGCGACGAGACCGAGACCGCGATGTGGCTCGTGTGCGATCACGCGACGATCCGCAAATACGGGCTCGGCTTCGCGAAGCCCGCACCCGTGCCGCTCGGGCCGCTGCTGCGCAACGGCTATCTCGTGCAGGGGCGCACGCTGGCCGAACTCGCGCAGCGCGCCGGCATCGATGCGGCGAATCTGGAGGCGACCGTGCGGCGCTACAACCGCGATGCTGCGCGCGGCGAGGATCCCGAATTCGGCCGCGGCACGACGTCGTTCAACCGTTATCTCGGCGACGCCGACCATCGTCCGAATCCGTGCGTCGCGCCGCTCGGCGACGGGCCGTATTACGCGCTGAAGGTCGTGATGGGTGACCTCGGCACCTTCGACGGCATCCGGACCAACGCGGTCGGCCAGGTGCTCGCCGCCGCCGACCGGCCGATCGCCGGCCTGTATGCGGTCGGCAACGATCGCGCCAGCATCATGGGCGGCAACTATCCGGGCGCGGGGATCACGCTCGGGCCGATCATGACGTTCGGCTATCTGAGCGCACGCCATATCGCTGGGCTCGACGACCTTGGCGAGCGCACCGACGTCGCAGAGCCACCCCCGCCCACTGCCGCGCCGCATCCCGCCGCCGCGCGCGCGACCGCCTGAATCCGGAGCCGACCATGACAACCGCGAAATTCTTCATCGACCATCGCATCTACACGATTCGCCCGCGCGGCATGGCGGAGTTCATCGAGATCTTCGACCGGCTCGCGATGCCGATCCAGGTCAAGTATCTCGGCGCGCCCGTCGGCTTCTACATGAGCGACATCGGCGCGTTGAACCAGGTCGTCCATCTGTGGGGCTACGACAGCATCGCCGACTACGACGCGCGGCGCACCGCGCGCGATGCCGATCCGGACTGGCCTGCGTATCTGCAGGCGTCGGGCCACCTGATCGTCGCGCAGGAGAGCCGCATCATCCGCCGCGTCGAGTTTCCGAGCCTCGCGTACCTGACGCGCTGAGCCCATGACGATCAAACCGGGACACGACATGGACGACACCCGCGTGACACGCGTCGCAATCGTCACGGGCGGCGCGCACGGCATCGGCTGGGCGTGCGCGATGCGGCTCGCGACCGCCGGCTACCGCGTCGCGATCGCCGACCTGCACGGTGAACGTGCAGCGGAACGCGCGGCCGCACTCGGGCCCGAACATCTCGGCCTGCGTGCCGACGTCGCGAGCGAAGACGACGTGGTCGCGCTGATGCGAACCGTCGTCGAGCGCTTCGGCCGGATCGACGTGCTCGTCAACAACGCCGGAATCGGCGAGCAGAACGCGCCGACCGTCGAGCAGTCGGCGGCGGCGTTCGACCGGCTGCTGGCGGTGCACGTGCGCGGGACGTTCGTCGCGAGCCGCGAAGTCGCGCGCGTGATGCTCGCGCAGCGTGCCGGCGCGATCGTCAATCTCTGCTCGATCGCCGGGCAGGGCGGGATTCCGACGCGCAATGCATACGGCGCGGCCAAGGCTGCGATCGCGTCGCTGACGCGATCGATGGCATGCGAATGGGCGCGCGCCGGCGTGCGCGTCAATGCCGTCGCGCCCGGCTACGTCGCGACCGAACTGGTCGACACGCTCGCGCGCAACGGCCAGCTCGATCGCGCGGCGATCGAGCGCCGCACGCCGCTCGGCCGCCTCGCCGAGCCCGACGAGATCGCGGCCGCGATCGCGTTCCTCGCATCGGACGCGGCGAGCTACGTCACCGGCACCGTGCTGAACGTCGACGGCGGCTGGCAGGCCTACGGCGCTGCGGAATCACCGCCCGGCTGACGTGCGCCGCTCATCCGGGCACCGGATTCACAACTCGACAATGACCATGAACAGGTCCGCGCGCGGGCGGTGCATCGGCACCGTCCTGCGACCGGATCGAAGGAGACATACGATGAAAACCCCCCCGCGTACGCTCGACGTGCAGTCGTTCATCGACGCCGAGCGCTTTTCCCCCTGTCAGTGGCTGATCCTGATCCTGTGCTTCCTGGTCGTGGCCGCCGACGGCTACGACACGGCCGCGATCGGCTTCATCGCGCCCGCGCTGACGCACGACTGGGGCATCGCGCGCAGCGCGCTCGGCCCCGTGATGAGCGCGGCGCTGGCCGGGCTCGGCATCGGCGCGCTCGCCGCCGGCCCGTGCGCGGACCGGCTCGGTCGCAAGACCGTGCTCGTGCTGTCGGTTGCGTGTTTCGGCGCGTGGAGCATGGTGTCCGCGCATGCGCAGTCGATCGAAGCGTTGACTGCGTTCCGCTTCCTGACCGGGCTCGGCCTGGGCGCGGCGATGCCGAACGCCGTCACGCTGATGTCGGAGTACGCGCCGGCCCGGATCCGCGGCGTGGCCGTCAACGCGATGTTCTGCGGTTTCTCGTGCGGGCTCGCGGTGGGCGGCGTCACGTCCGCGTGGCTGATTCCGCAGTTCGGCTGGCAAAGCGTGCTGACCGCGGGCGGGATCGGGCCGCTCGCGCTGGCGGTCGCGCTCGTGATGCTGCTGCCCGAGTCCGCGCAGTATCTCGCGGCGCGACCGGGCACGCATGCGCGCATCGCGCGCATCCTCGCGCGGATCGCACCGCGCGAGCGCTTCGACGACTGCACGTTCGTGGCCGCCGGCGCGCGAACGCAAACGGGCGGGGCGTCCGCGCTCGCGCAGGTGGTATCCGCGCAGTTCCGTTCGCGCACGCTGATGCTGTGGGCGGCCTATTTCATGGGACTGCTGATCTATTACCTGCTGACCAACTGGATGCCGACGCTGCTTCGCGACGCCGGTTTCAGCGCCGAAGGCGGTGCGTTGATGACCTCGCTGTTCCCGCTCGGCGGCGTGCTCGGCAACCTCGGCGCCGGATGGCTGATGGACCGCTTCAATCCGAACCGGACGATCGTCTGCGCGTATGTCGTGGCGGCGCTGCTGGTGCTCGTGGCGAGCCGCACGATCGGGCATGCCGCGTGGCTCGGCACGCTGATTTTCCTGTGCGGCACCGTGGTGACGAGCGCGGTGACGTCGATGTCGGCCTATGCGGCGAGCCTGTATCCGACGCGCTGCCGCGCGACGGGCGTGGCATGGATGCTCGGCATCGGACGAATCGGCGGCGTGGCCGGTGCGTTCGCCGGCGCGATGCTGATGGGGCTCGGCTGGCACTTCGGCGACGTGTTCAGCTTGTTGGCGGTGCCGGCGCTCGCCGCGGCCGGTGCGTTGTACATGATCGGCCATTGCCGCACGGAGATCACGGAACAGGAGCGCGCGAGTGGGGCGGCCGTGCAGCAGCACTGATCCAGCAGGCGCGCGGTTGCAGCGCGCAGCGCGAATGAAAAAAGCCACGGAGTGCTCCGTGGCTTTTCGTTGTCGTCACGCAGCCGTTTCATGGCTGCGTATCGAACGGTTTCGTACGAACGCGCTTACGCGATGCTCTTCGACCAGTTCGCGTACCAGTTGCGGAACAGCGTGTACTGCGCTTCCGCGTAGTTGCGCTGCGCGTCGCTCAGGGCGTCGGTTTCGTTGAAGTGCAGCGTGTATTCCTTGTCGCCGTTCAGCACCATCAGGTGCTTGTAGAACAGGACCAGGTCGCAGCCTTCGTCGAACGACGACAGCACGGCCAGCGCCGCTTCCAGTTCCTTCGCACGCACGCGCGCCACTGCGTCGCCTTGCGCGGCCTTCTTGCACAGGTCGACCAGTTGCAGCACTTCGCGCGGCAGCGCGTTGCCGATACCGGTGATCGCGCCTGCGGCGCCGCAGTTCACGAAGCCGTGGAAGACCTGCGTGTCGACACCGGCCATCAACGTGACGCTGTCGTCCTGCGACGTGATGTTCTCGGCTGCGTAGCGCATGTCGGCGGCGCCGCCGAATTCCTTGAAGCCGATCAGGTTCGGGTGCTGGCGACGCAGTTCGAAGAACAGGTCGGCGCGGGTCGCGAAGCCGTAGTACGGGCTGTTGTAGATCACGGCCGGCAGGTTCGGCGCGGCGTTCAGGATCGCGGCGAAGTGCGCCTTCTGGGCCGCCGGCGACGCGCCGCGCGACAGCACGCGCGGGATCACCATCAGGCCGTGTGCGCCGACCTTCGCGGCATGCGCGGCGTGCGACACGGCTTCCTTCGAGTTCACCGCGCCGGTGCCGACGATCGTCGGGACGCCGGCCTCGACCAGGCGCGCGACGCCTTCCTGGCGCTGCGCTTCGGTCAGCAGCGGCCAGTCGCCCATCGAGCCGCAGTACACCACCGCGCGCATGCCGAGTGCAATCAGTTCCTTGCCCTTCTTCACCAGCGCGTCGAAATCCGGCTGACGGTCAGCGGTGCACGGCGTCATCAGGGCCGGAATGGTGCCGGTAAAAATGTTGTCGCTCATCTCGTTTCCTCACATTCAGATAGGGTCAACTGCCATTGCTGGCAACCTGGGCTGTACGCGCGCTCGCCGTCTCGTCGGTGCTGCATGCGATCCGGACGGCGGCTGGCCGCCTCTTGTTTGCCTCGGTGCCGAAACGTTGCCTCCGGTTTCGCCCGAGAGTCAGCCATCGACGGAAGTCATTCTAGCCAGTCCGCATATTTTATACAATATAAAATAAAAAGGGCGTGACGAAGGTTGTCGTGCCGGAGCCGCGGGAAGGGTGACGAACCGCGCCGCAGCGGCTTTGGGCGGGGGCGACGGACGATCCCCTCGACACCGGAAAATTCACGCAACGCCCCGCCCGTCGGCCCGCGAGCCGCGGTCAGCGTCCCGTAGACAAGTCCCTGCCGTACTTTCCTCTGATCAGAAACATCGTGCTCGCGGGCTCGGAACCTGACTGCCAGATGCCGCCCGGCGTGTCACATTTCTGCCGAAAGCTTTTTTGAGATTGCGTGGATTGTGTATTGTATAAAATCTTTCGACGTGCTTACGCGCGAACCCGGCCCGCCAAGGGAAATGGAAGACAACGAGAGGAGATACGGAGATGACAAGTCAGGTCGGCGAGGCAGTCTCGCCCGGTAGTGCAGCAGCCGTGCAGGACACGGCGTCGAAGCGGGAATTGAAGCGGGTCGTCGCGGCGTCGATGGTCGGCTCGGTGGCGGAGTGGTACGAGTTCTTCCTGTATGGAACGGCGTCGGCGCTGGTGTTCGGCACGCACTTCTTCAAGAAGACGGGCAACCCGATCGACGGCCTGCTCGCCGCGTTCGCGCTGTATGCGGTGGGATTCGCCGCGCGCCCGATCGGCGGGCTGGTGTTCGGTTACTACGGCGACAAGTTCGGCCGCAAGTATCTGCTGCAGGTGAGCCTGATCGTGGTCGGCGTCACGACCTTCCTGATGGGGTGCCTGCCGACCTTCGATGCGATCGGGTACTGGGCGCCGGTGCTGCTGGTGTCGCTGCGCCTGATCCAGGGCTTCGCGTTCGGCGGCGAGTGGGGCGGCGCGATCCTGCTGGTCAGCGAACACAGCCCGGACAACCGCCGCGGCTTCTGGGCCAGCTGGCCGCAGGCCGGCGTGCCGGCCGGCAACCTCGTCGCGACCATCATCCTGCTGGTGCTGTCGAGCTCGCTGTCCGAGGCCGACTTCCTGGCGTGGGGCTGGCGCGCGGCATTCTGGTTCTCGGCGGTGTTCGTGCTGATCGGTTTCTGGATTCGCCGCAAGGTCGACGATGCGCCGATCTTCAAGGAGGCGCAGGCGCGCCGCGCGCAGAAGCAGGAAAAGCAGCTCGGCGTGGGCCACGTGTTCAAGTATCACTGGCGGCAGGTGCTGATCGGCATCGGCGCGCGGTTCGCCGAGAACATCCTGTATTACATGGTCGTCACGTTCTCGCTGACTTACCTGAAGCTGGTCGTCGGCTTCGACACCACGCGGATCCTGAAGCTGATGTTCGCCGCCAACGCGATTCACTTCTTCTTCATCCCGCTGATGGGGCTGATGTCGGATCTCGTCGGGCGCAAGCCCGTGTATCTGACGGGCGCCGTGCTGACCGCCGGCTGGGGCTTCGTCGCGTTCCCGATGATCGAGAAGTGCGTCAAACCTCGTCCTTCAGGGCGAGGAAGGAAAGCGCGGACGCCGCAGGCGTCCTTAGCTGCGCTTAGTGCGGGGTTTTCTGCTGTTCGATGTACTGGCGCACAATTTCGATAGGTGCACCGCCGCAACTTCCTGCAAAGTAGGACGGAGACCACAGAGCACCACCCCATAGCTTCTTGCGGATACCGGGGTAATTTTTCCGCCGAATCATGCGACTGGATACGCCCTTGAGGCTATTCACCAGCGACGACACGGATACCTTTGGCGGATAGTTCACCAGCAGATGAACATGGTCGTCTTCGCCGTCGAACTCCACCAGCTCGGACTCGAAGTCGCTGCAAACATTGGCAAGGATCTCGCGCATGTCGGCCAGTATGGATTTCGAGAACACGTCTCGCCGGTATTGGATCACGAAGACCAAGTGCGCATGCATCAGGAAGACGCAATACCGCCGGCGCCGGATGTCTTTGTTCGTCGTCAGAGGCCAAATGTACAATGGCCCGATGCAGCGACTCCAGGCCTTCAAGTTCGAACTGATGCCAACTGGCGAGCAGCAGCGCGATATGCGCCGCTTCGCCGGATCGTGCCGGTTCGTCTACAACAAGGCGCTGGCATTGCAGAAGGAGAATTACGACGCGGGCGGCAAGTTCATCGGCTACGTGGCGATGGCAAAGCACCTCACTGCGTGGCGTAATGGGTCGGAGACGCCGTGGCTCAAGGATTCACCCGTTCACCCGTTGCAGCACGCGCTCAAGGACCTGGAGCGGGCCTACAAGAATTTTTTCGGCAAGCGTGCAGCATTCCCGCGCTTCAAGAGGAAGGGCAAGAGCGACAGCTTCCGCTACCCCGACCCGAAACAGATCAAGCTGGATCAGGGTAACAGCCGAATCTTTCTGCCCAAGCTCGGTTGGCTTCGTTACCGCAATAGCAGAGGCGTATTGGGTGAGTTGCGCAATGCCACGGTATCCCGGAGTGCCGGGAAATGGTTCGTCTCGATTCAGACACAACGCGAGGTCGATCCGCCCGTGCCGCAAGCCACCCGCGCAGTCGGCATCGATGTCGGCGTAGCTCGCTTCGCAACGTTGAGCGACGGCACGTTCCTCGCACCGCTCAACAGCTTCAAGCGGCACGCGGCTTGGTTGCGCCGTGCGCAACGGGCCATGAGCCGCAAGGTGAAATTCAGCAGCAACTGGAAGAAGGCGAAAGCCCGCATCCAGCGCATCCATTCCCGCATCGGTAACTCCCGCCGCGATTACCTGCACAAGGCCACGACCACGATCAGCAATAACCACGCGATGGTGTGTATCGAGGATTTGCAGGTGCGGAACATGTCCAGATCGGCAGCGGGCAACACCGAGAATCCTGGTAAGAACGTTCGGGCCAAGTCCGGCCTGAACAAATCCATCCTCGATCAGGGCTGGTTCGAGTTCCGTCGCCAACTGGACTACAAGCTGGCATGGAACGGCGGCTGGCTGATTGCGGTGCCGTCCGCGAACACGAGCCGGACGTGTCCGGCGTGCGGTTGCGTGAGCGCGGAGAACCGGCTTACGCAGGCGCAGTTCGCCTGTATCGAATGCGGTTTCGAGGAAAACGCCGATGTGGTCGGCGCGATCAATATTTTGGCGCGGGGACACCGCGTTGCAGCCTGTGGAGAGCCGGTGCAGTCGGGCCGCTCCGTGAAGCAGGAACCCGCTGAGGCGATCTGAAGCAAGCATCATCGCTTTGGGAGCGGTAGGAATCCCCTGCGTTCAGGCAGGGGAGGATGTCAAGGATACCGGCAACGACTGGATCATCATGGCCGCGATCGTGCTCGGCCTGTTCATCGAATCGATGACGTACTCGCCGTATTCGGCACTGATGACCGAGATGTTCCCGACCAACGTGCGCTATACCGCGCTGTCGCTGTGCTACCAGGTCGCGCCGCTGATGGCCGGCTCGCTTGCGCCGCTGATCGGGCTGTCGCTGCTCGAGCGCTATCACTCGTCGACGCCGATCGCGTTGTATCTCGTCGCGGCCGCGCTGATCTCGATCGTGTGCGTCGGGTTTGCGAAGGAAACGCGCGGCAAGTCGCTGCGCGAGGTCGATGCGGAGGCAAGTCGGCGCACGCACGCGTGAGGCGGGTGATCGAAGACTGATTGCGTCCAGGCAAGCCACCCGCGAGGGTGGCTTTTTTGTGGTTCATCGAGGATGCCCGGGGAGCGCGGGGAAGACGGTCGGCGTTCGGTCCACTACGGTCGTAGCTGATTGCGCCCGACAGCGCCCGACAGCGGCCATCGACGGGTGCTTGTCGAGGGGATCGAATCTGCTGCAGTGCACTGCACTGCGTTCGCTCGTTCCCGGTGATGTCGCGCATGCCGTCGGATGGCGACGTGTCGGCAACGGGCGTAGCATTCAGACATGCGGCCGGCCGCGATGCTCACTGACGGATCGGCGGCACGCCCGGTCCGGCCGCAGCCGGCCACCCATGACGGCCCGGCAAAGGAGCCTCGATGCGCTCGCAAGCAACGTCCGTCCCACGCCTGAGACGCTACGGGATCGCGGCTGCGATCGTCATCGCCTGCCTGATCGTCGCCGGGCGCATCACCGGTCTCCTGGTCGACTGGCTTTGGTTCTCGTCGATCGGCTATGCCGGCGTCTTCTGGACGATCCTGTCCGCGAGGGTGCTGCTGTTCGTCGCGGTGTTCGCCGTGTCGGCCGCCGCGATCGGCGCGTCGGGGTGGCTCGCGCATCGTCATGCCAGGCCCGTCGATGTCTGGCAGGTAGCGGACGCTTCGTCCACGCGTGCGGAGGATGTCCTGCGGGCGCTGGCAGGGGAGGTCGCGTCGCGCATTCCCTGGCGCGCGGTCATCGCCGCGGGTGCCGTCATACTCGGGCTTGCGATCGCCGCCGGTGCGATGTCGAGCTGGGATGTTGCGCTTCGATTCCTGCATCGGGTGCCGTTCGGCGCGCACGATCCGATCTTCGGCAAGGACATCGGTTTCTATCTGTTCGCGCTGCCCGTCTGGATCGTGCTGAAGAACCTGCTGCTGCAAGTGGTCGTCTGCTGCGCGATCGTCGCGGGCGGCGTCTACTGGCTGCGCGGCGACATCATGCTTCGCCCGCCGAAGGGGCTTTCGTCGGCCGCTGCGGTTCACGGGTCGGCGCTACTGGCACTGTTCTTCCTGCTAAAGGCCTGGTCCTGGTGGCTCGAGCGCTTTCTGCTGCTCTACGACAACAACGGGGTCGTGGTCGGCGCCGGTTATACGGATGTCCACGTGATGCTGCCGGTGCTGTGGCTGCTCGTCGGCCTCGCCGCCGCGTCGGCCGTTGCGATGCTGGTCAACCTGCGCCGGCCCGGCTATCGATTGCCGGCCGCCGCGATGCTGCTCGTGTTCGGCACTTCATTCGCGCTGGGCATCGTCTATCCCGCGCTGTTCCAGCGCTTCTACGTCAAGCCGAGCGAGCTGCAGCTCGAGACGCCCTATATCCAGCAGAACATCGCGTTGACGAGGCAGGCTTACGGTCTCGCGCAGATCGAGGTCAAACCGTTTGCGGCCGAGCAGGGCCTGAACATCGCGTCGCTGCAGGCCAATCGCGCGACCGTCGACAATATCCGCCTGTGGGATGTGCAGCCGCTGATGGATACCTATGCGCAGTTGCAGGAGATCAGGACTTACTACAAGTTCTTTTCCGTGGATATCGATCGCTACCGTCTCGACTCCGGCTACCGGCAGGTCATGCTGTCGGCGCGCGAACTGGATCAGACGATGCTGCCGGAGAACGCCCGAACCTGGGTGAACCTGCATCTGCTGTTCACCCACGGCAACGGCATCGTGATGTCGCCGGTCACGGAGAAATCCACGGAAGGCTTGCCGTCGCTCTATCTGCGCGACATTCCGCCCGTCGCCGATGGCGGACCGGCGATCGACGAACCGCGCATCTACTTCGGTGAAGGCGGGCACGGCTATGTGATCGTGAAGGGCAGCGTGCCCGAATTCGACTACCCGAAGGGAGATAGCAATGTCTATACGTCCTACAGCGGGCGCGATGGTGTCGCGATCGGCGGCGCGGTGCGGCGCAGCCTGTTCGCATGGCAGTTCGGCGATCCCAACATCTTGCTGACGCACTACATCACGAACGAGAGCAGGATCCTCTTTCACCGCAACGTCCGGGACCGGATACGCACGATTGCACCGTTTCTCGCGCTCGACCACGACCCCTATGTCGTGGCAAGCAACGGACGCCTGTTCTGGATGCAGGACGCCTATACGACCAGCCACTGGTTTCCGTATGCGCCGCCCGGCACCGGCGATGGCGCCAACTACATTCGCAACGCGGTCAAGGTGGTGGTCGACGCGTACAACGGCACGGTCGACTTCTACGTCAGCGATCCGTCCGATCCGCTGGTGCGGACTTACGCGCGCATCTTCCCCGGCATGTTCAAGCCGCTCGACGCGATGCCGCAGGATCTTCAACGGCACATCCGCTACCCCGAGGATCTGTTCCTGATCCAGGCGAACCTCTACCGCGCTTATCACATGGATGCACCGGAAGTGTTCTATAACCGTGAGGACCTCTGGCAGTTTCCTCGTGCGCTGGGCGATATCGACGGGGGCGACGCCGCGAACCGGCAGATGGCGCCGTACTACACGATCATGCGGTTGCCCGGCGATGCGCAGGCCGGCTTCGTGCTCATGCTGCCGATGGTGCCGAGCCAGCGCGAGAACATGATCGCGTGGCTGGCCGCGCGTTGCGATCCGCCCGGGTACGGCAAGCTGATCGTCTACGCGTTCCCCAAGGAAAAGCTGATCTACGGGCCGTACCAGATCGAGGCGCGCATCCAGCAGAGCACGGAAATTTCGCAGCAGATCTCGCTGTGGAACCAGATGGGCTCACGCGTCATCCGCGGACATCTCGTGGTCGTTCCGATCGAGCACTCGATTCTCTACGTGTCGCCGCTCTATCTGCGCGCGTCGTCCGGCCAATTGCCCGAGCTGAAACGGGTGATCGCGGCCTACGGCGATCGCGTCGTGATGGAGGAAAACCTGAGCGAGGCGCTCGCGGCGCTGTTCAAGGAGACGAGGCCGGGGCCGGTGGCGGCGCCGGCCGGCGGCGCGGCGGATGCGCGCGCCCGCGATGCGCTGGCCCATTACGATCGTGCGATCGAGCGGCTGAAGGCGGGGGATTGGGCCGGCTTCGGCGCGGAACTCGATGCGCTCCGACCGTTGCTCGAAGCGATGGGCGCCGCTCGTGCGGATCACAAGCAGTGAGTGAGGCGCGGCTGAACGGGCGTGAGCCTGGCTGCCGCGATCAAGCAGTTGTCGCGTTGTTCCGGGCGCGCGCATTGGCCTGAACCGGGACCGGGTGCGGAAAGCGGGCCGGCAGCCGGCTCGTTGCCCCATAGATCGATCGAGCCGGCCAACCCGTCAGGTCAGCGGCGGCGCGTGCCCGTGATCCTCCAGACTTCGCGCGTCGTCGTATTCCCGCGAAATATCCTTGTTCGTGTAGTCGCCGAGTTTCGATGCGGCGACCAGGCTCAACACCGCACATATCAGCACGTACACTGCGATCGCATACCCCGAATGGTAGTAGGCAAACAGCGCGGTCGCGATCAGCGGTGCCGGGCCGCCTGCAATGACCGAAGCGAGCTGATAACCCATCGACGCACCGCTATACCGCAACCGCCCGGTAAACGACTCGGCGATCAATGCCGCCTGCGGTCCATACATCATCGAATGCGGGACCAGCGACAGCACGATGGCCGCGAAGATCCATGCCGGATTCCGGCTGTCGACCATCGCGAAGTAGAGGAATCCGAATACACCAACGGAAACCGCACCGATCATGTACATCCGCCGCCGCCCGATCAGATCCGACACGTGGCCGAACAGAGGAATGGTGACGAATTCGACCACGGACGCCACCAGCACCGCCGTCAGCAGCAGCTCGCGCGTGACGCCCAGCGCCGTGATCCCGTACGTGAACACGAACGCCGTAAAGATATAGAAGGGCGCCTGTTCGGCCATCCGCGCGAACGCCGACAGCACGATATCCCTCGGTTGCTTGCGCAGCACTTCGAGCATCGGTGCCTTCTCGATCCGGCGCTCGGCCAGCAGTTTCGCGAAGATCGGCGTCTCGAGAATGTTCAGGCGGATATAAAGCCCGATCGCGACCAGCAGGATGCTGAGGACAAACGGCACGCGCCAGCCCCACGTGAGGAAACTGCTGCCGGACAACCAGCTCATGGCCAGCACGGCGAGGTTGGCGAGGAACAATCCCGCCGGCACGCCGAACTGCGGCCACGACGCGACGAAGCCGCGATGTGCATTGGTGCGCGCCCACTCCATCGACATCAGGACCGAGCCGCCCCATTCACCGCCGACGCCGACGCCCTGGATGAAGCGCAGCACCGTGAGGAGAATCGCGCCCCAGATGCCGATCGCTGCGTAGGTCGGAACGAAGGCCACGGCGAACGTGGCGAGCCCCATCAGCAACAGGGTCACGATCAGCGTGGCCTTGCGGCCGATGCGATCGCCGTAGTGGCCGAAGATCGCCGCGCCGACCGGCCGCGCGACGAAGCCGACGGCATAGATCAGGAACGCCTGAAGCGTGCCGACGAGTGGATGGGATTGGGGGAAATACAGCTTTGCGAAGACCAGGCCGGTGACCGTGCTGTAGAGGAAAAAGTCATACCATTCGATCGTGGTGCCAATCGTGCTGGCGATGACGGCGCGGCGCAACTGGCGCCGGGCTTCCTCGTCGGAGAGGGGCGTGGCCGCGGATTGCATGGCAGCCATTTTGGTATCTCCCGGAAAAGGGCGATAAAGAAATAAACCATACGCCCGGCGACAGGTTTCGGCAAGCGCAGGCCAGGAATGGATCGCAGGGCGCTTGAACCTTTTAGTAAGAAGTCCTGATATATAGCCAGATCAACCGCCCGCGCGAGCATGCATGTCGACGAACGCCCGGTTGCACGATGGCTCGGTGATTGCCGTCCATTGAAGATGCGCGTATTTGCAGAACGCCATCCGCAGCGATTCCCGGTTTCCGTGAGAAAGCCCGGTGCGGTCTCGGTCGAAACAGCGGCCGTCGAATCGTGGAGTAGTATTCCCCCATGTCCAGGTTATGGCTCGGCCTCTACGGCGCATAGCCAACCCATCCGTGACGCGGGCGGCTGGCTCGTTAAAGGGTTGGGAAGCTGCTTCGACGATACGTATGGTGGCGTCGGCCGTGACGACGGCATTGATGGGAGTGCGTCATGTCAACCGAGTGGAAGCAGCGCGTCAGACTGTTTATCCAGCGCTTCTGGCAGCCGACCAGTGCGTGCATGACCTGCATGCCGGGAAGCTGGGGCAATATCATGAGCCTCGCCCACTGGTCGATTGCATTTCATACAGGTCTGTTTACCGGACTCCTGGCTGTCCTGCTGACTTTCACGCCCGCGGCGAAACTCTACGCGCATCGATACGGCAATGCGGTGATCGTTGGCCTCCTGACGACGTTGGGCGACGCCTACTCGCACACGAGTCACTACCGTATCCCCTATGTCGAGCACATCGTGACGGGGGCAATTTCAGGTCTCTTGACGCTGGCGGCCTCATATCTGTTCGAAGACCGCGCGCGACGCCTTCGGGCGGTATGGGCCCGGGTGTTCGGATAGCTTGTCTGCTGACTTTCCGAACCCGCCGGGCCAAACGGCAAGAGGCTCGCCGGTGAGGCTGCGCTTCGCCGGCGCGCAGCCGCGGCCCGCCGCCAAAGCGACGACGGTCTTCCCCCGACAGGTCACGTCAGCGCGAAGCCACGCCGTCGCGCGGCGACGATCCTTGACAGCCGACGACGTTCAGGCTGCTGCCGCGATTTGAACCGAGTCTTGCCGCTCGCCACCCAGGATATCGACGAGATCGGTCAACATCCGCGCCAATTCACCCGTCATCAGCGTGACATCCGAGTCGAAGCGTTCCTCGTCGTTCTGCGCGGTGGGATCCGTTGCCTCCTTGATCACGTCGAGCGGCGTGACACGCTTGATCGTCAGCGACGGCGTCAGCACGAACGAGATTCGGTCATTCCAGGTCATCGCGAGGCGCATGCATTGTTTGCCGGCCTCGATGTGCCGGCGCATGTCGTTCGCTTCCAGCGCGTGGCCGACGTATCGCACCGTGGCGCCACCTTCGCCGCTCGAGCGCAACTCGGCGTCCTGGTCCACGGTGAATCCGCCCGGCGCCTCGCCGGACAGCAGCCAGTCCGTCATCGCGGCGACCGGCGAAAGCGCCACCTGAACGCCGGCGAGCGGCAATTGATCGATCGATTTGACGAGCAGGCCGCGAACGTCGTCGGCAAGTGCCTGTGCGGCCGCATCGATGACGAGCCAGCCGTTCACCGTATCGATCCACACGCGGGTATCGCGGCGAATGGTGAACGCGCGCGGCAGCAATTCGTCGGTCACCTGCTCCTTGAGTTCGCGCAGCTGTTTTCGCCCCACCTTGAAACCCTGCTGCTCCTCGACCTCAAGCGCCCGGGCCTTGGTCACCTGATTGACGACCGACGCCGGGAGCAGCTTCTTTTCGGCACGAAACGTCAGCAGCATCTGCCGGTTGATCGAATACACGAGCGCGCCGTCGTCGCGCGGCGACGCCCAACCGGAGCGCTGCATCTCGACGCTGGTGCCCGGCTGAAACGCGTGGGGCGCCAGCCATGCTTCCATCTGATCGGGGGTAACGGGCCACGGTGCCGGAAGACGGTGAAGCTGAAGATTCTTGAACCACATAGGCGTGCGGGCAAAGCGCGTCATTCTATATGACGGTGACGTCTACCGGCCAGAAGCGCCGGTCGGGATGCAACATCGGCGGGCCGCTTCTATTGCTCGGGCGGCCATTCATCGTCATCTCGTCAAGCGGGTTACGGCGTCGAGAACGCGTGTGCCGCAGCCATCGTATCCAGTGCTTCGCGCAACAGCAGGATTTTGCCGTCGCGCGCCACCAGCCGCCCTGCGTACAACTGGCGATAGATTTTCCCCGTTGATGGAACGAGCGCTTCGACTTCATATTCGGCGAATACCTGCTCGGGCGTTTCGATCAGCAGCCGCACATTGCTGAACGCAAAATCCGGCACTTTCGTGAGCAGCGAGGCAATGAAGGCTTCGATCGCAGCGGGCCCCTGCGCGCGTGCGTCGATACCCAGTGACTTGAGATACGGCAGTTCCAGCACACCGTCGTCGGCAAACAGTGCGCCAGCCGCGCGTGGATCGCGAATCGATTCGAGGTAAGCGAAAAGCAGCTGTTTGGCGTTGTTCATGATCGGCTCGATAAAAGCGTTAATGGAAGCGATTCATTGCAGGCGCGTCGTCGACGCAGTCGCCATCTGCTGCATGGCGGCGCGCGTCGGTGCGTCGGCGGCAAGCACGTCGAGCAGGCCGAACTCGCGGCGCGTGACGTCGTTGCCCGACGCGTCAACGAGCGCGCCGCGCCGGGCGCCTGCCGGGACTTCGCGCGCCTCGGCGGGCGTAAGCGTCTCGACTGCCGGGCCGGTGGCGCTGTTCAGCGCGTCGAGGAACGGGACAGTCGCGGTATCGGGCGTGTCCGGGGTGGCTTGCGTATTCATCGTGATTCTCCTTTTGCCTGGTTGAGCGGTTTGCGGCGTGATGTCGTGCAGCCGGTGGAAAGGAGAATACGGTCCGGACAATGTTTGCGAAACGGAATCGTTTGAAAACCATCGTTGCATGAATGCAATGATGGACGCCGGCCGATCAACCGCGCCGACGCATCATTTCGGCCATCGCCAGGTCGGCTCGGAAAGGTGCTCGGCAAGATAATCCGACAGCGCCGCGACTTTCGCGGGCCGCGCGCGCGCCGAGGGCGTGACGAAGTAAACACCGCCCTTCGTCAGCGACCAGTCGGTCAGGATCGCTTCGAGACGACCATCGGCCAGGTAATCGCCGGCGATGAACTCGGGCAGTTCGGCAATCGCCAGTCCGGCGAGCAGCGTGGGCAACAGCGCATCGGCATTCGTCACGCGCAGCGGGCCCGCCGGCATCACCGGTTCTTCGTCGCCTGCGTCGTTCGTGAAGCGCCATACGGCGCTACGCGCGCGGTACGCGTACGAGAGACAGGGACGATCCGCCAGCTCGCGCGGATGGGCGGGCCGTCCTTCACGCGTCAGATATTCCGGCGACGCCACCACGAATTGCGTCACCGCGCACAGCCGCCGCGCGACCAGCGACGAATCCGGAAGCGCGGCGATTCGCAGCGCGGCGTCGAACCCGTCGGCGACCAGATCGACCGACGCATCCGACAGATGCAGGTCGATCGACACTTCCGGATACGCGCGAAAGAAGCCCGGCAGCAACGGCGCGACCCAGCGCAGCCCGTACGACATCGGCACGGCCAGACGCACCAGCCCGCGTGGCTGCACCGACATTTCGCGTGCCGAGCTTTCCGTCTCCTCGGCCTGGCGATAGATCTCGCCGGCCTTCTCGCTGATCGTGCGGCCGAACTCGGTGAGCGAGAGTTGACGCGACGTGCGATTGAACAGCCGCGCGCCCAGCCGGTCCTCCAGGCGGGCCACGCCGCGCGAGACGGTCGCGACCGACACGCCGGTCGCGCGCGCCGCGGCGGCAAACGAACCGTGCTCGGCCACCTTCGCGAACATCGCGAGCCCCTCGAAATCGGGTAGTTGAGCCATTTTTCCTCATCTTTGCATTTATGCAACGTTTGTTTGCAATCAATTCTATTTCGAAAAGATAAGGCCGTCGATATTCTCCTCACATCGCAGTACGCAATGCAACGCAACCCCCCACCGACCCAACGAAAGGAGCAATACCATGGCACGCAAACTCGACAACAAGATCGCACTCGTCACCGGCGCAACCAGCGGCATCGGTCTCGCCACCGCCGAACGCTTCGCGGCCGAAGGTGCGCACGTCTATCTCACGGGCCGCCGACAAGCCGAACTCGATGCCGCCGTGAAGGGCATTCGCGAAGCAGGCGGCAAGGCGACCGGCGTACGTTCGGATTCCACCAAGCTCGATGAGCTCGACGCGCTGTATGCGCAAATCAAGGAAGAACAGGGGCGCCTCGACGTGCTGTTCGTGAACGCCGGCGGCGGCTCGATGCTGCCGCTTGGCAGCATCACCGAAGCACACTACGACGACACCTTCGAGCGCAACGTGAAGGGCGTGCTGTTCACGGTACAAAAAGCGCTGCCGCTGCTTGCCGAGCGGGCCTCGGTGATTCTCACCGGCTCGACGGCGGGCAGCGCGGGCACCGCGGCGTTCAGCGTGTATTCGGCTTCGAAGGCAGCGGTGCGGGCCTTTGCACGCAGCTGGATTCTCGACCTCAAGGAGCGTGGCATCCGCGTGAACACGATCAGCCCGGGCGCGACCCGCACGCCTGGCCTGCTCGATCTCGCCGGTGACGATGCCGCGCAGCGCCAGGGGCTCGCCGATTATCTGGCTGCCCAGATTCCGATGGGGCGCCTCGGCGAGCCGGGCGAGATCGCGAGCGCGGCGCTGTTCCTCGCCTCGGACGACGCGAGCTTCGTGAACGGCATCGAATTGTTTGTCGATGGCGGCCAGCAGCAGATCTGAGCGCAGCCAGGGCGCGCGGGTGCGGAAGACGCCGTCTGCGACGATCGCGATCCGCGCCCGGCGTACTCGAACCGGGCTCCATCATGATTGAACATCGGCCATTTCTTGCGCTTGGCGCAATCCGGCGCGGCCGTGTCGACATCCGCCAGCATTTCCGCATCGGCGAGTCCGGGCGCGCCGACGATGCGCCGCTCGGTCCGCTCTACATGTGGAGCGACGTCGAATTCGCGCCGCGCTCGGGCCTCGGCCCGCACGCCCACCGCGACGTCGAGATCGTCACGTGGGTGCGTTCGGGTGCCATCACGCATGAAGATGACGCGGGCAATCGCGCGCGACTGGTCGCCGATTCCGTCCACGTGACGAGTGCCGGCACGGCGATCCATTATGCCGAGCGCAACGACGAGCATATGCCCGCGCGGCAGTTCCGGATCTGGCTGCGTCCGCGCACACCTGCCGGCACACCGCGCTGTGCGACGCGAGTCTGTTCGCCCGGATGTCGCGAGGGCCGATTCGTGACACTGGCGAGCGGCGATCCGGAAGATGTCCGCGGCGGCGCGTTGCCCATTCATGCCGATGCACGCGTGCGTATCGCGACGCTGCGCGAAGGCACTGCGTTGCGGCACGCGTTGCCGATGCCCGGTTCCGCTTATCTGGTTGTCGATCATGGCCGGCTGGACGTAGGGCCGATCAGGCTGGCACGACGCGATGGCGTTGCCGTTCGCGATGAAACGTGGCTCATGTTGCGGGCGCGGGACGACACGGACGTCATGATTGTCGAGCGCTTATGCTAGGGCGCATGCTCGATCAGCGCGCGGCCGCAGCCTGGTTCATTGCCGTGCCGACTTCGAGAATGCGCGCCGGTGAGCATCGGGTGGCCGTATTGCGGGAACACAGGACGTCGATGCCGACGTCGCCTGTGGCGGCGGTCGCCGACGCTCGCCCGCATGGCCGCTCTGCTAATATCGTAGAAAGTATGCAATATCCATCGCCGCGTCGGCGCTTGCCTGACCGCCATCCCCAGTCCGAACCGCAACATGAACGAGAAACGCCCCGCTCTTGTCTACGCCACGCGCGCCGAAGCCGCAGCGAATGAACTGCGCCGCCGCATCCTGACGGGGGAATACGTCGACGGCTACCAGCTTCGCCAGGACGCGCTGGCGACCGAGCTCGGCATCAGCCGGATCCCGTTGCGCGAAGCGCTCGTGCAGCTCGAGAGCGAAGGGCTCGTGAAGATCCTGCCGCACAAGGGCGCGATCGTGTCGGAGCTGTCGCCGGAGGACATCACCGAACTGTTCGAATTGCGCGCGCTGCTGGAGCCCGTGCTGCTGAAAAAGTCGATTCCGAAGCTGACCGCCGAGGATTTCGCGCGGCTCGATGCGATCCTCGACGAATACAGCGCAGTGCTGCACGCGAGCCAGTCCGGCCGTTGGGGCGAACTGAACACCGAGCTGCATCATCTGCTGCTGTCGCGCGCCGACCAGCCGAAGACGGCGGCGATCGTCGCGTCGCTGCTGCAGCAGACCGACCGCTACACGCGCGTGCAGCTGTCGCTGTCCGAGGCCGCGCGCGACGTGGCCGAATCCGAGCACGCGGAGCTCGTCGCGCTGTGCCGCAAGGGCGATGCGCGCGCGGCGGCGTCGCTGCTCAAGCGCCACATCGAGCATGCGGGCGGCGAGTTGAATGCGTTTCTGCGGGACCGGCGGCTCGGGCGTTGAGGTCGTTCACGCGCCGCGCGCCGCGCGGATACCCGATTCCGGTCAATCCCGGCGTTGAGGCGGGGTTGCGTGCGGTCCGTGGCCCGTCCCGTGCGCCGCACAGCGCCGAAGGCGGCCTGCACGCACCGCTTCCGTGTGACCGTCTAGCCGCCGCCGATCCCCTGCAACACCTTGCCCGTCCCGCCGCACACCGCGCATGGCTGTCCTTCGACCATCCCGGTGCCGCGGCACACGCCGCATAGATCCTCGCCGACGCCCGGTGCATCGGGCGGCCCTTCGTCGCCCGGATTCAACGGCGTGTCCTGACGCTGTCCCGCCGACGTTCTGGTCGTCTGCATCGCACACCTCCTTTCGTGTTTCCGATGTCGCGGCAAGCACGCATCGCGCGTGCCTGCCGCGACGGCACGCGCCGCGGCCGACGCGCGGCGCCGCCAGCATGCGTGAACAGGCACGCCGGCAACGATGGCGCGACGCTCCGCATGACTGCGGGGCGTCGGCTTCATCACGTCCTCCTTACAACGACGGCGCCCATGTCGAGCCCGTCGTCGCCGACGGCAGTCAGTCATCCTATGACTGTAGAAATAGAAACGAAAGAGAGCATCCGGCTCCGGAAAACGACACGTCACCGCGCCGGTTCAAACGCAGCTCATTTCCGGAAAACGTTTCGCGGGCTGCACGCCCAACAGAGAAGGCTTTTCCCTCCGCCTCGCCGAGAACCCGCTACAGAAGCGCCCATAGGGTATGCACCAAGTGAGTTAAACGATTAACCGACGTACATTCGCTCCCACACGTCATACAACGTATGACTGCGATTCAGCGAAGGCCGTGCCCCGGCTGATGCGCAAGCCGCCCGGATCGCCGCCAGACAACGAGCAACCATCAAGGAGACTGACGATGAAGCACCGATTCACCCGCTCCCGTACCGCCCTGGCCGTCGCGCTGATGGCCGGCTTCGTGGTGTCCGCGCAGGCCCGCGTGTTCCGCTCGGCGGACGTGCACGGCGACAGCTTCCCGACCAACATGGCGGTCAAGTACATGGGCGACGAGCTGTCGAAGCTGACGAGCGGCAAGGACTCGATCAAGGTGTTCGGCAACAGCGCGCTCGGCTCCGAGAAGGACACGGTCGACCAGGTGCGGATCGGCGCGATCGACATGGCGCGCGTGAACGGCGCGTCGTTCAACGAGATCGTGCCGGAGTCGCTGATCCCGTCGTTCCCGTTCCTGTTCCGCGACGTCGACCATTTCCGCAAGGCGATGTACGGCCCGGCCGGCCAGAAGATCCTCGACGCGTTCGCGGCGAAGGGGATGATCGCGCTGACGTTCTACGAGAGCGGCGCGCGCTCGATCTACGCGAAGCGCCCGGTGCGCACACCGGCCGACATGAAGGGGCTGAAGGTGCGCGTGCAACCGTCCGACCTGATGGTCGACGAGATCAAGGCGATGGGCGGCACGCCGACGCCGATGCCGTTCGCCGAGGTCTACACGGGCCTGAAGACGGGCCTCGTCGATGCGGCGGAAAACAACCTGCCGTCGTACGAGGAAACCAAGCACTTCGAGGTGGCGCCCGACTACTCGGAGACGCAGCACGCGATGACGCCGGAAGTGCTGGTGTTCTCGAAGAAGATCTGGGACACGCTGTCGCCGCAGGAACAGGCCGCGATCAGGAAGGCCGCGGCCGATTCGGTGCCGTACTACCAGAAGCTGTGGACCGCGCGCGAGGCATCGGCGCAGCAGACGGTGGCGAAGGGCGGCGCGAAGATCCTGCCGGCCGCGCAGATCGACCGCGCGGCATTCGTGAAGGCGATGCAGCCGCTGTGGGCGAAGTACGAGAAGACGCCGCAGATGAAGCAGATCGTCGATGAGATCGAGGCCACCAAGTGACCCGTCGCACTTCCCTGAACGGCGCGGCGGCCGTGGATGCATCGGACGCGGCTGCCGCGGACGGTGCGGCGCCGTGCCGGCCGCAGGCGGCGGCGCCGCGCCTGCGCTGCGTGAACGACCTGCTGTTCCGCGCGCTGGCCGTGGTCGCGTCGCTGTGTCTCGCGGCGCTCACCGTGCTGGTGTTCTACGCGGTCGTGATGCGCTACGTGTTCGAGAACGCGCCCGATTTCGTCGAGCCGATCGCGCTGCTGCTGGTGATCGTGATCGCGATGTTCGGCGCGGCGATGAAGGTGCGCGACGGCGGCCATATCGGCCTCGACTCGCTGGTGCGGCGCTTGTCGCCGGGCCCGCGCACCGTGGTGATCGCGATCCAGCACCTGAGCCTGATCGCATTCGCGATCGCGATCATGGTCGGCTGCGGCAGCATGGCCGCGGAGACGATGGGCGACCGCATTCCGATCATCGGGTTGCCCGAAGGCGTGCGCTACTTGATCACGATTCCCGCGGCGATCGCCATCATCCTCTTCTCGCTCGAGCACCTGCTCGCGCTTCGTCGTTCTTCGTCGGGACAATAACGCCATGGAACTCGCGATCCTGTCCGTCAGTTTTCTGGTTTTCCTCGTGCTCGGCGTGCCCGTCTCGTTCGCGCTCGGCATTTCCTGCGTGCTGACCTACCTGGTCGAAGGGCTGCCGATCGCGACCGCGATGCAGGCGATGATCTCGGGGATGAACGCGTTCTCGTTCCTCGCGGTGCCGTTCTTCATCTTCTCCGGCGAGCTGATGCTGCACGGCGGCATCGCGGACCGGATCCTGCGCTTCGCGCAGGCGACCGTCGGCCATTTCCGCGGCGGCCTCGGGATGGCCAACGTCGTCGCGTGCACGCTGTTCGGCGGCGTGTCGGGCTCGCCGACCGCCGATACGTCCGCGATGGGCGGCGTGGTGATTCCGCTGATGAAGCGCGAAGGCTACAGCGCGGCTTACGCGGTCAACGTGACGACCCACGCATCGCTCGCCGGCGCGCTGATGCCGACGTCGACCAACATGATCATCTACGCGTTCGCCGCGCAGGGGATCACGGGGATGCTGCACGGCCAGCCGGTGAGCGGCGTGTCGATCGGCGACCTGCTGTTCTCCGGCCTCCTGCCGGTGTTGTGGGTGATGGGCTTCGTGCTCGCGGCCGCATACTGGCAGGCCGTGCGCCACGGCTATCCGCGCCGCGAAGACGGTTCGTCGGCGCTGCCGTCGTTCCCGGGCTGGTATGCGGTGCTGCGCAGCTTCGTCGGCGCGGTGCCGGGCCTGATGGTGATCGCGATCATCCTCGTGTGTGTCGCGAAGGGGATTGCGACCGCGACCGAAGCCGCCGCGATCGCCGTCGTGTACTCGCTCGTGCTGACCGCGCTCGTCTACCGGACGCTGACGGCCGAGAAGCTGCGGCGCGCACTGTCGCATGCGGCGCGCACGACGGGCGTCGTGCTGCTGCTGATCGCCGTGTCCAACATGCTGCGCTTCCAGATGTCGTACCTGGAGATTCCGGATGCGATCGAAGGGCTGCTGAAGCAGTCGACCGCTGCGCCCTGGCTGATGCTGCTGTACATCAACATCATCCAGGTGTTCCTCGGCACGTTCGTCGACATGGCCGCGCACATCCTGATCACGACGCCGCTGTTCCTGCCGATCGCGATGGCGTGCGGCGTCGGGCCGGTGCAGTTCGGGATCATGCTGCTGCTGAACTGCTCGCTCGGCCTCGTGCACCCGCCGATCGGCTCGGTGCAGTTCGTCGGCTGCGCGATCGGCAACGTGTCGATCGGCGAGACGACGAAGATGGCGTGGCCGTATTACCTCGCGATCTTCAGTGCGATCAACATCGTCACGTACATGCCGTTCTTCTCCACCTGGCTGCCGAGCCTCATCAGCGGGCACGCGGTGTTCTGAGCGCGCGTTTCGACCGTCGCGGCGCCGGACGACCGAGGTTGTCCGGCGCCGCAGTCACGTCGGCGGTGGCTTCACGCGCGGCGGCAGCACCGGCGCCGGCCGCGTCGCGCGATCGGCGTCGTCCCGGCCGCACGGCGGAAGTGCGCGATGCGATGCGTCGCGGCACGCGCGGCAGTCACACGCAACGGCGGCAACCTGTGCGATGATTCGCCGCTTCGCGTTCGTCGCAGAACGCCGCGGATCGCGACGCCCGTTTCCGGGCCGCCGCCCACCGCATTGACACGGAGACGACATGCCCGCACACATCGTTCATGGCAGCACCCTGCATTACCAGGATCGCGGCACCGGATTTCCGGTGCTGTTCGGGCACAGCTATCTGTGGGATGCCGCGATGTGGGCGCCGCAGATCGACGCATTGTCGAGCCGGTATCGCGTGATCGTGCCGGACCTGTGGGGGCATGGCGCGTCGGGCCCGCTGCCCGGCGGCACGCAGACGCTCGACGATCTCGCCGCGCACGCGAGCGCGTTGCTCGATGCGCTGGAGATCGAGCAGTGCGCGGTCGTGGGGCTCAGCGTCGGCGGGATGTGGGGCGCGCAGCTCGCGTTGCGCGAACCGCGGCGCGTGCGCTCGCTCGTGCTGATGGACGCGTCGCTCGAGGCCGAACCCGACGCGACGCGGCTGCGCTACTTCGGGATGCTCGATGCGATCGCCGCCGCCGGCTGCATCGCGCCGCCGCTGCTCGATGCGATCGTGCCGCTGTTCTTCCGGCCGGACGTGAACCTGGCCGACCCGGTGCCGCGCGCCTTTCGCGCGGCGCTCGCGAACCTGCCGGCCGACCGGCTGCGGGAATCGATCGTCCCGCTCGGCCGGCTGATCTTCGGGCGGCCGGATACGCTCGCCGCACTCGCCGGGCTGGATGCCGAACGCACGCTGCTGTTGTGCGGCGCGGGCGACATGGCGCGCCCGCCGTCGGAGACGGTGAAGATGGCGAGCGTGATCGGCTGCCGCCATGCGCTGGTGCCGGACGCCGGCCATATCTCGAACCTGGAGAACCCCGCGTTCGTCACGCGGACGCTGCTCGACTGGTTCGACGAGCAGCAGCTCGCGGCGGGCTGAACGCCGCACGCGATGCCGGCGGCGGGCTGAACGCCGGATGCGATGCCGGCGGCGGGCGCCGCGCGGCATCGCGTGACGACGCAACGACTTGCGTTGCGACGTGACTGCGGCATAGCGACATTACCGCGTCATGCGCGTTCGCCGACCGGCGTGAACTGGCGGTCGCGCACGCGGCCCGCGTCGGCGCCGCGGCGAATCAGGTCCTGCGCCTCCGCGCGGCTCGCGACGCACGGCGCGGAGCCGGGCAGCGGCCGGCGTGCGGACTCGCGCAGCGCGAGCACCGACACGATGCCGATGAACGATGCGCCCATCAGGTAGTAGGCCGGCATCATCAGGTCGCCGGTGCGATCGACGAGCCATGCGGCGACGAGCGGCGTCGTGCCGCCGAACAGCGATACCGACACGTTGAAGCCGATCGCGAGCGCGCCGTAGCGGATCCGCGTCGGGAACAGCGCGGGCAGCGCGGACGGCATCACGCCGGTAAAGGTCGACAGCAGCGTGCCGTAGATCAGCATCCCGCCGAACACCGGCAGCATCCCGCCGGTGCGGATCAGCAGCAGCGCGGGCACCGACAGCACGAGCAGGCCGACGCAGCCGAACATCATCACCGGCTTGCGGCCGAGCCGGTCCGACAGATGGCCTGCGTAGAGCGTCATCGGCATCATCAGCACCATCACGAGCAGCACCATGAACAGGCCGTGCGTTTCGTTGAAGTGCAGCGTCGCCGACAGGTAGTTCGGCAGGTACGACAGCGCCATGTAGTCGGTCACGTTGAAGATCAGCACGAGGCCGACGCACTGCAGCAGCGGCTTCCACTGTTCGACGAGCAGCGTGCCGAACGACTGCTTCGGGCGCGATCGTTCGTCCGCTTCGCGCGCTTCGGCTTCCTTCTTGAACGCGGGCGTTTCCTCGAGCTTGAGCCGCACGTACAGGCCGACGAGGCCGAGCGGGCCGGCGATGAAGAACGGCACGCGCCAGCCCCACGACAGCAGCGCTTCCTGCGACAGCGTCGCCGTCAGGATCGCGACGGTGGCCGCGCCGAGCGTGTAGCCGATCAGCGTGCCGAACTCGAGGAAGCTGCCCATGAAGCCGCGGCGCTTGTCGGTCGCGAACTCGGCGATGAAGGTGGCGGCGCCGCCGTATTCACCGCCGGTCGAGAAGCCCTGCACGAGGCGCGCGACGAGCAGCAGGATCGGCGCCATGATGCCGATCGACGTGTAGCTGGGGATCAGGCCGATCGCGAAGGTGCCGACGGCCATCATGATCATGGTGGCGGCGAGCACGCGCTGGCGGCCGATGCGGTCGCCGAGCGGGCCGAACACCATGCCGCCGAGCGGGCGCACGAGGAACGCGGCCGCGAAGGTGCCGAAGGTCGCGAGCAGCTGCGCGGACGGGCTGCTGGACGGGAAAAACACTTTACCGAGCGTGACGGCGATATAGCTGTAGACGCCGAAGTCGAACCATTCCATCGCGTTGCCGAACGCCATGGCCCCGACCGCACGCTTGAGGACGGCAGGGTCGACGATCGTGATGTCATCCAGCTTGAGGGCCTTGCGCGAAGACCGGGCTTTCGCGGGGTGCGCTTGCGATGAAC
The DNA here is from genome assembly GCF_905339865.1 of Burkholderia sp. BCC1993. NCBI lineage: Bacteria > Pseudomonadati > Pseudomonadota > Betaproteobacteria > Burkholderiales > Burkholderiaceae > Burkholderia > Burkholderia sp. BCC1993. The sequence continues at coordinate 77,527 of NZ_CAJPGZ010000010.1, read as the reverse complement.
TCAATGAACGCTCCTGGAAGGAGCCTTCGCGGCCGGCCGAGCGGGTGCGCGGCGGGGCGGGCGCGGGACCGTCGGGGACGAAGGCGGTTGTCTCTGGATCGCCATGATGTCGGTGATGCGGCACGCGGCACGCGACACCAGGCAAGTGTGTTGGTGTGAAGCAGTGTAGAGAAACGGGGAACACGGACTATCGGTCATACGCCCGGAAACCGGTCGAAAACGACACGGATGGCGCAGGCGGGCAAGTCGCCATGCCGCGCGGCGGCGCGTGTGCGGCGGCAAGGCGGTACGGGTTGCGTCAACGGCGGTCTATGCCGCGATCACGGCGTGGACGGATGCGGCACGGTACGGATCGTGTGGGCGCGTGGGTGTGTCGAGGTATGGGCGTGTCGGCGTGTCGGCGTGTCGGCGTGACGGGCAAGACGGACGTGACGGGCGGGCGGAGCGTTGCACGCGCATCCGCCCGCCACGGAAGCCGTGCCGAATCCGGATGCATCGCTGCAGGCCGGCGTCGGTGAAAAATAATTCGGAGTGCGAATGAATCGGGGCGGTGGTTCGATGCAGCCTCCACCGCCCGTGCATCAGAACATGTGGCGGATCCCGAGGTTCGCGCCGACGGTCGTGCCGGTGACCGCGTAAAGCGCGTTGTTGATCCCGAGCCCGGTGTTCATCGCACCGTGGTTGTTGACCATCGCGACCTGCGCGTACAGCGCGGTCGCCTTCGACAGGCTGTAGGTCGTACCGATCGCCGCGAGCAGCGAGTGATTGGCCGTGTCGTTGCGATCGCTGGTGAACCAGACGCCGCCGTTCAGGTCGACGGCCGGCGTCGCCTGATAGTCGAGGCCGCCGCCGTACACGTTGTTGCTGAACGAGCCGCCGACCTTGTAGCTCGTGAACGACGCCTTCGCGGTGACCGGGCCGAAGCGGTAGGCGGCACCGATCGTGCGCCCGACGAACGCGACGGTGCTCGGCGTCGGCGTCGGGTTGGTGCCGTCGTTGCCGTCGTAGAACGCGGCGTCGATCATGAAGCCGTCGTGCTCGTACTTGAGGCTCGCCGAGTATTGGCGGCCGGCCTGGAAGTCGCCGGCCTTGCCGCCGAACGCGAACATCGCGCTGCCGGTGAGGCCGGCGATCGTCGGGCTCGTGTACGACACGGCGTTCGGGTTGAACAGGCCCGTCACCAGCACGTTGTCGACGTAGTTGATCAGCCCGCTGCCGAAGTGCGAGAAGCTGCGCGGATCCGAATCGAAGATCGCGAGCAGGAACGGCGAATACTGCACGCCGGCCTTGACCGTGCCGAACCCGCCGTCGAGCCCGACCCACGCCTGGCGGCCGAAGAAGTTGCCGTTCGAATGCGCGAACGCGCCGTTGGTGACGGCGAAGCCGCTCTCGAGCTGGAATTTCGCCTTGAGGCCGCCGCCGAGATCCTCGGTGCCGGTCATCCCGAACGTCGTCGGCGTCATGCCGGTGTCGGTCATCGCGAACTGATGGCCGGCGTTCGCGCCGGTGGCCGCGTCGCGTGTCTTGCTGGTGTACAGCAACGCGGCGTCGAGGTTGCCATACAGCGTCACGCTGCTCTGCGCGAAGCCGCTGCTACTGGCCAGCGCGCCTGCCAGCGCCGCGCAACCGATCACGATTCTGCTTTTCATTGAGGTGTCTCCAGTGTTGTTGTACGTCGATGCATCGAACAAGGGGAGGCGACGGATGCCCGCGTGGCGGTGTCCGTCGCATGAGCCGCGCACGCAGGGTGGGGCGCGGCGGGACGCACGTGCGCGGCCGGGTGGTGGCCGCGTGCGACGCGTTCAGGGCGGGGATGGGCGCCCGAACGCGCGTGTGTCGACAGTGTCGGGTGGGGCCGGTGCCGGCCGCGTCATTCAGAGCGACCGGTTGAGCTGCTCGAGGATCGCCGGGTTCTCGAGCGTGGACGTGTCCTGCGTGATCGCCTCGCCCTTCGCGAGCGAGCGCAGGAGACGCCGCATGATCTTGCCCGAGCGCGTCTTCGGCAGGTTGTCGCCGAAGCGGATGTCCTTCGGCTTGGCGATCGGCCCGATCTGCTTGCCGACCCAGTCGCGCAGCGCTTTCGCGAGCGCCGCCGCTTCGTCGCCTTCCGGCCGCGAACGCTTCAGCACCACGAACGCGACCACCGCCTCGCCCGTCGTGTCGTCCGGGCGGCCGACCACCGCCGCTTCCGCAACCAGCTCGTGCGACACCAGCGCCGACTCGATCTCCATCGTGCCGAGCCGGTGGCCCGACACGTTCAGCACGTCGTCGATGCGGCCCATGATCGTGAAGTAGCCGGTGTCCTTGTCGCGCACCGTGCCGTCGCCGGCGAGATAGAGCGTGCCGCCGAGTTCTTCCGGGTAATAACTCTTCCTGAAGCGCTCCGGGTCGCCCCAGATCGTGCGGATCATCGCGGGCCACGGACGCTTGACGACGAGGATGCCGCCCTGACCGTTCGGCACGTCCTGGCCCGTCTCGTCGACCACCGCGGCCATGATGCCCGGCAGCGGCAGCGTGCACGAACCCGGCACCGTCGGCGTTGCGCCGGGCAGCGGCGTGATCATGTGGCCGCCGGTTTCGGTCTGCCACCACGTGTCGACGATCGGGCAGCGCTCCTGGCCGACGTGCTTGTGGTACCACATCCACGCTTCCGGATTGATCGGCTCGCCGACCGTGCCGATGATGCGCAGGCTCGACAGGTCGTAGCTCTTCGGATGCACGTTGTCGTCGGCTTCGGCGGCCTTGATCAGCGAACGGATCGCGGTCGGCGCGGTGTAGAACACCGTGACCTTGTGATCGCCGATCATCTTCCAGAAGCGCCCAGCGTCCGGATACGTCGGCACGCCCTCGAACACGACCTGCGTGCCGCCGCACGCGAGCGGGCCGTACGTGATGTACGTGTGGCCGGTGACCCAGCCGATGTCGGCCGTGCACCAGAACACGTCGGCCGGCTTCCAGTCGAAGGTCCACTTCATCGTCTGCGCGGCCCACAGCAGGTAGCCGCCGGTGCTGTGCTGCACGCCCTTCGGCTTGCCGGTCGAGCCCGACGTATACAGGATGAACAGCGGATGCTCGGCGCCGACCCATTCCGGCTCGCAGGTGTCGGACTCGCCGTCGGCGATCTCGTGCATCCACAGGTCGCGTTCGGCATGCCAGTCGATCTTGCCGCCGGTGCGGCGATAGACGATCACGCTCTTGACCGCTTCGCAGCCGCCCATCGCGAGCGCTTCGTCGGCGATGCTCTTGAGCGGCAGCGTCTTGCCGCCGCGCGCCTGCTCGTCGGCGGTGATGAGCGCAACGGCGCCGACGTCGACGAGCCGCTCGTTGAGCGATTTCGCGGAGAAGCCGCCGAACACGACCGAGTGCGTGGCGCCGATGCGCGCGCAGGCCTGCATCGCGACGATACCTTCGATCGACATCGGAATATAGATGATGACGCGATCGCCCTTGCCGATCCCGCGTTTCTTCAGCGCGTTCGCGAAGCGCGACACGCGTGCCAGCAGCTCGGCATAGGTGACGCGCGTGACGGTGCCGTCGTCGGCCTCGAAGATCACGGCGACGCGTTGGCCGTTGCCGGCTTCGACGTGGCGGTCGAGGCAGTTGTACGACGCGTTGAGTTCGCCGTCGTCGAACCACTTGTAGAACGGCGCGTTGCTCTCGTCGAGCACCTTCGTGAACGGCTTGTGCCAGCTGAGGCCCTCGCGCGCGAGACGCGCCCAGAAGCCTTCGTAATCCTGCTCGGCCTCGGCGGCCAGCGCGCGGTAGGCCGGCATGCCGGAGATGTTGGCGCGCTCGCGCGCGTCGGCCGACGGTTCGAAGATTCGGTGTTCCTGCAGGATCGATACGAGGGCAGTCAAGGTGTTCTCCGTGGAAATCGTTAGTGTGCGGCCTGACTGTTGAAACGCAACTTGCATGCCAATCGCGCGGGTATTCGGCCGGAGCGGCGTGCGTGCGCGTTGTAGTGTGGTTCACGTAGATCGATATGCAGTGCAAAGCATAAAAATACCGAGCACTCGGTGCGCTTGTCGGCCTGCGTGTTGCGTCGAAATGCAGCAGCGGGTGTTGCAGGCGTCAACACGGCGCACGATGCGCGGCGCGCACGCCACCGGCCGGACGCCGTGCTAGGCGATGAACGACCGGAGCGCGCCGAGCGCGTCGGACGCGCGAAGCCGCGCGAGCGCCGACGCCTCGATCTGCCGCACGCGTTCGGCGGACAGGTTCAACTGGCGGCCGATGTCGCGCAGCGAGCAGCCTTCGTCCGCGTGCAGTCCGTAGCGCAACCGCAGGACCGTCGCTTCGCGCGGCGGCAGCCGGTCGATCGCGGCAGCGATCGTATGGCGCAACTGGGCGGCGCCGGCGGCGTCTTCGGGCGACGGCGACGACAGGTCCGGCGCGACGTCGGCGAACGTCATGTCGCCTTCCGGCGAGACCGGCAAATCCGCCGACACCGGCTCCTTCACGATCGCCATCAGGTCGCGCACCTTGTCGACCGGCTCGCCCATGTGGACGGCCAGTTCGGCCGGCGTCGCGGCCGTGCCCGCGCGTTGCCGATGCTCGCGCGCGAGCCGCGACAGCTTGTTCAGCGCGTCGACCGTATGCGTCGGCACGCGGATCGTGCGGCCGAGGTCGGCGAGCGCATGCGTGATCGCCTGCCGGATCCACCAGGTCGCGTAGGTCGAGAAGCGGAAACCGCGCCGGTAGTCGTAGCGCTCGATGGCCTTCAACAGGCCGATGTTGCCTTCCTGGATCAGGTCGGCGAACGGCAGCCCGCGATCGGGATAGCGCTTCGCGATCGACACGACGAGCCGGAGGTTCGCGTCGAACAGTCGCGTCCTCGCCGGCTGCATCGCGCGCTCGATCGCAGCGAGCCGCGCATCGAGCGACGCGGTCGCGCCGGGCGGCAGCGCCGACGCCGGGGCATCGCGCACGATCGCGGCACGCGCGTCGACGAACTCGGCCGCGCGTCGCGTCAGCGTCGGCCCGCAGGCCGGATGGGCGGCGATGCACGACGCGAGCCAGCCCGCGTGGTCGTCGTCGGTCGACTGTGCAAACGACGGCGGGACGCCCACGTCGGCCAGCATCCGCGCCAGCCGGCCCCGCAGCGTGCGCTGCCGGCATGCGCGCTTGCGCAACGGTTCGCTCATTCGTTCGAGTGCGCGGGCGGACAGGCGCACCGTGCCGAGCAGCGCCGCGACGTCGCGTACTTGCGCGCGATACGCGGCAGAAGCGGTGCTGCCCGACACCAGCGCCGCGCGCATGCCGCCGGTGAGCGCGTCGATGCGGGCGAGCCGCGCTACGACGGCGTTGCGCCAGGCCGAATCCTCCGGTGGCGTCTCGTCGTCGCGTGCGGGCTCGCCGATGGAGGCGGGCGAAGCGTCCGCATCGACTGTGTCTGCCGGTCGATCGTCGCGTGGGCCATCGGCGAGAAAGATCACGTAGGTCGATGCGGCGGTCCGGCATTCGGCGATCTCGGTGCGGATCGACACCAGCGCGTCGAGTGCGTCGGGATCGCCGCACAGCACCGCGACCGACGCCGCGCGGCCGCGCTCGATGCGCTGCGCGTACGCGAATTCCTCGTCGCGCGTGAGGAGCGGCGTCGTGCCCATCTCGCGCAGGTACAGCCGGACCGGGTCGGTCGTGCGCGGCGCGAGCAGGTCGGCCGCGGTGAGCGCGCCGGCGCCGTCGGCCCATGCGCGCGCGGGCGGCGCGGGCCGGAAGTAGCGATCGAGCGTCCAGCCGCTCGCGGTATCGGCGCTGTCGCACACCGTGATGCCGAGTTCGGCGAGCACCGCGGCGGCCGCATCGATGCCGCCGTCGCTCGCATCGTCGTCGGGCAGCGCGTCGATGATGTCGCCGCGCGTGACGAAGCCGCGCGACAGGCCGGTCGCGATCAGCGCGTGCAGATGCGCGACGGCATGCGGCGGCGCGCCGTCGTCGATGCCGGCCACGGGGGCCGGTGCGTGCCGCGCCGGCATCCCGTCGCGCGACGCGTCACGCGCGCTTCGCATACACGTTGCACCAGCCGTCCGCCGCGACCAGCTTGCCGCCGAACATCGGACACGTGCCGGCGGCATCCGCCGCTTCGCCCTTGTAGAAGCGGCAGTTGACGCAGCGCTGGCCGGCCTGGTATTTCGGGAACTGCGCGGTGTCGACGCTGGACGCACGCGCGCGATAGCCGAGCGTCTTCGCGGCGGCGTCGTTCTCGTCGACGAGCGGCGGCGCCGCGAGTGCCGTGCGTGCGGCGGCGAGCGTCGCGCACAGGCCGATGGTATGGATGATGAAGGTTCTGCGGGAGGTCGGGTACGTCACGGTCGTTTCCTGGTGAAGATGAAATCGTGGGGAAGGGCGCGGCCCGCATCGCGTGGCGGAGCCGCTGGCCCGGTGTTACTGGCTCGCGTCCTTGTGCGCGGCGGGACCGGCGATGAGCGGCGCGGTCGACGCGTGGGCGGTATCGGCCGTCAGCTTGCTCTTGCCGGCGACGTAGCCGTTCGACGCGAGCAGGAAGGCCATCAGGTCCGCGTAGTCTTCGTCCTTCAGCTTGCCGGGCTGGTCCGCCGGCATGTTGGTCGCCATGTAGCCGAACACGCCGCCGATCGTCAGGTGCGAATGCGACAGCGGCGCGAACGACGGGCCGCTCAGCGCGGGCGCGGTGTTGCCTTCGAGGTCGGCGCCGTGGCACTTCGCGCAGGCGTTGCCGTAGATTTCCTTGCCGTGTGCGACCTGGACGGCGTCGAACGTCGGCGCGGCGTCGCCGGTGCTCGCGGCGACGCGGATGAAGCCGCCGGCGGGCACGTTGCGCGCGCGCAGCAGGCTACCGGGCGCGCGGCCCGAGTTCGCCGTCGCGCCGTCGAGGAAACGCGACGGCGTGCGCGACTCGTGCGCTTCGAGCGCGCTGCCGGGCAGCGCCCACTTGCGGGTCAGCGCGGCCAGCCGGCCGTTGTCCTTCATCTGCGTGAGTGCCGCGTCGATCCGCTGCTGCAACGCGGCCGAGCGCGGCGCGAACGCGAACGTGAGCTGCCATTCCGCATACGGCGACGCGGCCGCGCCGATGCGGAATGCCTGTTTAGGATGCGCGGCCTGATACGCGACGACCGCCGGATACCAGACGATCGCGCGATGCGCGCGGCCGCGGGCGAGCGCGTCGATCGTTTGCTCGGACGTGTTCTCGAGATCGAAGCGCGCGTTCTTCTGCTGCACCGCGATCAGTTGCGCGGGGCTCGCGTAGGTGGCCGCGACGATTTCCCGGCCGGTCGCCGGCGTGCCGGCATCGCGGCGCGTGACGCTCACGTAGCCGGAGCGCAGGTAGCCCTGCGAGAACAGCAGCTTCGTGTCGGATGCGTCGGCGATGGCCGAGCGCGGGAAGCCGGCGAGCACGTCGCAATCGCGTTCGAGGATGCCGGCGAGCTCGTGCGCGGATACGCCGTCGTCGTCGCTGCCGCCTGCGTCATGTGCGGAGAAGGTGGCGGTTATGCCGGCCGTGCGGAACACGTCGCGGGCGACGGCCTTGTCGAGCGCGGCCGTCGGCGTACCGGGCAGCGAGCAGACGCGCACCGCCGTCGCGGCCGTGGACAGCGCCGGGGTCAGCGCCGTGCCTGCCGCGAGCGCACAGGCCACGGCGAGGCGGGAAAGTCGGATGTTCATGATCGTACGCTCGGTTGAAAAGGAGAATGGAGGCGGCACCCGCGCCGGCGGCGCGGGTGCGATGCGGTTGAACGGACGTCGATCAGCCGCGGTCGAGGGCGAACACGTACAGCGTGCCGCCGCGCGGCACGTCGTCCGCCGCCTTGGCCATCGGGCCGCCCCAGATCGGGTTGGCGCCGCCGTAGCCGGCGAGCACTGCTACGTACTCCTTGCCGTCGACTTCGAAGACGGACGGCTGCGCGATGATCCCGCTCGCGAGCTTCGGGCTCTCCCACAGCACCTTGCCGGTCGACACGTCGAACGCGTACAGGTGGCCGTCGAGCGAGCCGCTGAACGCGAGGCCGCTCGCGGTCGTCGCGACGCCGCCGTTCCACGGCAGCTTGCTCCAGTGGCTCCACACCTTCTTGCCGGTGTTCACGTCGATCGCCTGGAGTTCGCCGTAGCCTTCGCTGCCCGGTTCCGGCTTGATCTCGAAGCCTTCGCCGAGATACGGCAGCCCTTCCATGTAGTTGACCGACTTGCCGGACAGGCTCATGCACGCGTGCAGCGCCGGGACGATCGCGAGATGGCGCACGGGGTCGTACGACATCGACCACCAGTTCTTGCCGCCGAGGAAGCTCGGGCAGGTGTCGATCGTCGTGCCGACCTTCGGATACTTCGCGGGATCCTGGATCGGCGCGCCGTCTTCCGTGTAGCCGGTGACCGACGTGGCCTTCACGAACGGCTCCGCATAGATCAGCTTGCCGGTGTCGCGGTCGATCGCGTGGAAGTAGCCGTTGCGGTCGGCATGGACGATCGCGTCGTGTTCCTTGCCCTTGTACTTGATCGTCGCGAGCACCGGCGTGTTGACGCCGTCATAGTCCCAGGTGTCGTGCTTCGTGTACTGGTAGTGCCACTTGAGGTCGCCGTTCTTCGGATCCAGCGCGAGCAGCGAATCGGAGTACAGGTTGTCCCCCGGCCGCAGGTCCGCGAGCCACGGCCCCGGGTTGCCGACGCCCCAGTACAGCGTGCGCGTCGCCGCGTCGTAGGTGCCGGTCAGCCAGGCCGGTGCGCCGCCGTGCGCCTGCATCCCGTCGGGCCAGGTATCGGCGTGCTTCTCGCCCTGGCCGGGGATCGTGAAGCGCTTCCACAGCAGCGTGCCGTCGTTCGGGCTGAGCGCCGCGATGAAGCCGCGCGCGCCGTATTCGCCGCCAGAGCTGCCGACCACGATCGCGCCGTCGAGCGCGAGCGGGGCGAGCGAGAACGCGTAGCCGAGCCCCGGTTCGAACATCTGCTTCTTCCACACGAGTGCGCCGGTCTGCGCGTCGAGCGCGGCCACCTCGCCGCTCAGCATCGCGACGTAGACGTTCTTGCCGTACAGCGCGACGCCGCGGTTCACGACGTCGCAGCAGGCCGTCTTGAACGATTCCGCGCCGAGTTTCGGTTCGTATTTCCACAGCTGCGCGCCGGTGGCCGCGTCGAACGCGTACACGTTGTCCTTCGGCGTGGTCACGAACAGGTAGCGGCCGTTGACGATCGGCGTGGCCTCGAAACCCTGCTTCAGCTCGGCCGGAAACTTGTAGCTCCACGCCTGCGTGAGCTGCTTCACGTTCGATGCGTCGATCTGCTTGAGCGGCGAATGCGCCTGGCCGCTGTACGTGCGGTAGTAGGTGAGCCAGCCCGGATCGCGTTGCGCATCCGTGAGCCGCTGGTACGTGACGGCCGGATAATCCGCGGCAGCGTCCACCAGGCCGGGATTCAAGGCGATCGCGGCAGCCGCCGCGATGCCGATCGTTGCCAGTCGGCTCGTCGAAGCCGAGAGTTTTTTCATGGTTGTCTCCTGAGTCATTGTGGTCGCACCGCGGCCAACACATGGCCGGGCCGGCAGGGTGGGGATCCGGGTCCAGTGCGCAGCCAGTCACGCAAATCGCATGCCACTGCGGCGCGCGCCTTGCTGCGCAAGGCGCAGCGGCCGATTGCGCGCGCTGCGGCGACGCGTGCGGCGCGGCGCGGGTGATCCGCGTGTGTTGCGTTCGGGGACAGCCGCGGGCCGAGTGTTGCGAAACATGACAACGCCGTGAGCAGACGGGAGCCGCGCGCATGCGATACGCGGCGCACGGCGAAGCGCGGCGGTCATGCGCGAGGGCATGCCTGAATGGATGAAGGTGCGGCGCAGGGAAGGCGATCGTCGTCGACGGTGCGAGTCGATGGCGCGCCGTTACCCGGTGCGACGGACGCATGCAACGGACGGCGCGCCTGCGGCGGCGCGCTCGATCCGAACGAAGATCACGCATACGATTGCGCGAGCGCCGTACCGTTGATCCAAATTGACACAGGTGCGACAGCGGTGGCACGAACTGCAACAGGTTGGCGGTTGCGGATCGACGCGTGGTGGCTTCGACCGGCGCCGGCCGGGCGATGCGGGCATCGGCATGCTTCTTGCCGTTCGAACCGGCAACGATTCCGCGCAGCGAGAAACCGCCATGCCTGTCCCGATGCCGTTCGATGCCAACCGCAGGTCCGACCGCCGCCGCGTGGTCGCGCTCGCATACGGCATCGCGCCCGTCGGCGCGGATGCGGCGACGATCGCGATGTCGCAGGCCGTGCGCGCACGCGAACCGCTGCACGTGGTCGCGCTGGCGGTATTCGCCGTCCATGCGGCCATCACGGTCGCGCTGTGGCATGCATGGGTGCCCGCTGCACGCCCGACGCTACCCCGTGCGCTCGCGGTCGAGGTGGATGCGAGCGCATCCGCGCGGGTGGCCGAACCGGGCGAGCAGCGCCGTACGGATGGCGCAACACAGGTTCCTCCCGTGCACCGGCCTTCGCATGCGAGCCGCGAAACCGTCATGTCTCGGGAGATTCGGCCGAACCTGACGGTGCCGCGTCGGGTCGATCGCACAAGTCCTTCGCGCCGGCGCCCGGCCGCAACCGCCGTGGCGCGGCCGGACGGTGAATTTCAGCGAGCCGGGCCGGTACCGGAGCCGGCCTCGCCGGCCGCCGCCCACGCATCGGCCGATACCGCGACGGTGCCCGCGCACGCGGCACCCGTCGCACCATCGGCAACGGCGCCCGAACCCGTCACCGCACCGCGCTTCGCGGCGGCCTACCTGCGCAACCCCGCGCCTGACTATCCGGACGTCGCGCAGCGGCGCGGCTGGGAAGGCACCACGTTCCTGAACGTGCACGTGCTCGCGAGCGGCCGGCCCGACCAGGTCCTGCTGTCGGCGAGCAGCGGACACGACGCGCTCGACGAGGCGGCCGTCGCGGCGGTGACGGACTGGCGCTTCGTGCCGGCGAAGCGCGGCACGGAATCGATCGACGGCTGGGTCAGGGTGCCGGTCGTGTTCAAACTCGGAAACTAGGGAGTCCTTCATGTCTGACTACATCCACTACGCGGTTGTCGGCGCGTTTGCGCTTCTTGCGGTGCTGTCGGCGCTCACCTGGACGCTGATCGTCGTCAAGGCGCTGCTGTCTGCGCGCGTCGCGCTCGGCAACCGCCGCTTTGCCGCGGGCCGCGGCGATTGCGCGGCACTGTCGATGCCGACGGACGACGAGGCGGCCGCCAGCCCGAACGCGCGCCTGCAGCGCGCCGTGTATGCCGCATTGCGCGATCTCGACGCACCCGAGCCGCACGCCCCGGCCACATTGGTTGCGTGGGACCGCCGCGACCTGCTCGAACGCACGCTCGCGCGCGCGATCCGGCGCGAACGGCGGCCGCTCGAGCGCGGGCTCACCGTGCTCGCGTCGATTGCGAACGTCGCGCCGTTCGTCGGGCTGTTCGGCACCGTGTTCGGCATCGTCCACACGTTGCAGTCGATGACGGCGTCGGCCACGAACGGAATCGATGCGATCGCGGGGCCGATCGGCCAGGCGCTGGTCGCGACCGGGATCGGGATCGGCGTCGCGATTCCGGCGGTGCTGGCTTACAACCTGTTCCTGCGGCAGCTCAAGACCGTGACGGCCGGGCTCGACGAGTTCGGGCAGGACCTGATCGCGCTGGCCGAACAGCGCCGGTTCCGGATCGACGTGCCGGTGCATGCCGCGCTGCCGGCCGCAAGCAATGCGGGCGTGCGCCGGGCGGCTGTATGAGGACGGACGAGCGCGAAGCCGACGCGGGCGAACCGCTCGGCGAGATCAACGTGACGCCGCTCGTGGATGTCGTCCTCGTGTTGCTGGTGATCTTCATGGTCGCGGCGCCGCTGATGACGCATGCGATCCGCGTCGACCTGCCGAAGGCAGCCGCGCCCGCGCGCGACACGCGTGCGGCGACCGTCACCGTGACCGTCGACGCGCACGGCGCGATCCGGATCGACGGCACGCCGGCCGCGCCGGCCGAGGTCGAAGCCGTGCTGGCACGCCGCGTCGCGCACGACCCGCAGACGAGCGTGAGCCTGCACGCGGACCGCAACGAGCCGTTCGGCACCGTGGCCGGCATCATCGCGTCGATCGGACGCGCGCGTGTCGCGCATGTCGCGATCGCGACGGCGGACGGCGCTGCCGGGCCGGCGCCATGAAGCGAACGATGTCAGCGGAGCTGAGCGCCGACATATCGATACGGACAACGATATAACGACGCGACGACAAGAAAAGAGGAGACGTGGAGATGAAGGAAACCGATGGGGCGAAGCGCCGCTTCGCCGCACGGCGCGCGGGCGTGACGCTGTGCTTCGGCGGCATGCTCGGCGGCTGGCTCGCGCCCGCGTCGGCGCAGGTCGAACCGGCCGGCAACGCCGATGCGCCGACGCTCGCGCCGATCGTCGTCGTCGGCACGACGCCGCTGCTCGGGATCGGCACGCCGCTCTCGCGCGTGCCGGCCAATGTCCAGACGATTCGCGGCGAGGACGTCGCGCGCCAGCACGACAGCGTGTTGACCGACTACTTCGAGAAGAACGTCTCGAGCGTCGACATCAACGAGGCACAGGGCAATCCGTACCAGACGGATGTGAACTACCGCGGCTTCACCGCGTCGCCGGTGGTTGGCACGCCGCAGGGGCTGTCGGTGTTCGTCGACGGCGTGCGCGTCAACGAGCCGTTCTGCGACGTCGTGAACTGGGATCTGATCCCGCAGGCGGCGATCGAAACGATGCAGCTGATCCCCGGTTCGAATCCGACCTACGGCCTCAACACGCTCGGCGGCGCGCTCGCGATCACGACGAAGAACGGTAAGACTAGCCCGGGCGGCGCGGCGCAGGCATCGATCGGATCGTGGGGACGCAAGACCGCGCAGATCGAGCAGGGCGGGCGCATCGGCAGCCACCTCGACTATTACGTGACGGGCAACGTCGCGAACGACAACGGCTGGGCCGATCACAACGCGAGCCGCGTGCGGCAGGGCTTCGGCAAGCTGCGCTACACGGACGCCGATACGACGCTGTCGATCTCGGCCGGCGGCGCGGACAACGCGCTGCAAGGCTCGCAGACGATTCCGCGCACGTTTCTCGACAATCGCGCGCAGGCCTATACCTATCCCGACCTGAACCGCAACAGCGCCGCGTACGTCACCGTGGCGGGCGACCATTCGTTCAGCGACCACGTGCAGCTGAGCGGCAACGTCTATTACCGGCACTATCGCAACACCAACATCAGCAGCAACGTGAACGACGATTTCGGCAGCGTCGACGGCAGCGGCGCCACCGACACCGTGCAGGCGACCAACGCCCGCTCGGTGATCGCGACCGACAGCTACGGCGCGAACCTGCAGCTGACGCTGCTCGGCAAGCTCGCCGGCATGGACAACCAGTTCGTGGTGGGCGCATCCGCCGATCTCGCGAACTCGGGGTTCGAGCAAGCGTCGCAGGATGCGATGTTCACGGCGACGCGCGCGACGGTCAGCATCGGCGACTTCACGCAGACGACGCGCGCGAAGACGCGCAACGCGAACTACGGCGTCTACTTCGACGACACGCTCGCGCTGACGCGGCAATGGTCGCTGACGCTGGCCGGGCGCTACAACCTGTCGCGCGCGGCGATCGAGGACGTGAGCGGCCTGCAGCCGCTGCTCACCGCGCGCCATACGTTCTCGCGGTTCAATCCGGCCGTCGGCGTCACGTGGAATCCGGTGCCGGGCTTCACCGCGTATGCGACGTACAACGAAGGGATGCGCTCGCCGACCGCGATCGAGCTCGCGTGCGCCGATCCGGCCGCGCCGTGCTCGTTGCCGAACGACTTTCTCGCCGATCCGGCACTGAAGCCCGTGATCGCGAAGACGATCGAGCTGGGCGCGCGCGGCCGGGTGGGGAAGGAGACGACGTGGAGTGCGGCCGTCTACCGCACGACCCTCGACGACGACATCCAGTTCATCAGCAGCAACGGCGGCGCGAGCACGCTCGGCTATTTCCAGAACGTCGGCAAGACGCGCCGGCAAGGCTTCGAACTCGCGGGCCATACACGGCTCGGGCCGCTCGGCATCGGTGTCAGCTACAGCTATGTCGACGCCAGCTACCGCTCGACGTGGACCGAAAGCAGCGCGAGCAATTCGAGCGCCGATGCGCACGGCAACATCGTCGTCCGCTCCGGCGACCGCATTCCCGGGATTCCGTCGAGCACCGTGAAGCTGCGGCTCGACTATGCGGCGACGCCGAAGTGGACCGTCGGCACCCGCATCACGTATCGCAGCGGCGTGTTCGCGCGCGGCGACGAGAACAACCAGGACGTGAACGGCAAGGTGCCCGGCTATGTCCTCATCGACCTCGATACGACCTGGCAGGTCACGAAGCACCTGCAACTGTTCGCGTCGGTCACCAACCTGCTCGACAAGCGCTATGCGAGCTTCGGGATGCTCGGCCAGAACTTCTTCAACGGTCCGAACCATTCGTTCGACGGGCTCAATGCCGTCAACGAACAGTTCGTCGGGCCGGGCGCGCCGCGCGGCGCGTGGGTCGGCGCGCGCTATGCGTGGGACTGAACGGGCGGCTCGGCGTGTTGCGGTGCGCCTGCCGCCGTGACGTCGAGCATCTTGCGTACCGCGCGGGCGACGCCACGCGCGAGCGCAGCGTCGCTCGCGAGATGTCCGGCCGGCACGCGCTCGACGATGGCGGCCGGCACCGCGCGCGCGAGTCGATCGACATTGTCGACCGGGCACACGCGGTCGCGCGTGCCGTGCACGGCATGTATCGGCACGCCGGCTTTGGCGGCCTGCCGGGCGAGCGCCAGCAAGCGGCGTTCGCCGAGCCAGCAATGGCGTTGCAGGTAGTGCGCCTGGATCCGGTATTTGTCGACCAGCCGGTCGATCGCCGGTTGCGTCGGCCGCGCGCCGCGCGCCGGCCGCCCGGTCAGGATCGCATCTTCATACGCGTTCCATGCGAGCGCGACCGCGCGCTGCCGTGCCGCGCCGGCGCCCGGCTGGAGACGCCGCGCGCAGCAGGCGATCAGGCGATCGGCGCGCGCGGTGCCGGCGGCGGCCGTCAGGCGCTGCCAGGCCCGCGGTGCCCGTGCGCGTGCGCCGACGAACAGGCCGCGCACTTCGCGCGACGACGTGAGGAACAACCCGCGCAGCACGACGCCGGTGATGCGCGACGGATGCCGCCCCGCATAAGCGAGCGCGAGCGCCGCGCCCCACGACCCGCCGACGACGCCCCAGCGTGCGATGCCGAGCCGCGCGCGCAGCGCGTCGAGATCGCCGATCAGCTGCATCGTGTTGTTGTGACGCAGGCCGCCGCGCGGCGTCGACGCACCCGCGCCGCGCTGGTCGACCAGCACGACGCGCGTGCGCGTCAGGTCGAACAGGCGCAGCACGGCCGGCCGGCTGCCGCTGCCGGGCCCGCCGTGCAGCACGACGACCGGATCGCCGCGCGGGTTGCCGGCTTCGGTCCACGCGATCGTGCATGCGTCGCGGGACAGGCGGCGCACGGGGAGGGCGGAGCGGTGGCTGCGTGATTGCGACATGTCGGCCGGGCGTAGAGGGAGAGGGAAAGGGAAACGCAATGGCGCGATACGGCCGCGCTCGAACCGTATGAAGCCAGATGCGCGCCGGCGATGAAGATAGGGATTCGTCCGGGTGGCGGCACGCGTGCGTTTCACGTTATCACGTCGACCACGCGCTCGGCACGCCGCGTCCAGGGCATGCCGGTGCCGTCATTTCATTTCCCTTTCAATTCCGGTCGGGACGGCGATGCAACGAAACAAGGTCGCACGCGCATCCCGTCGTGGCCCGATGTTTGCTTGCATCAAGGGCAAAGAGTCCGGCACGACCGGAAGGATCCCCGGAGGAGACAATGCGCGATGACGTTCATCCGACGGCCAACGCACGGGCCACGCATGCGCCCGGCTGGCCGACGCCGACGATCCAGAAGTCCCATGAGCGGTCCGAGACGTTCGGCCTGCAGGCGTCGGCACGTCCCGACTACGACCTGCTGTCCGGCGCCGCGCTGGCGCTCAAGCGCGAGCAGAACCGCGTGCTGTGCGTGCATGCGATGCCCGTGATGGAGACGCTGCACGAGCAGATCGTCAATACGCAGAGCATGATCGTGCTGACCGATGCGGAAGGGCTGATCCTGCATTCGATCGGCGACGACGACTTCCTGCGGCGCGCGGAACGGGTCGCGCTGCGCCCCGGCGCGAACTGGGCCGAGAACCGGCAGGGCACCAACGCGATCGGCACCGCGCTCGCGGAGCTGTGCCCGATGGTCGTGCACGGCGACCAGCACTTCCTGGCCGCGAACCATTTCCTGACCTGCTCGAGCGTGCCGATTCTCGATCCGTACGGCGACGCGATCGGCGTGCTCGACGTGACGGGCGACCACCGCAGCTATCACCAGCACACGATGGCGCTCGCGAAGATGTCGGTGCAGATGATCGAGAACCACCTGTTCACGACGACCTTCCAGGAGACGCTGCAGGTGTCGTTCCACGGCCGCCCCGAATTCCTCGGCACGCTGATGGAAGGGATCGTCGCGTTCACCGCGGACGGCCGCTTCCTGTCGGCCAACCGCAGCGCGCAGTTCCAGCTCGGGATGCCGCTTGCCGCGCTGCGCGCGCATACGCTTGCGTCGCTGTTCGACGTGACGAGCGCGCAACTGATCGACCGGATGCGCGCGAGCACCGAGCCGCACGTGTCGCTGAACCTCGGCAACGGCGCGGTGGTCTGCGCGCGCGTGCAGTTCCGGCGCGCGTTGCGGCCCGAGGGCAGCCGGCCCGCCGAGGTGCACGACGGCGCCGCGCCCGCCGCGCGGCCGCCTGCCGCGCAGGGCGCGGCGAGCCTGTCGCGCCTCAGCTATCTCGATACCGGCGATCCGCAGGTCGCGGCAGTGATCGCGAAGATCCGCAAGGTGATCGGCAAGGACATTCCGGTGCTGATCACCGGCGAAACCGGCACCGGCAAGGAACTGCTCGCGCAGGCGATCCACAACGACTCGCCGCGCCGCGACGGGCCGTTCGTCGCCGTCAACTGCGCGTCGATTCCGGAGACGCTGATCGAATCCGAGCTGTTCGGCTATGAGGAGGGCGCGTTTACCGGCGCCCGCCGCAAGGGCGCGACCGGCAAGCTGCTGCAGGCCAACGGCGGCACGCTGTTTCTCGACGAAATCGGCGACATGCCGTATCCGCTGCAGGTGCGGCTGCTGCGCGTGCTGCAGGAGCGCATCGTCAATCCTCTCGGCTCGACGAAGGCGATCGGCGTCGACATCGCGATCATCTGCGCGACCCACCGCGACCTGCGCGAGATGATCGCGCAGAACCGCTTCCGCGAGGACCTGTACTACCGGCTCAACGGCCTCGTCGTGCGCCTGCCGCCGCTGCGCGACCGTACGGACCTCGCGGTGGTCGTCCAGAAGATGCTCCAGCGGGAGACGCTGTCGGGGCCCGGACGCCGGCCGTTGAGCGTCGCGCCGGAGGTGATGGCGCTGTTCGAGCGTTGCGCGTGGCCGGGCAACTTCCGGCAGCTCGCGAACCTGCTGCGCACCGCGGCCGCGATGGTCGACGACGACTGCGAGATCCGCTGCGAGCATTTGCCGGACGACTTCTTCGACGACGTGCGGCGCGACGGCGGCCCGGCGACGCAGGGCGCCGCTGCGCCGCCGCCGCTCGCAGCGGAAGCGCCCGCGTTCGCGAACACGACCGCGACCGCGGCCGGTGATGCGCGGCTGCAGGACGTGGCTGCATCCGCGATCGCGGCCGCGCTCGCGCGTCATGGCGGCAACGTGTCCGCCGCCGCACGCGCGCTCGGCGTGTCGCGCAACACGATCTACCGCAAGATGCCGGCCGCCGGGCCGGATGCGCTGGAGCCGGACGAACCCTGACGGAAGCCGCGACTGTCACACCGGTGTGTCAGGTTGCAACACCCGGTGTTCAAGGATTCAACACTTGCTCAAGCGGCCGCGCGCATCGTGAACCGTCGATCGACGGATTCTGAAATGTTCGTGTTGGTAAATCGTAAGATTTCCGATGCCGTGACCACCCGGCGGTGGCCGCACGCCTGCGCACACCGCTGCACGACGCAAATCCTGGCCCGGCACGCTCCTTGCTGAATGGGTATCGGCCGCTCGATCGATGCGGTTTGTTCGACTCACCAACTCACAAGGAGACACATCATGCAGTGGACCACCCCGGCTTATACCGACCTGCGTTTCGGTTTCGAAATCACGATGTACATCGCCAACCGCTGATCGAGGCGCGCAGTGCCGCCCGCATCGACGGACACGATGCGGGCGGCACCCGGAGCACACGCAGATGAAGATCAAGATACTCGGCTCGGGCGCCGGCGGCGGACTGCCGCAATGGAACTGCAACTGCGGCAACTGCCGTCGCGCGCGGGCCGGCACCGACGGCCTCGTGCCGCGCACGCAATCGTCGATCGCTGTCAGCGGCGACGGCATCGACTGGGTGCTGGTGAACGCGTCGCCGGACATCCTCGCGCAACTGCGCGCCGCCCCCGAC
Source organism: Burkholderia sp. BCC1993 (assembly GCF_905339865.1). Lineage (NCBI taxonomy): Bacteria > Pseudomonadati > Pseudomonadota > Betaproteobacteria > Burkholderiales > Burkholderiaceae > Burkholderia > Burkholderia sp. BCC1993. Next base: position 59,032 of record NZ_CAJPGZ010000010.1, on the reverse strand, counting down.
CTGCAGCCCGCCCGCGCGATCCGCGACAGCGCGATCGTTGCCGTCGTGCTGTGCGACGCGCAGATCGATCACGTGACGGGCCTGCTGATGCTGCGCGAACGCACGTCGCCGCTGCCGCTGTATGCGAGCGCGCCGGTGCTCGACGACCTGTCGACCGGGCTGCCGCTCGTGCCGCTGCTCGGCCACTACTGCGGGGTCGACGTCCACCCGATCGCGCCGGGCCAGCCGTTCGCGATCGCGGGCGCCGGCGGCCTTCGCTTCACCGCCGTGCCGGTCGACAGCAAGCCGCCGCCGTATTCGCCGCGCCGCGAGGCGAGCGTGCCGGGCGACAACATCGCACTCCTGATCGAAGATACGGCGACCGGCCGGCAGGCGTTCTACGCGCCGGGGCTCGCCGACGTCGACGACGGCGCGCGCGCCGCGATGCGCGACGCCGATCTCGTGCTGGTGGACGGCACCTTCTGGACCGGCACGGAGATGATCGACCTCGGCCTGTCGTCGAAGCACGCGGCCGACATGGGGCATCTCGCGCAGTGCGGCGACGCGGCGCGGCCGGGGATGATCGAGCGGCTGCGGCTGTTGCCGGCGCACACGCGCAAGGTCCTCACGCACATCAACAACACGAATCCGATCCTCGACCCCGGTTCCGCGCAGTGCGCGCAGTTGCGCGAGCACGGCATCGAGGTCGCCCACGACGGCATGCAATTCGAGGTTTGACCATGAACGCACCGATTCCCGCCGCGGCGCTGCACGCGACGCCCTGGAGTGTGCAGGAGTTCGAGGCGCGCCTGCGCGCGCTCGAATCGCGCTATCACATCCATCATCCGTTCAACCGGCGCTTGAACACCGGTGCGTGCTCGCCGGCGCAAATCCGCGGCTGGGTCGCGAACCGCTTCTACTATCAGGTCAGCATTCCGCTGAAGGACGCGGCGATCCTGTCCAACTGCCCGGACCGCGACACGCGCCGGCTGTGGGTCGAGCGGATTCTCGACCACGACGGTCACGGCGACCAAGAAGGCGGGATCGAGGCCTGGGCGCGGCTCGGCGAGGCGGTCGGCATCGAGCGCTCGGAGCTGTGGTCGCTCGCGCACGTGCTGCCCGGCGTGCGGTTCGCGGTCGACGCCTACGTCAATTTCGCGCGGCACGCGCCGTGGCAGGAGGCCGTGTGCTCGTCGCTGACCGAGATGTTCGCGCCGCAGATCCACCTCGACCGGCTCGCGGGCTGGCCGTCCCACTATCCGTGGATCGAGGCGGACGGGCTGCAGTATTTCCGCAGCCGCGTGCCGCTCGCGCAGCGCGACGTCGAACACGGGCTCGCGGTGACGCTGAGCCATTTCACGACACCGGACGCGCAACGGCGCGCGCTCGACATCCTGTCGTTCAAGCTGGATGTGCTGTGGTCGATTCTCGATGCGATTGAAAAGGCGTACCCCGCATGAACTCCAACGAAGCCGTCAGCGGCGTGCCGCTGCGCCCCTCGCTGAGGGGCATGTACCGCCTGCAGTGGGAGGCGGCCCAGGATGCGTACGTGCTCCTGTATCCGGAAGGCATGGTCCGGCTCAACCCGAGCGCGGGCGAGATCCTCGCGCGCTGCGACGGCAAGCGCGAGCTCGACGACATCATCGACGAGCTCGAGCGGCTGTTCAGCACGTCGGATCTCGCGTCGGACGTCTATCGCTTCCTCGATCATGCGCGACTGCGCGGCTGGCTCGACTGACATGGACATGACACCGCCTCCGAACCGCCCGACCGCGCCGCTGTGGCTGCTCGCCGAGCTCACGTATCGCTGTCCGCTGCACTGCGCGTTCTGCTACAACCCGGTCGACTTCGCGACGCACGGCGCGGAGCTCGATACCGACGCGTGGCGCACGGTGATCAGCGACGCGCGCGCGCTCGGCGCCGCGCAGATCGGCTTTTCCGGCGGCGAACCGCTGCAGCGCGACGATCTGGAGGTGCTGGTCGAGCATGCGCGGTCGCTGGGTTTCTATACCAACCTGATCACGTCGGGCGTGGGCCTGAATGCCGCGCGCATCGGCCGGCTCAAGGCGGCTGGCCTCGATCATATCCAGCTGTCGCTGCAGGATTCGACGCGCGAGCTGAACGATTTCCTGACCAGCACGCGCACCTTCGACCTCAAGCGCGGCGTCGGGCGGCTGATCAAGTCGCATGGCTATCCGATGGTGCTGAACTGCGTGCTGCACCGGTACAACCTGCCGCACGTCGGCCAGATCATCGAGATGGCGCTCGACCTCGGCGCGGATTTTCTCGAGCTTGCCAACACGCAGTACTACGGCTGGGCGATGCTGAATCGCGACCAGCTGATGCCGACCGCCGAACAACTGCGCGAAGCGGAGGAAACGGTCAACCGATACCGGAAGCTCGTCGGCGAACGGTGCAAGATCCTGTTCGTCGTGCCCGACTACTTCGAGCAGCGGCCGAAGGCCTGCATGAACGGCTGGGGCTCGGTGTTCCTCGGCGTCGCACCGGACGGCACCGCGCTGCCGTGCCATGCTGCTCGCGGGTTGCCGGGCCTCGCGCTGCCGAACGTGCGCGACCGGTCGCTGAAGGACATCTGGTACGACAGCGACGCATTCAACGCGTTTCGCGGCGACGGGTGGATGCGCGATCCGTGCCGCACCTGCGACGAGCGTCACACGGATCACGGCGGGTGCCGCTGCCAGGCGTACCTGCTGACCGGCGATCCGGCACAGGCCGATCCGGTCTGCGCGAAGTCCGAACATCACGGCCGGGTCGAACAGGTCGTCCAGTTCGCGCGGCGGGCAGGGCGGGAGGACGAGCGGCCGCTGATCTTTCGCAGTACTGCGAATTCGATCGCGCGCTGAGCGGCAGCGGGTGGCATGTCGGTGAGCCTCACTCGTTCGACCGCTTGCCCGCTTGCCGCGCCGCCTGCTCGAGCAGCGCCGCGAACGCCGCTTCGTCGACACGCAGCCCCCTCGGCGTGCGGCGCACCTGCAGCGCCGCGAGCATCCCGGCCTCGAACGTATCGAGCACCGCCGGATGAATGTAGCAGCGCCGGCACACGGCCGGCGTGTTGCGCAAGACCTCGGCGACGGTGCGCACCGTTTCGACGATCTGCTTGCTGGCGTGCGCGACGTCCTGATGCGGGATCCGCCGCAGCAACGCCAGCGCCTGCACGCTGCCCGCCCACGTCCGGTAGTCCTTGGCCGTGAACGCCGCGCCCGCTGCGTCGCGCAGGTAGTCGTTCACGTCGCACGAGCCGACCGAATGGCGCGCGCCGTCTTCGTCCAGATACTGGAACAGCTCGTGTCCCGGCAGCTCCGCGCAACGGCGCACGATGCGGCCGACGCGCGGGTCTTCGACCGTCACGTCGTGCTCGATCCCGCTCTTGCCCGTGAAGCGCAGCCGCACCTGTCCCGGACCGATCGTCACGTGGCGCTTGCGCAGCGTCGTCAGCCCGTACGACGCGTTCTCGCGCGCATACTCGGCGTTGCCGATCCGCGCGAGCGTCGTGTCGAGCAGCCGGACGACCGTCGCGACGATCTTCGCGCGCGGCATGCCGGGCAGCGCGAGATCGCGCGCGACGCGTGCGCGGATGCGCGGCAGCGCGCGGGCGAATTCAGCCATTCGTGCGTACTTGTTCGCGTCGCGCGTCTCGCGCCACTGCGGGTGATAACGATACTGCTTGCGTCCGCGCGCGTCGCGCCCCGTCGCCTGCACATGGCCGCGCGGGTCCGTGCAGATCCACACGTCGGTGTAAGCGGGCGGAATCGCGAGCGCGTTGATGCGGGCGATCTCGTCGGCGTCGCGGATCCGCGTGCCGTCCGGCGCGTAGTACGCGAAGCCGTTGCGCAGCCGCCGGCGCGTGTAGCCGGGGCGCCGGTCGTCGACGTGGCGCAGCGGCGCGGCGGACACGTCTGCGTCCGGAGGTGCCGCGCGGGGCGTGCGCGTCTTCATGCTGCGATGCGTCGATCGACGCGCGCGGTTGATCCGCGCATCGGCGGTGCGGGTTCCGCTCGTCACTGCTGCGGGCATCGTCTTCTCCTTGTCGTTCGCGCGATTCGGAGCGTGACAGCAAGAAGCGTGCGCCGTGCTTGCGGCGCCATGCCGTTACCGTTGCGCCGGCCGATCATGGAGAAAAACGATCCGTGTGGCGTTCTCGTTGATCGCCCCGAGTTCATTTGACGACGCCGCCCTGCCCGCTTAGGTGTTTATACGTATGCCGATACCGATATCGCTTCAATCCAATATTTCATTGGAAGGTTATCGGACTTGTTCCTAGACTGATCCGGGGCGTACATTTCGGGCCGGCCGCAAGGGCCGGGCCGCATCGCCCCGAACCGCGCCCGTGCCACGCAGAACCACAACAGCACGACACGGCACCGCGCCAGGCCGGCGCCGCGGCATACAACGACACCATCGGAGACGGACCATGACATTCATCAGGAAGCTGGCGGCCGGCGCGATCGTCGCCGCGGCGACGGTGCTGGCCACCGGCGCGCACGCGCAGCAAAAGCCGATCACGCTCGGGTTCTCGCAGGTCGGCGCGGAAAGCGCGTGGCGCACCGCGAACACCGTGTCGGTGAAGGGCGCGGCGAAGGAGGCCGGCATCAACCTGAAATTCTCGGACGCGCAGCAGAAGCAGGAGAACCAGATCCGCGCGATCCGCTCGTTCATCGCGCAGAAGGTCGACGTGATCGCGTTCTCGCCGGTCGTCGAGTCGGGCTGGGAGCCGGTACTGACCGAAGCGAAGGCGGCCCGTATCCCGGTGATCCTGACCGATCGCGGCGTCGACGTGAAGGATCCGTCGCTGTACGTGACGATGATCGGTTCCGACTTCCTCGAGGAAGGGCGGCGCGCGGGCCACTGGCTGGAAGAGCGCTACAAGAACGACGCGGGCCCGGTCAACATCGTCGAGCTGCAGGGCACGGTCGGCTCGGCGCCCGCCAACGACCGCCGCGCGGGCCTGCTCGAAGTGATCAAGAACAATCCGAAGTTCAAGGTGATCGCGTCGCAGAGCGGCGACTTCACGCTCGCCGGCGGCAAGCAGGTGATGGAAGCGTTCGCGAAGACTTACGGCAAGCAGATCAACGTCGTCTACGCGCACAACGACGACATGGCGCTCGGCGCGATCCAGGCGATGGAAGAGGCCGGCATCAAGCCCGGCAAGGACGTGAGCGTCGTGTCGTTCGATGCGACCAAGGGCGGCTTCCAGGCGATGGTCGCCGGCAAGATCAACGTCGACGTCGAATGCAGCCCGCTGCTCGGCCCGCAGTTGATGACCGCGGTGAAGGACGTGGTCGCCGGCAAGCAGCTGCCGAAGCGCATCGTCACGAACGAGACGGTGTTCCCGATGAGCGTCGCGGCGCAGGTGCTGCCGACCCGCAAGTACTGAATCCCGGCGGACGCGGACGGCGGCGCGTTCGCCGCCGTCCGGCCGCCGCTTCGAATCGAGGGCGATCCATGACGAGTCCGCCGGTGGTCGAGATGATCGGCATCGACAAGGCGTTTCCGGGCGTGAACGCGCTGCAGCGCGTGAACTTCCGGCTGTTTCCGGGCGAGATCCACGCGCTGATGGGCCAGAACGGCGCCGGCAAGTCGACGCTGATCAACGTGCTGACCGGCGTGCACGCGCACGACGCGGGCGAGATTCGCGTCGGCGGCGCGCCGGTGCGCTTCGCCGCGCCGCGCGAGGCCGAGGCGGCCGGGATCCAGACGCTGTACCAGGAAGTGAACCTGTGCGCGAACCTGTCGGTCGCGGAGAACATCTTCGCGGGCCGGCAGCCGATGCGGCGCGGCGCGATCGACTGGAAGACGATCCACGCGCGGGCACGCGATGCGCTCGCCGAGCTCGACCTGTCGCTCGACGTCACGCGCTCGCTCGACGCGTATCCGATCGCGGTGCAGCAGATGGTCGCGATCGCGCGGGCCGTGTCCGTCGACGCGCGCGTGCTGATTCTCGACGAACCGACGTCGAGCCTCGACGACGGCGAGGTCGCGCGGCTGTTCGACGTGCTGCGCCGGCTGAAGGCGTCGGGCATCGCGATCCTGTTCGTCACGCACTTTCTCGAACAGACCTACGCGGTGTCCGACCGGATCACCGTGATGCGCAACGGCGAGCGCGAGGGCGAGTACCTCGCGCGCGACCTGCCGGTCGATCTGCTGGTCGCGAAGATGACCGGCCGCGAACCGATGTCCGGCACGCTGCAGGCGGGCGCGGCGGCCGTGCAGCGCGATGCCGACGCGGCCGCGCCGTTCCTGTCGATGCGCCAGGTCGGCCGGCGCGGGATGATGAGCCCGCTCGATCTCGACGTGCGGCCCGGCGAAATCGTCGGGCTGGCCGGGCTGCTCGGCTCGGGGCGCACGGAGACCGCGCGGCTCGCGTTCGCGGCCGAGCGCACCGACACCGGCGCGATCGAGATCGACGGCGCGCGCAAGCGGCTCGCGTCGCCGCACGACGCGGTCCGCAACGGGATCGCGTATTGCCCGGAGGATCGCAAGAAGGAGGGCATCGTCGCCGCGCTGTCGATCCGCGAGAACATCGTCCTCGCGCTGCAGGCGCGGCGCGGCTGGTGGCGGCTGATCAGCCGTGCGCGCCAGCGCGAGCTCGCCGAGACCTACATCGCGCGGCTCGGCATCAAGGCGCGCGACGCGGAGCAGCCGATCGGGCTGCTGTCGGGCGGCAACCAGCAGAAGGTGCTGCTCGCGCGCTGGCTCGCGACGGAGCCGAAGCTGCTGATTCTCGACGAGCCGACCCGCGGCATCGACGTCGCCGCGAAATTCGACATCATGGAGCGCGTGCTCGCGCTGTGCGCGCAAGGGCTCGCGATCCTGTTCATCTCGTCGGAGATCAGCGAAGTGGTGCGCGTGAGCCACCGGATCGCGGTGCTGCGCGACCGCCGCAAGGTCGCCGAACTGACCGGTGCCGACGCGTCGGAGGAACACGTGTATCAACTGATTGCGGGAGGCCGGTCATGATGCGGCTCCGTGGATTGCTTCGTCATCCGCTCGTGTGGCCGGTGCTGACGCTCGCGCTGCTGTTCGCGCTCGACGTCGCGCATCGGCCGGGCTTCCTGTCGATCGTGCTGCTCGACGGTCACCTGTTCGGCGCGCCGGTCGACATCCTGAACCGCGCGGCGCCGCTCGTGATCGTGTCGCTCGGGATGACGCTCGTGATCGCGACGCGCGGGATCGACATCTCGGTCGGTGCGATCGTCGCGATCGCGGGCGCTGCCGCGGCGATCGTGCTCGACGGCGATCCGACGCGGGTCGGCACGGCGCTCGCCGCCGCGCTCGGCGTCGGGTTGCTCGCCGGCGCGTGGAACGGCGTGCTCGTCGCGTTCATCGGGATGCAGCCGATCATCGCGACGCTGATCCTGATGGTTGCCGGACGCGGCATCGCGCAGCTGCTGACCGGCGGGCAGATCATCCCGATCGGCGCGCCCGGCTACCTCGCACTCGGCGGCGGCTATCTCGCGGCCGTGCCGTGCGCGGTCTGGATCGCGCTCGCGACGATCGCGGCGAGCGCGCTGCTGGTGAACCGCACGGCGCTCGGCCTGTTCATCCGCGCGATCGGCGTGAACCCGGTCGCGACGCGGCTCGTGGGCTTGCGCGCGGGGGCGGTCGTGTTCGGCGTGTATCTGTGCTCCGGCGTGATGTCGGCGCTCGCCGGCATCCTCGCCAGCTCGAACGTGCGCAGCGCCGACGGCAACAACGCGGGGCTGCTGCTCGAGCTCGACGCGATCCTCGCGGTGACGCTCGGCGGCACGTCGCTGCTCGGCGGCCGCTTCAGCCTCGCCGGCTCCGTGCTCGGCGCGCTGATCATCCAGACACTCACCTACACGACCTATTCGATCGGCGTGCCGCCGGAGGCGACGCTCGTCGTGAAGGCGATGGTCGTGATCGTCGTGACGCTGATCCAGTCGGACGCGGCGCGCGCGCTGGTCGTCCGGCACGCGTCGCGGCTGCTGCCTTCCGCGCGTTCGCGCGCCACCACCGGAGCGACGCCCCGATGAACCGATTTCTCGCACGGCTCGCCGACCCGCGCACGCTGCCGATCGTCGTGACGATCGTGCTGTTCGCCGCGCTGTTCGGCTTCGGATCCGTGATGTATACGGGTTTCTTCTCGATGCAGGTGCTGACCGGGCTGCTCGTCGACAACGCATTCCTGCTGATCGTCGCGATCGGGATGACGTTCGTGATCGTGTCGGGCGGCATCGATCTGTCGGTCGGCTCGGTCGTTGCGCTGACAACGATCTTCTGCGCGGTCGGCGCCGAACGATTCCACTGGCCCGTCTGGGCGATCGTGCCGCTCGTGCTCGTGTTCGGCGCGTTGTACGGTGCGGCGATGGGCGCGCTGATTCATTACTTCCGGCTGCAGCCGTTCATCGTCACGCTGGCCGGGATGTTTCTCGCGCGCGGCGCGTGCTTCCTGATCACGACGCAGTCGATCACGATCAACGAGCCGACCTTCCATGCGCTCGCGGGCATCAGCGTGCCGGTCGGCGGCGGGACGCTGAGCGCGGGCGCGCTGATCGCGCTCGCGACGCTGGCCGCCGCGATCTACGTCGCGCATTTCACGCGCTTCGGCCGCAACGTGTATGCGATCGGCGGCAACGAGCGCTCGGCGCTGCTGATGGGGCTGCCGGTCGCGCGTACCAAGGTCGGCGTGTATGCGCTGAGCGGCTTCTGTTCGGCGCTCGGCGGCGTGGTGTTCACGCTGTACGTGCTGTCCGGCTACGGGCTGCAGGCGCAGGGAATGGAGCTCGATGCGATCGCCGCGACCGTGATCGGCGGCACGCTGCTCACGGGCGGGGTGGGGTACGTGATCGGGTCGGTGTTCGGCGTTGGCATCCTCGGCACGATCCAGGTGCTGATCACGTTCGACGGCACGCTGAGCTCGTGGTGGACGCGGATCGTGATCGGCGCGCTGCTGTGCGTGTTCTGCCTGCTGCAGCGGATCATCGAGCGGCACGCGGCGCGGCGGCGTAGCGGTGGCACCGGGCTCGATCCGAAACGGCGCAAGCGGGAAGTCGCGCAGGACGCGTCAACTGCGCCCGGTGACGATGCGGCGCTGGTGTCGACGATGCGGCGGGTGTGGCGGTTTACGCCGTCGGCGGCGCGCCGGTGACGGTTACGCTGGTCCGGGCATATCCATATCCGGCTCGGCGTTGAACGGCGTATTTATCGGCGCATCGGCGATACCGATGCGTCTCAGCAATGCGGTCAGCCGCTCGATCGCGTGCAGATCCAGTGCATGGAGCGGCTCCCGTACCACCTGGACGAACGCCGCATGCGTGCCGGCCGAGTCATGCCGCGATATCCGCAAGGCAGCTGTTGCTGGCGAGCACGGTCGGTTCGTCGAGCGCAGCGGAGGTTGGCGGTCGGCCGTCACGAGTGTCCGAGGCGGCCGCCGGTCTTGCCGGCGCTCCGAAGTGACGATTAGAACCGATGACGCAGCCCCAGATTGACCAAGGCCTGCTTTTTCGTGCCGTTGTAGCCGTATGAACCGATCGACGCCTGCGCCGGCATCGAACCGCCGGCACCGTCCCCGGTATTCCCGCTTGCATGCAGATAAGCGGCCGTCATGTAGACATCCGTACGCTTCGACAGGTTGTAATCGGCACCGACCGATGCCTGGTGGTAGTTCGCCGAGGTGTCGCCGCCCGACTTCGTGAAGCTGTAGCCGACCCCGACGAGCAGCGCGGCGGACGCCTGGTAGTTCAGGAAGCCCTGGGCGGTGTTGTAGTGTTCGTCCTTCGCGAACACCGATGCGCCGTCGCGTCGATATTGGGCGTTGCTGTAGCCGGCGCCCACGGTGAACGCACCGAGCACATACTGACCGGCCACGCGAGCGATGCCGATCGAATGGGCCGTCTGGTAGCCGGTATTGATTGCGCCGTCGAACGTGCCGTCCGACGTGCTCGACCATGTCGTACGACTGCCCGCGACGGGATTCGCGTTGGCTGCATAGAAGTAGCCGCCGGCGAGGCTCAGCGGACCGTTGGCGTACGACACGCCGGCCGAATACGATTGCTTCGAGCCGGTGCTGCCCGCGACACCGCCCAGCGAGTACATCGCTTCGAACTGGAGGCCGGCAATGACGGGCGACGTGTATTTGATCGCGTTGTCGACGCGGAAGCTGTTGTCGTAGTTGTCGACATCACCGGCGGTGGCGAACACGCTGCCGAAGTAGTTGTCGGCGGTAATCGGCTGCACGAGGTCGATCAGCGGATCGTATTGGCGACCGAGCGTGATCGAGCCGTACTGGTTGCTGGTCAACCCGACGTAGGCTTGGCGGCCGAACATGCGGTTCCCCTGACCGAGGCCGCCCGTAGTCGGATTGAAACCGTTTTCCAGCTGGAAGATCGCCGCCAGGCCGCCGCCAAGATCTTCCGAACCCTTGAGCCCCCAACGACTGCCCGACAGATTGCCGGCGCTGCTGTTGCCGAGCACCCAAAGGTTTTTGCCGCCATCGGCATTGCGCACGTATGTGAGTGACGTATCGATCGTCCCATACAGCGTCACGCTCGTCTGCGCGTGGGCCACGCCGGCCATCGCGACCGACACGATCGCAAGGACAGGAAAAGTTGCGTGTTTCATGGTCTCTCCTTTTGGTAAGCATGTCTGATTTCAAAGAACGGAAGCAGACTGCATCGAGAGATTTCCAATGCGAAATTAAAAAGGCGAGGTGTCTGTAAAAAATAACGGAGGGTGATGCGTTCTGGCTTGTGCGGGGCGGTCGAATTGACGATGTTTTTTGATCGTAGTGGAGTATGCGGAGAGATCGGAGGGTGCTTTTTCGATGGATTAATGAAAGCGCAACGGGTCAATATAGTCGCGATGGGTCAATGATTTGATTCAATCTGACTTCGTAGTTTTTTGGAATGGTTTTTGATTTTGTTATTGGCGAGTCAGGGGCAAGCCGGCGCGGAGTCGGCACTCTCGTTCGTCGTGCGGCCTCATCGTCCGGGGTATGTGCCGACTCTTCGGGGAACCGGGGCGTGGCGTATCGAAAGATCCGGGGCGCGATGTATGCGGAGTCGGACCCGGTAAGGAAGCTGCACTGAGTGATGGTGGTGCAGACACGCTCATTTCCGAGACTGGCGTGCCATGCATGCTGCATGCCATGGTCCATAGGCGCTGCCATATTAATCTCATAGTTCTCTCCGCGAACGATTTCATCCGGAAAAGAAGGCGTTTTCAAGCTGCGTGTCACATTGGGAAATTCCGGCTATGGGCGTCGCAGACGCAGGAATCAATGTCCGGAAAATTCGAAAACGATGGCGAACCGATAATCGCTGAACGATGCGTGAGATCGACGTGCGGGTCGACCGGCCGATTGAATGGCGAACGCACAGCCTGTTCGGCGACGCTTCGCAACGAGAGCAATCATTGCGGTTGAAGTCATGCCGGCAGGAATTCGATTCCCGAGTGTGATCGGTCGAGGAGGGCGGTGCCAAGCGTCGGATGTCAACGCGCACGTCGTACGATCATACCTGTGACAATTCGTTTTCCTTACCGATTGGCCGGACGATATCTCCGAGTCATGTGCCGTCGCATGCGCCATCGCACGCCGTTCGGGCACTGTGACGCGCATCGTCCACAGCCTGACGAGCGCACGCGTCCCGCAGGCGAACAGTGTATGTCTCGCACCGGCACCGCCGCGAGCGGAACGAAGTCCTGTTTCAATGGCGGAATGCGCTTCGTACGATCGACGACCCGGCAAGTATCACGATCGGCCGGCGGCAGAATTGCACGTTCGGAAACCGATGGCCCTGGTGATGCGACGCGCAGGCCGTGGCGCACGTCGGGTTCGATGTTACGAAATATTCGAGCATTCCCGTCGGTGCTGATTTATCTGATGAAATTCGGCTATCATCGGTAAATAAAATTTTTGAATGCATATAGAAGAATTTGCTTAATATAGGCAAACGTTAAAATGCTTGCCATCATGATTTTTTCGTATCGCGCTTGCGTGACCAAATTTGCAGGGTAATATCCCCTCCCGCAGAAGGATGCATTGCGCATATTTTTGTCTCCACCACTCCGACTGGCGAGGCAGCGGACGTGAAAAACGGGGTTATTCCTTGTGACTAACGCTGTCAGGTTTGTAAGGAATCGAGCGCATGCTCTATCTCCTACCTTAAACATGCGCTGTTTGTTGTGTTGCAAAAATGTTACGTCAATGATCTGGATCAAATCGTCGTGACTTTGTGCCGTCATACCCGCCCCTATTCCTGATTATCAACAAATAATTGGTTCCAGATCGCCGCCTTGATTGATTCCGTCAACAATGAGGCGGGATCGGACACCGACGGAACGGCCGACGATTTAGCCGCATATGATGCGCTGCAGAAAATGCAAAAAATTGTTAAGAGGCCGAGATGATGCAAATAGCGCCGAACGAAACGACTACGGGGTTCAGAGTGAGTGGTGACCGGGGAAGAGGCGTCGGTCGTCGGCGGGACAGCGTCATCATCCTGCTGCTCGACGGATTTTCGATCATGCAAATGGGCAGGCTGGCCGCAGTATTCGAACTTGCAAATCAGCTCGAAGGCGTGAACGTCGCGTTTGCCGATCGCTATGAATTGCGGCTTTATTCCAGTCACGGCGGCGCTGTTCGTTCGTCGTCGGGTGTCCAGATCTGGACTGAAGCGGCTCGTCCGCTTGATGCGAGCAGTGTGCAGGCCATGTTCGTGCTCGGTGGACAGGGGCGGGCAGGCGGCCTCGACGATGCGTTCATCAGCTGGTTGCAGCATGCCCATCAGCGCGCTCGCGTGGTCAAGGGCGACAATGCCGGCGCCGAAATGCTGACGGCGATTCGCCTGAACCAGAAAGTTCCGGAAGTCGTACCGCAAGCGACGCTTGCTGCTGGCGGTACGGGCGAATCGGGGCCATCCGACGACGACGGTGAAGGCATGTTTGCGGCTGCGTTGTCGATCGTCGTGCGTGACGCCGGCTACGAAGTCGCGCAAGAGATCGTCTCGTACATGATGCCGGGGGCGAACCGGAAATTTGCGAGCGTTCTGTTCGGGTCGCAGGAGGCGCGAGCCAGTGAATTGATTCGCGCGGCCGCTCAGCACCTTCGGGCCAACAGTGCGAATCGCATCTCGATCGCCAATGCAGCGCAGGCCGCTGCGATGAGCGAGCGGAATTTCCTGCGGCGCTTCAAGAACGAAATCGGCGTGACGCCGACCGAATTCGTGCTGCGGGTGCGGCTCGAAAAGGCGTGCTCCATGCTGGTCGAGACGGATTTGCCCGCCGACAAGGTCGCGCGGCGGGTCGGTCTCGGCAGTGGAGACCGGCTGGCCAAGCTTTTCCGCCAGCATCTGTCGATGTCGCCGACGGAGTATCGCGCGGCCGCTCGGGACAGAATGTTCTCATCGGTCGCCGGCTCGGACATGCGCAACGGTACATCGTCGCTTTGATGCCCGCGCCGGGATAACGACCGGCGTTGGGTAGCCGATTTGTCCGCGGGAGCAGCGCACGCCCGATTTCAGGCGGACGTGCCGAAATAGGTTCGCGTATTCGAATGGACCGTTTGATCGGCGACGATCTCGTCGGCGGTCGCCCATCGGTAGGCAGTGTGCTGGGCGTTCGGCAGCGACACGAGGTCGAACCTGCTCCGGAGCTTGTATCCCATCACCACATAGTGCGTCGAGATGCCTGGTTCGCCGCCAAAGTTGTCTTCGTAGAGATGATCGTAGATGCCGATCAGTTCGGCATCGGCACGTTCCAGACCGCTACATCCGAGTTCGTCGCGCGCGATACGATTGAACGCCTCGTCGAGACGTTCGTTCTTGCGAATCCGGCCGCCCGGCACGAACCAGAAACCTTGCGCGGGACGGTTGACACGGTGACCGAGTAGATACGCGCCATCGCCGTTCGATATGATCAGGTCGATCGCAACGAGCGGGGTTGCGTCGACGACGCGCAAGAAAGTGTCCAGCGGAAGCATGGCGGGTGGGCTCCTGGAAGTCTGTCGAAGTGCACCGGCATCGTTGCGCGTTCGAGGCGACTCGGTCACGGCAACGGCGTGCCGGCTTCGTCGATGAGCGAACGGTGGATGTCCGTCTGCACGCATCTCATCATGGCTAGTCGAGATTGCGCTCGTCGGCCAAAACACCGAAGCAATCCGCCAATTGCAGGAAGCAAATCGGGCGTGACGGCGCAATGCCCGTCGAGAAACGTGTGCGCGTGCATCAATACATTTTCATTCGGCCATGATCGTGGTCGAAGCCGCCATTCCGTTTTGAAACGGTCAATTAGACGTTACGCTTTTGTCTGGCCTTTCGAGGAGACGCGTTCACCCCGGAACTCTCCTCGGAATTTTGCCTGCGTGCCGTGTGGCACGCAGGCCTTTTTATTCATCACGGGTCGAGCTGCACGTGCGGTGAATGTCATTCGCCGTCGTTCGAGTCGTGGAGCCGCAAGACGATCCGTGTCGCCTGGCTTCGAATATTGCGAAGCAGTGCGAACATTATCGCAACCGCGTCGTGCTTCACGTCGCGCGCCACCCGGCGGAAAACATACGGTAACCGGTTGGCGGAATCGTCGGATCAATTGTCATGTCCGGCATGCTGCATTGCAATGTACGCTATCGGCATCGAATCGCGCGCCATCTGATGCGCGTTATCTTGCCGAAAACGGAGCATCGCCGCCATGAACGTCGCGCTTCTTGTCTTCTCGAGGATCTGTTTCGTCTGGATTCTCGTCTACCTCGTCTTCAGCACCGCGTCGGGCTTTTGGGCCGGCGCACGACATGGTCAGGGGCTGCTGCTGCTCGAATTTCAGTCGCGCCGGGCCCGCGGCTCGCGTGAGGTGGCGCGCGCTCGAATCTTGAAAAGGATGGCGCTGTCGGCGCTGTTCGCGCTACCCGTGGCGATTGCGTCGCTCGTTGCGAGCGCGGTGATGTCGTAGACGTCCGACTCGCGTGTGCGTCGTCATGCGGCTGGAGCGAGCACCAGCCGGCCCGAACTCGAAAAATACAAGGAACTGAAGGCGGCGGGTCGCCGCGTCGCGTCGTCAGCGCGTTTCGCCAGGTGCCGGGCTGGCGGATCCGGGCTAGTCGGCTTCGCGCGGCACCCGTGGCCGAATACGACGCATCGATGCAGGCTGATCGTCAACGACGCCGATCGCGTTGCGCCACCGTACTGTCGAGTTCCAGGGCCGAATCGACTACGCCACGACGATGCCCGCCTACACATGATCATGTCGCACCGCATTGCATGCTGTCGTGATTCATGCACGAAGGCGCTGTGCATCTTGCCGAACGCCTGACCGCCCGTGGCGCGCACCACAACGCTTCGATCACCGAACGACTGCCGTCGAATATCACTCGCTCGTCACGCGAGCGCCGCTGTTTCTGCAAGCTCTTCGTCATTCATTTCGCTGCGGCGAGGTAGTCGAAAACCGCCAACATTTGGCCGATCAGGGAAATCCCGCAGACTAATCCGACGACTGTTTGTTCGAATCGGCCAGTGTTTAAACGCCATTCGGCGCCCTCGGTATGATGCGTCGCAACGGAGTAAAAAACGACGACCGAAGTTGATTGGACTGATTGTCCGAGAGCACGCCATGACGCACACGAGTGTCGATCATTCGGGAGATGAAGCGGCAGCAGATGTTGGGGGAAAGCGGTCACGCAGGAATCGGGATATCGGCGTTGTCGTCTTCGAGGGGTTCTCGTTGTTCGCGGCGGGCGCGGTATTCGAGGTGTTCGAAGTAGCCAATGAAATCTATGCGCCGCGCGCGACAGGGCTTCCGCTGTACGACATTCGCTTCTATTCGTCGAAAGGTGGAAACATCGTCTGGTCGTCGGCCATCAGCGTGCGGACATTCGCATGCGATGCGGGCTCGGCGCACGCATTCGATGCGCTATTCGTCGCGGGTGGCGAAGGTGCGCGGCGCGCATCGCGCGACGCCCGGGTGATCGACTGGTTACGGATCGTGCTGCCGAAGGCAGGCATGGTCGAGACGATCGGTGAAGGCAGGATGTTGATCGATGCGGCGCTGAATGGTCCGCACGTGATCGATGCCGTGGATGCAGTGCGCGTGGGTCGCGGCGGCTACGAGCCGGCAAGAGCCGCATTGGCGCTCATCGAACGTGACCTGGGTGGCGACGCGGTGCGAGGCATTGCGGCGCGGCTCGCGCTGAGCGACATATTCGAGCCGGCCGAGCAGGATGGTGAGGTGCGCAATGGCACGCCTGCCGACCGGGTCCGCGCAACGGCAAGCTGGTTGCGCAAGAACTGTGGAAGAGCCATATCCGTCAGCGATGCAGTGCGGGTTGCTGAAATGAGCGAACGGAACTTCCTGCGGCATTTCAAGCAGGAAATCGGCGTGACGCCGTCCGAATTTCTGCTGCAGGTTCGCCTGGAGCGCACGGTGCAGATGTTGATGGAAACCGATTTGCCGATCGGCACGATCGCGCGGCAATGCGGGTGGGGGAACGGTGATCGCCTGGCCAAAATTTTTCGGCGACACCTCGACGTGACACCCTCGGAATACCGGTCCCAGGCACGCTCGAGCCAGACGGAACTGGAGTTGTAGAAGGGGCTGGATAAGCTTCGGCGAAGGGACGGAGCTCATTCCCGGATTTTCAGATCGAATCATTGCCTGAGAGAATAGGAGTGCAGATTATGTCGGCATCCATCGAAACAGAGCGCGGCGAAACAGGACCGATCGGCTCAGGTCGCGGCGACGCAGTCGACGTGAAGGTCAGCGTCGCGCCCGTCGTTCTCGCGGGCGGATCGGGGTCGCGCTTGTGGCCCATGTCGCGCGAACAGTATCCGAAGCAGTTGATCGGCGTACTGGGTGCGGATTCCCTGCTGCAGGCAACCGTCCAGCGCATGACGGGTTTTTCGATCGAAGCAGGCGATGTATCGGCGCCCATCGTCGTTTGCGGCGACGAGCATCGTTTCGTCACGGCGGAGCAGCTTCGGGCTAGCGGGCTCGATGCCCGCGTCATCGTCGAGCCGGCCCGACGCGATACGGCGCCCGCACTTACGCTGGCGGTTGCCGCCGCCAGTGCGGACGGGAAAGACGCGATCGTCGTCGCGATGCCGGCCGATCACGCCATTGCCGATACCGCCGCGTTTCATCGTGCGATCGCACTCGCGGTGGAGCATGCGCGGCGCGGCGCGATCGCGACGCTTGGCGTGCCGCCGACCCGGCCCGATTCGGGGTTCGGCTACATCAAGATCGGCGAGGCCCTTGGTGCCGGTGCGCACCGCATCGAGCGATTCGTCGAGAAGCCGGCCGCCGAACTCGCGGCGCAGTACGTCGAGTCGGGTACGTACTGGTGGAACAGCGGCATTTTCGTCGTGCGCGCGAGCGTCTGGCTCGACACGTTGCGCACGCTCCAGCCCGATATGCATGCCGCATGCCTCGCGGCACATGTAGACGGCAAGCACGATGGCCCGTTCTTCCGGCCGCATGAGGATGCCTTTCTTAAATCACCGTCGGATTCGATCGACTACGCGGTGATGGAACGCCTCGTGTCCGACGCGAGCCTGGTGGAGGGCGTGGTCGTGCCGCTCGATGCGGGCTGGTCGGATCTCGGCTCGTGGGATGCGGTTTGGGAGGCACTCGACAAGGATGCGGACGGCAACGTCGGGCGCGGCAAGGTCGTGTTCGAAGGTGCGACGTCGAGCTTCGTGCATTCGGAAGGGCGGCTCGTCGCATGTGTCGGCATGACCAATGCCGTCGTCGTGGAAACCGCCGACGCGGTGCTGGTGGCGGACCGTTCGCGCGTCCAGGACGTGAAGGGCCTCGTGAACCGGATTCGCGCGCAACAGGCGCCGGAAGCCGACACGCACCGGAAGGTGCGCCGCCCGTGGGGCTACTACGACTCGATCGATCACGGTGCCCGATTCCAGGTCAAGCGCATCGTCGTGCATCCGGGCGGACGGTTGTCGCTCCAGCTGCACCACCACCGTGCCGAGCACTGGATCGTCGTGAGCGGAACTGCACTGGTTACCCGCGGAGACGAGCAATTCATGCTCGGCGAAAACGAGTCCACCTTCATTCCGCTTGGTGTGACGCATCGGCTCGAGAACCCGGGAAAGTTGCCGCTCGAGCTCATTGAAGTGCAATCGGGATCGTATCTCGGCGAGGACGACATCGTGCGGTTCGACGATACGTACGGGCGCGCGTAATGCCCCGATTCGACTGTGATCGTTGACGTCAGACGGGAGATTGAAATGTTCGGTCTACAAGGCTTGATGGCTCGACTCGTGGATATCGCGTTGATCGTCGCCGGCTCGTTGCTTGCATCGCAATTTCGCTATCAGACGGTTTCAGAAGGGCACTTCGACAGCGCACTCGTCACGTTCGCGATCGCGTTCACGCTAGTGCTGTTTCCGGTATTCGGCGTGTACGAATCGTGGCGGGGACGGTCGATGCTGAGGTTGAGCGGGAAGATCTCGCTCGCGTGGCTCGTCGTTCAGGCGTGCGGGATCGTATTGATGTTCTCGCTCCATCGCTCCGACGTGATTTCCAGGCTGTGGTTCGTGTACTGGACCGCGATGACCGGTAGTGCGCTGATCGCGTCGCGAATCGTCACGCATCTGTTTCTGCGAAGTGTCCGTCATGCGGGCATCAACCTGCGCAGTGTCGCAGTGGTCGGATACGCTCAGCACTGCCAACAGGTTGTTCGAAACATCGAGGAGTCGCCGGCCAGCGGATTCCGGCCGGCCGCCGTATTCGACCTGCGCCCGGTGACCGCGAATGCTTCGCATCGCGTGCCGGTATTCACGGAGCTCGACGCGTTCGCACAGTTTGTCCGCGAGAACGGTGTCCAGGAAATCTGGCTCTCGCTGCCTTTGTCGGAGGAGGCGACCGTTCTGCGGTTCGTCAATACGTTCGGCGACGATCTAGTGAACATCCGCTTTATTCCCGATGTGCGCAGCGTCGCGCTGTTCGACGGCGCGATGATCGACCTCATCGGCGCGCCGGCGATCAATCTCGTGGCATCGCCGCTTCCGCGTCATGCGATGTGGCAGAAGGATGTGTTCGATCGCCTGTTCGCCGCAATCGCGCTGGTGGCGCTGATGCCGCTGATGGTGGTGATCGCCATCGCGGTGAAGTTGTCGTCACGCGGGCCCGTGTTCTTCAAGCAATACCGCAAGGGGGCGGACGGGCGAAAGTTCCAGATTCTGAAGTTCCGCACGATGCGTGCGCACGTCGAACAGCCAGGCGTGGTCACGCAGGCGACGAAGAGCGACTCACGCATCACCCGTGTCGGACGCTTTCTCAGACGAACCAGTCTCGACGAGCTGCCGCAGTTTCTTAACGTGCTGCGCGGCGAGATGTCGGTGGTTGGGCCGAGGCCGCATGCGATCGAGCACGATCGGCTCTATCAAAAGGTCGTCGACGGGTACATCCACCGCTATCGCATCAAGCCCGGAATTACCGGATGGGCTCAGGTGAACGGCTATCGCGGGGAGACCGATCGCCTCGAGAAGATGCAGAAGCGGGTCGAATATGACCTGTATTACCTAAGGAACTGGTCATTCGCGCTGGATATGCGCATTGTCCTTGCGACGGTGACGAAAGGCTTGATGAATACAAACGCGTACTAAATCGGCCTTCACGGTCGGTGGGCGTCCGAGCGAGGCAAGAGTCGAGGAAGATAGGAATGCATGGTTATTGGAAAAATGCAGGCGAGGCCGTGGTGCAAATTCGCAAACTCAACCGCAAGCTAGTTTTCGGTGCGGCTGTAAGCGTAATGCTGTCGGCATGTGCATTTGCGCCAGGGATGAAGATGACAACCCCGGCGACGTTACCGGTTAGCGGGCACGATGCGCAGGTACAGCAACCCGACCTTCAAGTACCGATTACGGATATCACGACGAATTTGATTCGAGGCATGCACGAGGCGGACCTCAAGGCGGATGAGGATCAGATTAGAGATCTGGTAGGCAAGGCCCAAGCCTATAAGTTAGGCAAGGGAGATGTACTCCAGATTACCGTGTGGGACCATCCGGAATTGATGGCGGCGCAAGGAGGGGGGCAAAACGTCAGTACTACGCGTCCGGCAGATCCAACTCAAGGATTTGTGGTCGATAACAAAGGCAATGTGCAAGTGCCGTATGGCGGTGTTGTTCATGTCGAGGGAATGCGTATTGATGAAGCCCAGCGAGCTGTAGAGTATTCATTCATGAGGGTATTTGTGAAGCCCCAGGTTACAGTTCGCGTCGCTTCCTATCGCTCTCAGCAAATCTATGTGGACGGTGAAGTGCATTCGCCGGGAGTCGTTCCCGTCAACGATGTCCCGTTGACCTTGAACGAGGCTATCAGCCGCGCTGGTGGATTTAGTCCGACGGCTGACCAAAGTCGGATGGTCGTGGTGCGAAGCGGAAAGTCCTATCCAATCAATTTGACGCGAATCCTTGATCGCAATATAAGTCCGTCGGATATTGTTCTGAAGGATGGCGATTTGTTACGCGTGGTTTCCCGTGAAGAGCACGGCGTATATGTAATGGGCGAAGTAAATAAGCCAACCAGTGCATATCCACTCAGGAGTGGAAAGCTGACATTAAGTGAGGCGATCTCGCAAGCCGGAAGTGTGAATAGCAACAGCGCGGATGCCGCACAAGTATTCGTCGTACGTGGATCAAATGCGACGGCTCCGGAGGTCTTTCATCTCGACGCCCGGTCCCCTGTCTCAATGCTCCTTGCGAACCAGTTTGAGCTTAAGCCACGAGATGTCGTATATGTGGATGGCAATGGCTTAGTCCGATTTAGTCGGGTTTTGAATTTGCTGTTGCCAGCGGTAAACGCCGGCCTAACGGGTGCCGTGTTGTCGAAATGATTATGGCGGTTTGAGGACGTATTATCGATTGTAGTGCTGCAACGCGAGCCGAGACTAATCAAAAGCAACTTGCGGTGAAATGCCGACGAATAGTTTAGATAAGAATTGATCCGCTTGCGGTTGAGCAGGGAGCTGATTCGCATGAGTATTATCATTAATATGATGTAAGCAGAATCGGCGATTAACCATCGATATGGCGAATCAACGCTTAAATAACAGATTGAGGGGTAACGTATGACGCGCAAAGTTGCTTTGATAACCGGTGTCACGGGGCAAGATGGATCCTACCTTGCTGAACTGCTACTGGAAAAAGGCTACGAGGTGCATGGAATCAAGCGCCGCACTTCACTATTTAATACGGACCGAATCGATCATCTCTATCAAGATCCACATGTTTCAGGTCGCAGTTTCGTGCTGCATCATGGGGATCTAACCGATGCGACCAGCCTTGTTCGTATTATTAAGCGTGTGCAACCAGATGAAATATACAATCTGGCAGCACAAAGTCATGTGGCTGTGTCTTTCGAGGAGCCGGAATATACGGCGAACGCAGATGGAATTGGCGCGCTCCGAATTCTAGAAGCGATTCGTATCCTTGGTCTTGATAAAAAAACACGCTTTTATCAAGCATCGACTTCGGAATTATATGGTTTCGTGCAAGAAATTCCTCAAAAGGAAACGACGCCATTCTACCCTAGAAGTCCGTATGCGGTAGCCAAGCTATATGCATACTGGATCACCGTCAACTATAGGGAAGCATACGGTATTTACGCGTGCAACGGGATTCTTTTCAATCACGAGTCCCCAGTCCGAGGTGAAACTTTTGTAACACGAAAAATTAGCCGTGCAATTGCCCGAATCGCAGTAGGACTGCAAGATTGCCTGTATCTGGGGAATTTGTCGGCTCTGCGAGACTGGGGACATGCTCGTGATTATGTCGAAATGCAATGGCTAATGCTTCAGCAAGATGAACCAGAAGATTTCGTTATCGCGACTGGTATTCAATATAGTGTGCGGGATTTTGTCCAATCTGCTGCTGCTGAGCTCGGAATCACTATTAAATTCGAAGGAAGCGGTGTGGATGAGGTGGGGGTCGTAGAGACGGTTGCTGGAAACGAGGTAAATGTCTCGCCCGGTGAAATTATTGTTCGAGTTGATCCTCGCTATTTCCGTCCAACGGAAGTGGAAACATTGCTTGGTGATCCGACGAAAGCGCATCAGAAGTTGGGTTGGAAGCCGCGAACCTCGTTTCAATCATTGGTTCACGAAATGGTTAATGCTGATCATCAGGCTGCCAAGAGGGATGCACTCATAAAATTGGCTGGTTTCAAAACCTTTGCCCACAATGAGTAATTATCGTGAATAAGAAACTTGGTGTTTTTGTTGCCGGACATCACGGGATGGTTGGCTCTGCGATTGTTAGAGCATTGAAGGAATCCGGATACGAGAACATTATCACTCGTTGTCGGAAAGATCTTGATCTAATTTGCCAGTCGCAAGTGGAGAGTTTTTTTAATTCGCAGTCGATTGATGTTGTGCTATTGGCTGCTGCGAAGGTTGGCGGAATAAAGGCGAATGACTCGTACCCAGCCGATTTTCTATACGAAAACTTGATGATAGAGGCCAATGTAATACATTCGGCATTTCGTGCCGGGGTGAAGCGTCTCATATTTCTCGGGTCCTCCTGTATTTATCCTCGTGATTGCGATCAGCCGATTAAGGAAGAATACTTGCTGGGCGGACATCTCGAGAAAACAAACGAACCGTATGCAATTGCAAAGATCGCGGGAGTTAAGCTCTGCGAATCTTATAATCGTCAGTATGGGACGAAGTATGTCTCGCTCATGCCAACGAATCTCTATGGCCCGAACGATAACTATGATCTAAACACAAGTCATGTGTTGCCAGCTTTGCTTAGGAAAGCGCATGAAGCGAAGATGGCTGGAACAGATGTGCTCGAAGTTTGGGGGAGCGGCAGCGCTAGACGAGAATTTTTGTACGTTGACGATCTTGCCGCGGCGGCGATTTTCTTAATGGAAAATGGCGTCGAAAATGGTATTTATAACGTCGGATGCGGTGAAGATATTACTATCGGGCAGCTTGCGAGTTCGATAATGCGCGCGATCGAATGGAATGGGAATATTGTGTTTGACAAAACCAAACCAGATGGAACTCCTCGAAAATTGCTGGATGTGAGCAGACTCGCTAATATGGGTTGGCGGGCAAAGGTTAGCCTCGAAGATGGATTGAAAATGACTTATTCAGCTTTTATGAAAAGCTAGGTGCATATCCGGTTTTTTTGAGATTTAAAGGAATCGTTCTGACGACGCACTTTATATATAGATTGCGATGCGCTGAAAATTTTCGAGCGGCTTCAATATTAAAGGGCGTGAAGAAGTGAAGGAAGATATGAAAGGACTATCATACTCAGTAGTGCGTTCAACTGCACTAGGTGGCCTCCTTAGCATATTTTTTTTTGGCGCATTCAGCATTAGTAATCTCTGCGTTGCTCACGAGTTGATGAATAAAGATATCGGAAACTCATATCAATGGCAGATCGGTTCCAGTGCTCTTATGACGAGTGAAAGACTAGCGAACAATATGTTCCTTGGTGGAGCTGCTCCCGGTATGGGAGGGTTTACCTCGACAGGTGGCTACCCCATCCAGGGAGGCGCAGTGACTCCGGAGAACAGCATAGGTGGTTCCGATGGAGGAAGCGCTAGTTCGCTTTTCGGTAATGTGAAGAATGACAGGGTAGGGGCTAGTTATTTGTCCACCTTGGATCGGTCGCTAAACAATCAGACTGCTTATTCGACTTTTCCTGGTCAGGGGCAACTTTATGCTCCGTTGCATGGAAAATCGTCGCCGACAAAGTTGAAGCGCCGTTGTGTAAATTCAAGTTCTAATCAACCGGTATGCCAATTCCCGTAGATAAATGTGGAGCTGGGCCAATATTACTTAATTTGGTGTTGAAATTCTGAATTAAATATTATCCGGGACGCTTCCGTGTATTTTGCTGAGATGAATTCGATTCTTGTCCTCTGCGAGGGAAATGTCTGTAGGAGTCCGATGGCCGGGGCTATCCTGCAAGATAAACTTCCTCAAATAGTTGTGCACACGGCCGGTATCCGACCGATGATTGGGCAACCAGCCGATCCGGTTGCGGTCGGCTTGATGGCAGAGCGAAATCTGGATATTAGCTTGCACCGGGCA
The DNA here is from genome assembly GCF_905339865.1 of Burkholderia sp. BCC1993. Taxonomy (NCBI): domain Bacteria; kingdom Pseudomonadati; phylum Pseudomonadota; class Betaproteobacteria; order Burkholderiales; family Burkholderiaceae; genus Burkholderia; species Burkholderia sp. BCC1993. The sequence goes on along the minus strand of NZ_CAJPGZ010000010.1, from coordinate 35,022 downwards.
AAGCTTTTGAATCGTGAAAAAGTAGTTGCTGCGGCCGTCATATTTGTGATGGAGCGTTGGCAAGAACAGGTCGTGCTTAATTCCTTTCCGCTTGCCCGCGGGAAAGTATTTTGTTTGGGACGCGATCAGTCATCGGATATTCCGGATCCCTACAAATTGGGACTTGATGCTTTTGTGAAAAGTCTTTCTTTAATCGATGCTGGGGTAGACAAATGGCTTGGGCCACTGACTCATCTTTTCAAACGGGCGCAATGAGAAATGAAAATGGATAACATTAGCACGCCAGTTCAACAGAGATTTACGGAAGAAGATGGTCAACTCGACCTCGGCCATATGTTGGACGTGATGTACGATTATCGATGGATGATGGGAGGGGTAATTCTCGTTATCTTCTTGATCGGCGCGATCTATGCATTCACCGCAACGCCAGTTTATCGGGCCGATATACTTGTGCAAGTTGAAGAGAATCCGAACTCAACGCGTAGCTTGCTATCTGACGTGAGTACGTTATTTGATATCAAGTCGCAAGCCAGTACCGAAATAGAAATTATTAAATCGCGCCTGGTGGTTGGGAAAGCGGTGAATAACCTGCGGCTCGATATCGATGCAGAACCTTTGCGGTTTCCCTTTTTGGGGGAATGGATTTCTCGATTCAACTCTACGATAAGTAAGCCCGGGTTATTTGGATTTGGCGGATTTGTATGGGGAAGGGAGTCGATTAAAGTTTCGAAATTTGATGTGCCACCGTCATTGTATGGAAGGGAATTTCAACTAGAATTGGCTAATGGCGGTCATTATTCATTAATTGATAAAGAGCACAATCTCGCATATCGTGGTGAAATTGGTCATCGTTTGGTGGCCACTTCCCCTTTCGGCGAGATAAATTTGTTAGTGGATTCTGTCCATGGAGCACCTGGTGCACGTTTTACGCTGATTCAACGGTCACCTGTTGGGACGGTTGCTGCTCTTCAAGGCAAGCTGCAGATCGCCGAAAAAGGTAAGGAGTCGGATGTCATCGGTGTTGCTCTGGAGGGGGAGCGGCCAGCACATATTGCTGACATTCTGACCGAGATTGCCAAGGAATATATTAATCAAAATATTGAGAGAAAATCGGAAGAAGCGCAAAAGTCGCTCAAATTTCTAGATAAACAACTTCCGGAACTTAAATCGAGGCTCGAGGCGGCCGAACAACGATTCAATAGCTTCCGTGTCAAAAATAACACCGTGGATCTTAGCGGAGAGGCTGCTTCGACGTTGCAAAACTCTGTAACGCTTCAATCAGCACTGCTGCAATTGGTGCAACAACGTGACGAACTGGTAACAAAATTCACGCCAAACTATCCTTCGGTTAAAGCAATCGATGCGCAAATAGCAAGATACAAAAATGCGATAGCGGAAAACGAAGCGAGGACGCGTGCGTTGCCGCCACTGGAGCAGCAAGTAGTTCGCCTTCAGCGAGATGTGTTGGTTAACACAAGTTTGTATACAAATTTGCTTAACAATTATCAGCAGCTACAGTTAATTAAAGCGGGAAAAATCGGAAATGTCCGATTGGTTGATTCAGCTACCACGTCTGACGTTCCAGTCAAACCTCGCCGTGCGGTCATTATTGGGGTATCCGTGATCCTCGGACTCATCGTGGCTGTGGCGACAGCATTTTTGCGCCGTGCAATCTTTGGAGGATTGGAGTCAGCTAACGATATTGAAAATCGAATTAATCTTCCGGTTTATGCAACTGTGCCTGTAAGTGAAAATCAGCGGACACTTGTAAGGAGTCGGCAGCGAGATGGTCAGTCGGGAATATTGGCTGATATTAAATCGACCGATCCGGCAATCGAAAGCTTAAGAAGTTTTCGAACTGCGCTTCAATTTACGTTAGCGGAAGCGAAGTCGAATATTCTTCAGATAACCGGGGCGACGCCCAATATGGGCAAGTCATTCATATCTTTAAATCTGGCGGCGGTACTTGCTGATTCTGGGTGTCGGGTCTTGCTCATCGATGCCGATTTGAGGAAGGGGGCATTACATACCGCGTTGGGACAACAGAGAGAAAATGGGCTTTCCGAAATTATTGTACAAGGACGCACCCTTGAGGACGTAGTTCGGCGAGATGTTCGCAGTAATCTCGACTTTGTCGCGACTGGTGAAATTGTTCCGAATCCAGCCGAAGTAATTTCTTCAAAGAAGTTCGCGCACTTCCTAGAAAGCATGACCGGGAGGTACGATATCGTTTTAGTTGATTCGCCACCTATTTTGCCAGTTGCGGAAACGTCCACAATAGCGATGCTTGCGGGTCTGACTTTCTTGGTTGCTCGACGAGGTGTTTCGACAATCGGCGAGCTGGATGAGGCGAAGAAGAGATTAACGCAAGTTGGCGTAAATCCGAAAGGCATTATCTTCAATTGCGTAGTACCACGCCCGGGGCGTTATGGATATAGCGACGGTAGATATCGCTACTCATATTACACTTACGCCGGGTACTTGAACGAGAAAGCGTAAGAGATGAATCTCGACGAGATATTGTCCATCTATGGAGGTTGATTATGGAGACCATCGGCCTCTTTGTTGACATTTCCGCGTTTCTATTTTGTTTGTTCCTATTCTTGGGGCAAAAGAGAAGTTGTAGTATGTTTAGCCCTCTGTTTTGGTATTTGATATTCCATTTTGTGGTATTTATATTTAGACCGGCACTGGGGGAATTGTTTGATTTCAATGCTGTCTGGGATTATATCGGGGTAACCCCGGATGAAAGTGATCTCGCACTCACTCATATCGTCGTAGCAGCGGGTTTGATCTCGTTCACAGGCGGATATTTTTTTTCCATCAATAAAAAGAGTGCTGTTTATTCTGAAAAGACAACTCAGAATTATGCAATCAGCACAAAGACGGTCGTAATAGTTTGGCTCATTCTTGGCCCCATAGCGATTTATTCTATGTTGTCGGCGGGTCTGGGGATTTCTGCGGGGGGAGCGAACTACGCAAATATGACGACCGTTAATAATATATCTATTAATACGAATGAAAATGGATATATTTTGGATGCTCAATTTCTTCTAGTAGGTCTGTGCGTGATTCTTTTGTATCAGCAGGGTTTTAAGGCCAGGAGCTTTATGCCATTGCTCGGTTTCTTCTTTATTCGATCTTATGTTGGTGGGGGACGATGGTCGATCGTTCTTACAACCTTAGCGGTTGCATTATTGTATCTGTATTCCAAGAAGAAGTATTGGCCTCCGCGTCGTTGGATCTTCTATGGGCTTCCAATCTTCGCTCTCTTCGGTGTTCTGGGACAAGATAGATCATTTATTCGAGGGTTGATTGACCCATCCCTCGCTAGCACCACAGTCGAGCACTCGATAGGCGATAGTTTGCTAATTCCGTTTCAAGGACCGGACTTCGCAAATTTTGATACGCTTACGATAATACTAAAATTTGTTCCAGCGGTAACAAAGACATATACGTACGGTGTTCAATATTTGCAGATCTTCACCGAACCTATTCCACGTGTTTGGTGGCCGGGGAAACCAGTCGGGGCGCCAATTCAGCTTTTTAACCTGAACGACTACGCCAACTTCTTTGGCTTGACACGGACTTCGGTTGGCGATGCTTGGACTAGTGCAGGAATCGTTGGCGTTGTACTACTGCACGTCGCATACGGGATGTTCTTTGCGACGACATATAATTGGTTTATGCGGAATTCGCATAAACCGATAAACGCAATGATGTATATTTGCTTTTGTGCGTTGTTTATTCAGTTTTTCCGAGACGGCTGGATTATCTCATTTTTCAAATTTCCGGCGCTTACGATCGCACCGGTTGTATTGGCGGCCGCAGTGAATAAATTTTTAGGTATCAAAAGGGGACGGCAGTCTCTGATAAACGATACTGACCGCTTCTCTGCACCAGCTAACCGTAGCTAACACCGTAAATATTGGATTTTTGAACTTCGTAGCTCCCAATTTAGGGTGACGTTGATGTTTACTGAGGGACATCGTGAGAAAATTTAGCGTAATTCTCCGGCAAGTCACTTTATTTATTGTGTGGGCAGTGTTTCTTTCTGATTCTTCGCTCGGCTCCAAATTTGATCAAGTAGAGCAAAGGACGCAGGGAAAGTATGTTTTTGCTCACTATATGGTTTGTTGTCCAGTGAAGGGGCCAGGGGCAAGCGTTGATGATTATAAGGACGAGATACGTTCGGCGCAGAAATATCATATCGATGGATTTGCACTGAATTGCGGACACTGGAATGAGGTAGAGCCGGAATATAAAAAGCGCGTACTCCGAATCTATGAGGCTGCAAAAGAGTTAGGAACTGGTTTCAAGTTATTTATATCTGACGATGGATTGAGTCGTCAGGAGCTCGAAGATATCGTTGACACGTTGAGTAATCAACCAAATCAATTTTATTTCCGTGGAAAATTTGTTTTGTCAACTTTTTCGAGAGAGGGAAAGGATAATAGACAAGGCAAAGAGTTGATGGAATTTGCAAAAAACAAAAGGTTGTTTTTTATTCCATTTTTCTATACGAGACCAATAGTTTTCCCGCTGATCTCCGATCTTCTAGCTGAAAATCTGATCAATACATTCCCCGACATTGATGGATATTTCTATTTTGCTGCAGGAACGAGGTCTGATCAAGTCGTAAATTCCAATATAAATTTATCTCGAAGTCTCCACGAAAGAAAAAAAATATTTATGGCGGGAATTTATCCGTATTACCGCGGAAATTCTACAAACTATAGATTGTTTGACACAAAGGGATTTCAAGGTATGGAGGATCAGTGGCGATCTGCCATTGATGTAGGTGCCGATTGGGTAGAGCTCGTAACGTGGAATGATTGGAACGAATCGACGTATATGGCTCCATTCGGAAGTCCGGATACGACGGCGCTCACTTGGGGTACAGCCGGGAAATTGCTCTCTCATAGCGCCTATCTAGAAGCAAGCAAGTACTATATTGATTGGTTTAAAGCCGGTGTGCCACCGCATATCTCCACCGACCAACTCTACTATTTTTATCGACTGGCACCGATGAAGTTGAGTGCGACGGTAACGCCGAAGGAATTTTCCGATATGGGTCGTCCTAAAAATGTATCCACATTGGAAGATCGTGTTTACGTGACGGCTTTTCTAAAGTATCCAGCAACTTTGATTGTGGAAATTGGTGGCGATCATTCGACTTTCAATTTGCAGGCCGGACTGCAAAACGTCGACGTACCGTTCGAATTCGGCCGACCGACATTTACTTTGATCCGCAATGGAAGTGTGATTTTGAAAAAAACAGGAGAGCAGGAGATCTCGGATTCAGACAGTAGTTCGAGATTCAATTATTTTTCTGGTCACGCATTGGTGGAAGAGACGTTCCGATAGGTAACGTTCGCTGGTCGATACGATTTTTTGATTTCTGAACTAGATGGGTGTCGGTGATATGAATGACTATCATTTTATGCGCCGAAGCGGAGTGACCTCATGAATTTACCTCAAGATCTAAGTCGTTTTGTCATGCCGCGGGGATTCCGAGGACGTCACGCAGTAATTGTGCAATTATGGTGGATTGTCCAGGCAACATTATTTAGATGCTCGCCACAAATTGCGTATGGATTCCGGCGTATGTTATTAAGGGCATTTGGCGCAAAAATCGGGAAGCGAGTTCTCATAAGACCGTCCGCAATTATTACGTATCCTTGGAAGGTACAGATTGGAGATTTCGCGTGGGTTGGCGATAACGTACACATCTATAGCCTAGGTGATATTTCAATCGGGGCGCATTCAGTAGTTTCGCAAGGGACATATTTGTGCGGTGGAGATCACGATTATCGATCGGTTGATTTTCCGATTCGTGGGGCCGGGTTAAAAGTGGGATCGGGTGTCTGGATTGCGACTGAGACATTTGTCGCACCTGGAGTAATTATCGGGGACGGTGCAGTGGTGGGTGCTCGTAGCGTGGTTATAGGAAATATGCCAGCTCACATGATTTGTGCCGGCTCACCTGCGAAGCCCATCAAGAATAGAGTTTTGTTTAATGAGCGGGATGGGGCAGGCTGATTTTTGTGAGATATTGTTTTAGATTATTTTTAATCAAAAGCATTCAATAATTGATTGATGAATGAAATATCGGCGCCGGAATAGAGACATATGAGCCTAGGAGCAAGAATCGGAAAAGGGATCCTGGTCAATGGATTTGGACAGGCTGTCACGATATTGGGGCAGCTCATAATATTGCCGACACTATTGATCCATTGGGGCGCCGAGCAGTACGGGGCATGGATCATTTTAAGCGTTATCCCACAATATCTTGCGTTAAGTGATATGGGATTTAGCTCCGTGGCGGGAAATGAGATTGCCATGGCACTCGGCCGCAAGGATCCGATGAAAGCAAAAAATGCTTTTCGTGGGGCACTTGTGGCGAACATTGTCGCGTGCATTGCGGTGATTTTCCTGACTTGCCTGTTAATAATACTGCAAAGTCAGTTTCAGATATTACCTATTCACGGATTTCGGGAAGACTCTTCAGTCATAATTTTGCTTATTTTCGGAATTCAGGTTTGTTTGACTTTTTTTCAAAATTGTAGTGTTGCCAGTTTTCGTGGGGGTGGACAATATCCCTACGGTGCATTTCTAAATAATGTCCAACGCCTTACGGAAATTATGGCGACTGTATCTTCGGCTTTGCTCGGCGGAAGTCCAATAGTAGTAGCGCTATCTGTTTTGATCGTTCGGATAATCTTTGTAATTGGGATGTTTCGCCAGTTAGCCGTTCGGTTTGAGTGGGCGAGGTTTGTTTTATCGAAAGACGGCTTACTAGTGGCTCGGCGATTGATACGCCCCTGCCTAGGTTATATGGCGTTGCCTGCCAGCGTCGCCGTGTCGCAAAGTGGAAGTGTCATGCTAATCGGATACATGTTTGGACCGTTACAGGTAATTGTATTTACCGCCATGCGTACTCTCGCGCGTTTATTGGTTCAGTTGTCTACGGCGATCAACTCACCCATAGTTCCTGAGATTTCGTCAGCCTATGCTTCCGAAAATATGCCTTTGGTCAGAAAGTTACACGCCGCGGCAATGCGAGCGGCATTGTTTATCGGAATGCTGGTGGGGGCGAGCATGATTTGGCTGGCTCCATTCATTTTCGACCACTGGACAAAAGGGAAGGTCGTTTTTGATATAAATCTATTTATACCATTATTGATTGCGGTTATCCTGAATATGTTGTGGGGTACCAGCGCTATTGTTTTGCTGGCAGTTAACTTGCATACCAGATTCACCCTATGGGCATTGATTTTCTCGATCTTCGGTCTCGCGGCTTGTTATGTGATCGCGAAAATATCTGGATCACTTTCAATGGCGGCGTATGGGCTCGCTTGGCAAGAGTTGATTATGCTAATCATAGTTTTGAGAAGTTCGTTAAAACTAATAAGCCAAAATAGAATTGAGTTTTTATCTTCGATATTTTTAGTGAAGATGGTTAATATTTCGTGAGGAAAATTGAAAAATTTGCGACGCATGACATCGATGCATTGGTGTCGATTGCAGAGTGAAAGGATAATTTAAATTGAGAAGTATTTTGTGTAGAAGTAAATTGTGTTTGAGGTGGGGTTGGTTTGTCATATTAACATCCATGTGGATGTGCCGGAATGTTGTTGAGCGCTGCAGAGATTTGTTTTTTGTGTTCGAGTCATCAACAAGCATTATGTTGTGGGCTGCGACTTTTTCGCGATAATGGTCGTGATGTTGGTGTCCGCTGGTATTTTTTATAAAGCGGGAATTATATATGAGGCATGTCAATTTTAGATCAGATATTCAGGGGCTTCGGGCGATAGCCGTGCTTTCTGTCGTGTTGTTTCACGCTAACAAATCGCTTATTCCAGGTGGATACGTAGGCGTTGATATATTTTTTGTGATATCTGGATATCTGATTAGCAGAACAATTTTGGGTGAAATTGAGCGGGGAGAATTCTCGATTGCCGAATTCTATCGACGTAGGGTACGAAGGATATTTCCCGCGCTATATTCGGTATTGTTTTTCTCGATGATTTGTGGGTATTTTCTGCTTTCTCCAAAAGATTTTATGGAGTTAAGTAAAACCATAGTCGGTTCTATCTTTTTCGTCTCAAATATTGTTTTTCTTCACCTCTCCGGATATTTCGACGGCTCTGCTGAGCTGAAGCCGCTTTTGCATACGTGGTCGCTGGCTGTCGAGGAGCAGTTTTATATTCTACATCCCCTGATTCTGATTTTAATTTTTAGAATTAGAAAGGAATTGTACATTCCTGTTGTGCTAGTTCTTATGCTCGTGTCGCTTTCTCTTTCGGTATGGATGTTACATCAACATCCGGGTGCGGCTTTTTACTTGACGCCGCCTAGATCCTTCGAGTTACTGATTGGGGCATTTTGTGCTGCACCAGGATTGAGTCTTTTGAAAGGTCGTAAGAGTAATGAGATGTTGGCCATTTCTGGAATTATTCTTATTGCCAGTGGCCTGATTTTATATAATGAACGAGTTGCCTTTCCTGGATTTGCTGCGCTAGTGCCATGCGTTGGGGCTGCAGCGATTATTTGTGCGAACGCAAAATGGCAGACGTTTGTTGGAAGAGTGATTTCGAATAAGGTGTTTCTATTTTTTGGTGACATTTCATATTCGTGGTATCTTTGGCATTGGCCGGTTCTAGTTTTTTTAAAGCATATTTATGGCGATGAATTGTCGCCAACCGAAATTGGTATGGCCATAATTATCGGGTTAATTGCGGCGGTGCTTTCTAGATATTATGTCGAACGTCCTTTTTTGGGCGTCAAAGCGGCCAGGACTCCTGTTTTGAAAGTGGGGGTAACTATTATGGTGCTTGGATGTATTGCTCCAATAGTTGTTGGTGCATCGCAAGGAATGCCAAACCGATTTTCTACCGATGCTCAAAGACTATTTGATGCGTCAAATGACTATAATGTGCGACGCGTAGAATGTCATAGTGATGGATCGAGAATTATTCCCTATTCAAATAATTGTACATTTGGGGCGAAGAATGTGCCGCCTAGTATCGCAATATGGGGAGACAGTCATGGCGCAGAATTGTCTGTTGCGTTAGGGCAGAAGCTGGTGGCGAACGATCAATCGGTAATGGAAATCACTGCTTCTGCCTGTCCGCCCTCAATAGGATATTCAATTGAGAGTAGGCCATTTTGTGTAAAGCATAATAATGATACGCTTGTACATCTTCTTGAAGATAGGAATATAAAACAGGTCGTCATGGTAGCGAACTTCTACAGATACAGAAGTTTCGCGTACGCAGATATGCTGGACGGATTCAGAAGGGCAGCGCTTGCTTTGGACCGGGCAGGTAAGAAGGTGATTGTACTGTATCCGATACCGGTTCAATCATTCGATCCACCAGCCATTTTGGGCGTCGCTGCTCAAGATGGCAGGAATTTGAATTCATATGGTTTGAGCGAGAAGATATACCGCGCTAAAAATTCAGCCGTATTTGAAATGCTCGAATCACTTGAAAGGGATAGTAGTGTTAGGGGAATTTATACGCAAAGATACTTGTGCGATTCGGTGTGCCATGTATACGCACCTGATTTTGGCGTTCTTTACTTCAACGAAGATCATTTAAGTATTAGTGGAGCAAAAATACTGGCTGAGGCTATTGTTGAATTGAAATAAATAGGAGAGTGGATGGTTGTCGCCGAATAAGATGTTTTCTCTCATTTCAGTTGAGGGGGCTCTAATTTGGCGATTTTTTATTTTGTCAATTGACGTTTTGATTTGCGGCGGACTACCGTGAGGTGGTATAGCACATAAATAAATGTCAAGGCTTACGTAGAAAGTGATGTTGCAAAATAAAAAGGTACTGAGGGGATGGGTGATCGAAGATCCGTGTCATTCGGAATGTTATTGATGCGCCGACTGGCGTCAGTTTTCAACTGTGCACTTGTGCGGCATTGATGGCGGACTTGGCCGGGATCGATGTCGGCTGTGGTGCGATAGAACTGTACGATTAGCCATGGCAGTATGACGGGGGGCCGCGAGCGCTCGGAAACATGTGGCGGTCATATTGGTAAAGCTGTTCCGCCAATACTTAGTATATTCCCGTTTCGAAGTGTAGCGACTGCGACTTCGCGTGCGTCAGACATCGCGGCAGTGAACCGCTGTAATCGAGCCACGAGTTCTTAGAACATATTGTCGACAACAAATTGACCTCGGAAATCGCGCAAGAAGCAATACGAGTCGCGCCCCGGCTCCCAAACATCACGACGCACCTTGGACCTTGTTACTGACCGGATTGAGTACTGCATCAAGGCCTCGACCTCGTCTGGTTGATGAAGATCTTTTGGGACAAGGTGGTTTAGCCATCTACGACTGCATGATCTGGCTGTTCGAGTCAAGGTATTGGCCGCTGGGCGATGGGATTGTTTGATATTAAAAGATAGTCGCGCGGCCGAGTTCGCAGTGTATTCGCCAACTGATGGATCTGGATACCGAGGGAAAATCCCATCGAATCAGATTGCTTCGATAACCCGCTCTTAATGAATAAGTTGACGAAGATGAAGATATTATTTATTTCTCATGCATTTTATCCGTCGGTTGGCGGAATTGAAGTTAATTCGGAAATTCTGGCTCGAAATTTCGTAAATCTTGGGCACGATGTAGTTCTCGTTACCCAGACTCCATCGAAATGCGAAACATCGTTTCCGTTCGCGGTCATCCGCCGGCCGGGTGTATGGCAGAGAATTGGATTGATAATGTGGGCGGATGTTATTTTTCACAATAATCCGTCTCTTCGGTATGCATTAATCGGAATTTTGCGATATAGGAAAACGTATGTCGCGGTAAGAACTTGGATCGCTGGAGTTGATGGTAAGCCAAGTTTTAGAAGTAGATTGAAAAGGCTTTTTCTTCGTGAAGTGAAAGGTCGAATTTATGTAAGTAAGGCCGTTGCGACAGACTGTGAATACGCCGGAAACGTAATTGGGAATCCATATAGAAATTCGGTATTTCGTAATGAAATTTCCTACGACAGTAGACCGCGAGAGTTCTTGTTTGCGGGGCGTCTCGTCAAGGATAAAGGGGCTGATATTTTTATCCGGGCTCTAGCACAAGCAAGTTCGACAATAAAGATTTCGGGAGTAACCATAGTTGGTGAAGGTGAAGATAGATCTGAATTGGAAGTTCTTGCGCATTCTCAGTGCCCAGACATCGAAATCGATTTCGTTGGAAAGAAAAATGCTTCCGAAATCGCATCAATTTATAACCAGCACAAGATATTAGTGATTCCGTCTCGTTGGGCTGAGCCTTTCGGAAATGTTGCATTGGAAGGTCTGGCATGCGGTTGCATAGTAATAGTATCAGATGGCGGTGGGTTGCCGGATGCTGTCGGAGAATGTGGTCTTGTGTTTCGCCGCGACGATGTTGAGGATCTGGTTAGTCAGATGATTCGTGCTCACGAAAATAGAGACCTTCGAGATAATTTATTTAGTAAATACCAGGTGCATTTGTCTCGGCATGTTGAATCCGCTGTTGCAGAAAGATATTTGGAAGTCGTATCAAATAAAGTTGCTCCGAATTGGAGCTAGTTTTATAGGTTATTGAGAAATTGATGGGCTATTTCATGTGCTTGATGATGTATTGAGCAAGTTCTCGAATTGATATTTTTTTGAATTTGAGTGGGCGTAATATGCGAATCCTTTTTGTGATTGGGAATCTTAGTGATTATCACATCCCTCGATATAAATCTTTTGCCGATTTGTGTGTCGAGCGAGGATTCGAGGTCAGATTAATTGAGGTGTACGGGGAATCTGGGCTATACGAATATCCTCAGAGCAGCAGAGATTCTTTTCAGCGCGATATAAAATACGATAAGAGGACTTTATTCCCAAATCTTAAGGAGGGTTTGGTGCGGGGTTGGCGTTTGTTGAGGGCGATAAGAGTCGAAGTAAGTGATTTTTCCCCTGATGTGATAGTAACGCTGGGATACAACACAAATTATTCTATATATTTGGCCTTTGGTAAAATATTTCATGGCTACAAGATAATTTTTACTTCAGATTCGAAGGCTGACGACGGGAGAAGGTCGATTTGGAAAGAGAAATTAAAGGGATTAATTGTTTCGCGCTTTGATGGTGCTTTGGTCGCCGGAAATAAACATCGGAGATATGTAAAAGGTCTGGGGATTCCAATGGATCGCTCTCGAGTTGGATTTGACGTGATCGATGTGGAAATGTTTGGAGAAATAGCGGCAAAAGCAAAGCTGGATGAATTTTCTGTTAGAGAGACCCTTTGTTTGCCCGATCGATATGTTCTGTGTGTTAGTCGATTTATCGATAGAAAAAATATTATTGGTGTCTTGGAGGCATTCGGAAAAGCAAATGAAAGGAGTGAGTCCGTTTGTTTAATCTTGATCGGTGATGGACCTCTGGAATCAACCATCAGGGAGAGGGTTGGCGCACTGGGACTTGAGGATAAGGTAATAATGCGGGGCAGTGTTTTGAACATAGAGATGCCAAAATATTACGCGTTGGCGGAGTATTTGGTTCTTGGAAGTAAGTATGATCAATGGGGTATATGTGTTAGTGAAGCGATGGCGTCTGGTATTCCTACGATCGTAACTTCGACTTGCGGATGCGCAGACGAAATCGTGATCGACAATGAGACGGGCTTTGTTGTGGCGCCGGATGACGTTGATGCGCTGTCTAAAAAAATGATCGAATTGTTGGAAGAGGCGTCTACGAGACATAAGCTTGCACGGCGAGCAAAAATGCTTATTCGAGATTGGTCTCCGGAACTCTATGCAACAAATTTGCTTGATCTGGTGAAAGTGATTTCTTGAGATTATAAAAATTATAAATTTATCGAGCTATTTATCACATTGCCCAGAAGTTGACAGGCATAGAGTTGAAGGAATTTTATTGCGGCCAGTCGGGATTATCTTTTTACGACTGTTGAATTTTAGATTGTCTTGGTTGAGGTTCTTAAATGAAGGGCAAACCTACTGTGTTCATGATCGGCGCATTTCCACCGCCGGTTCATGGCTTGTCAAATATGAACCAGACCATGATGGAAAGACTTCGGCAATGCGCAAATGTGATTCCGTTTGATACGACTTGGAGGGGTAGTTCAAAAAATAAGATTGCGTCGACGTTTCGTCGCTTTCTTGATGGTGTGAAGCTAATAGTGAATTATTGTTTTTTGATGATTTCGCATCGGCCTGTTTCACTTTACGTTGCTCTTTCGGGTGGGAAGGGGCAAATTAGAGATTCAATATTTCTGGTTATTGGTAGATTTTTGGGTGTGCGGGCCTTTGTTCATCACCATAGCTTTAGATACATTAACAAACGAGACTGGGTGACTTCTATAATATTTTCAATTTCGGGAAAGGTGACGCATATTGTGCTCTGTGAGGACATGGCGGCGCGGCTCCGAGATCGGTACGGGGGTCTGGTAACGGACGTACGGGCAATTTCGAATGCGGAAATTATCGGGATGAAATTGAGTCCTGGCATTAAGGTTGAAAAAAATGTTAACCGTTCGGGGTTGACGATTGGTTTTTTGTCAAATATTACGCGGGAAAAGGGAATATTTAGATTATTTGATATTGTTGATAAGTTGAGGGGCGAGGGTGTCGATCTGAAGGTAATAATTGCTGGTCCCCTTGATGAAAGTATTCGGGAGCAATTTGAGTTGTGCGTGCGTTCCGAGGATAGGGTCGACTATATTGGCCCGGCCTACGGCGAAAAGAAAGAGTTGTTTTTTGGATCAATTGATCTGTTGGTGTTTCCATCCGCCTACGAGAATGAGGCAGAGCCATTAACTATAATAGAAGCGATGAGCAGGATGATTCCAGTGATCGCAACATCAAGAGGATGTATTCGATCACTATTGGTAGCCGGTGGGGGAGTGGCTTATCCTGATGATTCTGATTTTGAGGGAAGAGTCGCTGATTTTATAAAATATTTATCTGAGAATCCTGCGCACTACGAGAAACTGTCAAGGGAAGCATTCGAGCGTGCCATGTACCAGACTTCAGTTAGCCATAACATTGGAGAGTTGGTGTCGGCACTGCTCGGAGGGTAGGCTTGCTGAAGCCGGCGTTATTTGTATGAGATGTTGGGCTCGTATGTTTTGTTGATCGGGAATCTATATGATGCTCTCAAGGCCTCTCGTTGGAAGAAACATAGATTTGCTGCGCGGTGTGGCAGCACTTTTCGTTCTATTTTTGCATGCTCGAGAAATATTTTGGATTGGAATGCGTGCTTTTTGGTTGGAGGGGCCGGGAGCAATCTCTGCATCTAGGATTTTTGGATATGCTTCTTTCCCGCTCGTATGGGGGTCGATTGGAGTGCCCGTTTTTTTTGTGTTGAGCGGTTATTGTATTCATCGTGGATATGCTGGAGATTCGAAGGCTAATTTTTTGTTTCGAGATATGGCGTTGAGGTTTTGGTTTAGGCGTTTTGTTAGGATATATCCGGTATTGTTTGCGGCATTGATTGTTACGTTAATTCTCGATTATTTGACTTTGAAGCTATTGCCGGGTTATGTGAGAGTTGGTGATTTATCAATTCGGGATTTTTTTGTTAATTTGCTCGCGTTGCAGGGAGTGGTTGGAGGGGTATTTGGTTCTAATGGCGCATTGTGGACCTTGTCTATCGAAATTCAATTCTACATCGTATATCCATTTTTGCTTATTTTGATTAGGGCATGGGGTGTTCGGAATGTTATGTTTTTTGTTCTGATGGTAAATGCGATTTCGTGTATTGTTTTACATGAAAGTGGAGTCAAGGTGTTTGCCTCTTATTGGTTTTCGTGGTACCTGGGTGTGCTGGTTGCGGAGGGGGAGGTTGATAAATATGCGAGAGAGATGAGGGTGCGGTTATCGGGTGGTGTTTTTCTATTGGTGGTGGGATGTATTTTATTTTTTAAGCTTCCTTTTGTTGCATTTCAAGTGTGGTCGTTGTCGTTTGCCTTGTTTCTTGGTGTGATATTGGTTGTTAAAGATTGGAGTGGATTAACAGTTACGTTATTGGAAGGGGTTGGTAAGTTAAGTTATTCGTTGTATATTACGCATTTGCCGTTATTGGTTTTTTTGTCGGCGATTTTGTTTCGTGGCGTTCGGCAGGAAAATATTGGATGGGTGGCTTTGGCTGGCTTATTGGCTATCGGGTTTTCGTATGTTTTTTATCTTTTCGTTGAGAAGCCGGCAATTGATTGGCTTTCAAAGAAATCGAGGCGTCAGAAATATATGATTTTCGGGTCTTGACTTTAAATTTACTTGTCGCCAAGCTGGCGTGAAAATTATTCAATGAATTGAACTGTTGCTTCGGAGAAGTGCTCATTGCGTTTGCCATTCGGTTTGTTGTAGCCAGTGAAGCGACAGCATCAACGTAGCGTCGCTGATGCTGTCGCTGATGGCATCAGCGACAAGTTTTGTTGACTCAGTTGGGTCGTGACACGCGTGTCACGAATTTCGATTCGTAATTTCTAGCTTAAGCAGTTCAAGTATAGGTTGCGCAGCTTATCGGCATACTGATTCCAGTTGTGAGTTTGCGTCGCGGCAAGGATCGCCTGTTGAGAGAACTCTCTCACTTTTTCCGGAGAATTAGCCATTTCGTTGATCGCGTCAGCAAGCTCAATGGAGGAACCTGCGGGGATAATCTTTCCGGTGCGGTCGTGCTCGATAATCTCCGCAGCCCCCGATTCGCGCGTGGCAATGATGGGAAGTCCAGTCGCAAGGGCCTCGCATAGAACGACTGCCAAGCCTTCCTCGAGTGAAGGCAGCACGAAGAGATCAGCCGAATTATAGTGCTCGTTGAGTTCGGCATTGTCTACGCGAGGAATGTGCTTGAAGAGATGCTGATAGCTAGCCAGTAGGGGCTTTATTCGTGGATCTATTTGGCCGATCAGCGTAACGTGTAGTCGTTTGTCATCAAGCTTCTTAATTGCCTCAAGAAGATAGAGTTGACCCTTTCGTAGTGTTATCTGACCGACACATAGAATGTTGAAGCTATCTTTGAGTGATGTATTTTTTTCTAAAGGGTGGAACCTATTGACATTGGCGGCGTAGGGAATCACCTTGATGATATTTGGCGGAACGCCCTGCTGGACGAAAGATTCACGGACAATTTCAGAAGGCGCGAGTACGTAATTATACATTTCTAACTCATCGATGAGCCTTTGCTGTTGTCGGTTTATTCTGTTTTCATGCTGAATCCCGCGCTTGCTTTCCTCTTGAGTCAGGATTTCGTCGTGATAGATTGGATGTGTATTGACGACCTCGCCGATTACGATTGAACCTTCCTGCTTTGCTCGCTTCACAATTTGCAGTGATGTGCCATGTGCCATCACGTGCAGCAATGGTGTCGGGCGCCAGTTCAGTTGGACGCCGATCTGCCAAAGGTCGTGGTATGTCGGATACAGCGTGTCGCTGAATCGACCCTTGAGCAGCTTCGCGTGTGCTCGGAGCGCGTATTCCTTGAGCCAGACATTTACCGCGCGGCTATGTGTTAAGGAGAATGCGGAGTTACGTATTTTATGGGAGTAGTAAAATGTATCAAGGATCCCAAATTCGTCTAATTTTTCAACATAGTTGTGAAAATGGAATCGCCCGCATACTGCAACGCTAACCTTCATAATTCGGTGCTCCGTGCAAAATTCTGTTAACGCCGAATGAGTTATCCAGGTGTTCTGTCAAAGTAATGGCGTCCGTCTCTAGTGGTCTGTTGTAATGTACGTTACCGATGCTCAGCATGCCCGTCCAAAGCGCTATAGCGCAGGCTGGTTCGCGTCGGTTTGATTCGGAGCATCCGTAATGTGGATGTGACAATTTCATTTCCCGCTAATTTGCGGTTTTATACCACTTTCCGCTCGACCAGCGCGCGCACACGAATAAGGTCGTAAGCCGCTAGAGTCAGCAGGGAAGCTACTCGGCTCGCTCGCGGCTGATATACATCGCCTGGCGTGCTCGATGTATTTTTGTTTGCGCCGACCGATACGTGGTTCGCCCAATGTGTTTTGCGATCATCAATCGCTGTGCTACATGCGGTGTCACGTTAGCGTCCCGGCACGCCGCCAGGAAACCCGTCTCGGTTGACATTTGTTAGCTAGGAATTATCGGGGCGCGAGAGGAGGGCATGCGAAAGATTGATAGTCTCGAGTCGACATGTCGCTCCCCTTGCGCTGCCCACACAAACGTCGTTCCTACCCCCGCGCCACCTTCAACGTCGTCTCTGCTTCACGCGTCCCCCCCACACCCGCCCGCCCAATGCTGTAATACTCGACCCCCAACTCCGCCATCGTTTCCGGCTCATAAAGATTCCGCCCATCGAAAATCACCGGCTCGCTCAACAACTCGACGAGCGCCGCAAAATTCGGGCTCTTGAACACCTTCCACTCCGTGACGATCACGAGCGCATCGGCCCCTGCAGCGGCCTCTTCCGACGTCGTCACGAACTCGAGCCGCGAATGCGCGGCCGGATCGTCGCTCAGATCGAGCGCAAGCACGCGCCGCGCCTCATCCGTCGCAACAGGATCATAAGCACGCACGTTCGCACCACGCTTCAGAAGCCCAACCACGAGCTCACGGCTCGGCGCTTCGCGCATATCATCGGTATTGGGCTTGAACGCGAGTCCCCACACCCCGAACGTGAGCCCCGACAGATCGTCCCCGAAGCGTTCCGAGATCTTCTCGAGCAGTACCTTCTTCTGCGCATCATTGACCGCCTCGACGGCTTCCAGAATGCGCAGCGACTGCCCGTACTCGGCAGCGGTCTGCACCAGCGCTCGCACATCCTTCGGAAAACACGAACCACCGTAACCCACACCGGCGTAAAGGAAGTCATACCCGATGCGCGGATCCGAACCAATCCCCCGGCGCACGGCTTCGATATCCGCGCCGACGCGATCCGCAAGATTCGCGAGCTCGTTCATGAACGAGATCCGCGTCGCCAGCATCGCATTCGCCGCATACTTGGTGAATTCCGCCGAGCGCACGTCCATGTAGCGCGTACGCTCGTGATTGCGGTTGAACGGCGCATACAGCCGCTTCATCTGTTCGCGTGCACGCTCGCCGGCCTCGTCGGTGTCGGTGCCGATCACGATACGATCGGGCCGCATGAAATCGTCGACGGCCGCGCCTTCCTTCAGGAACTCGGGATTCGACACGACCGAGAATTCGTGGCGCAGGCCGCGGCGGGTCAACTCGGTTGCGATCGCATCGCGCACGTGCAGCGCGGTGCCGACCGGAACGGTCGACTTGTCGACCACCACCTTCGGTCCGCTCATATACCGTCCGATATTGCGCGCGGCGGCGAGCACATACTGCAGATCGGCGGAGCCATCCTCGTCGGGCGGCGTGCCGACCGCGATGAACTGGATGTCGCCGTGCGCGACGCTGGCCTCGATGTCGGTCGAGAACTGCAACCGGCGGCTCGCACGATTGCGATCGATCAGCTCTTTCAAGCCGGGCTCGTGAATCGGTACGCCGCCGTCGTTCAGGATATCGATCTTGCGTTGATCGACGTCGACGCAAAACACGTCGTTGCCGATTTCGGCAAGGCATGCGCCCGTCACGAGGCCTACGTAACCGGTACCGATGATGGTGATTTTCATGTTGCCGTATGGAGAGGAATCGATTGCGGGTTCAAAAATCCGAATGCCGTGCGCCTGACACGTCGGCATTGGACGGCTCGGGACGCAATGCGCGCAACTTCGTGTCGAAATCGCTCAACACCGCGTCACGCGACAGGACAGCCTCGGCGAATCTGCGCCCGGCCTGTCCCAGGCGAGCGCGCTCGGCCGCATTGGCGGCGAGCGCGTCGATAGTCGATGCAAGCGTTTCGGAATCGCCCGGCGGCACGACGATCCCGCGCGGCGCGACCACGTCATGCAGCTCCGTCCCCGGGCTCGCCATCGCGATCACGGGCCGCCCGCTCGCGAACATCCCGGTCAGCTTCGACGGCATGACGAGGTCGGCAGCGTCGGCGCGTTGCGGGAGGACGTGAATGTCGGCCAGATTCAGGAGCTCGTTGAGCCGGCCGATAGGCTGCAGCTCGATGAAGCGGCAGTTCCTGAGGCCGCCGCAGCGCATGAGGAGCTCGGCGCGCGCGGGCCCGTTGCCGCAGAAGACGAACACCAGATTGTCGCGCGATACGAGCCGTTGGGCCGCATCGGCCAGAATATCCAGCCCTTGCTTCGCACCCATGTTGCCGGAATAGAGCACCACCGTCGCGGCGGGAGAGATGTACAACGCCGTTCGCAGCTCGCTCGGCCGTTTGAGCGGGTAGATCGAGTGGGTGTCGGCCCAGTTCGAGAAATGCACGAGCTTGCTCGACTGAATCCCCTTGCGCAGCGCGTGCTCGACCATCTTCCCGGAGATCGTCGACACGGTATCGAAGCGCTTGAGCAGCGTGCGCTCGATGGCGAGCACGGCGCGCTTCAGCAGAGATCCCTTGAGCATCCCGAGACTGAACGCCGCATCGACCTCGTAATCCTGGATATGAATCCACGCGTGGGCACCGGTCAACCGTGCGACGAGCCAACCGGTGGGCGCGTTCAGCAGGCTTGGCGCGATGCACACGACGACGTCGGGCCGCCAGAACGCATGCCGCAGCATGACGGGGAAGCTCGAAAGCGCGAAGCTCGCGAGATGCGCGATGCGGCGCGCACCGCTCGGTCGCGACGGAACCCACAACGGCGCGCGCCAAAGCGCGACGCCGCTGCGGCGTTCGGTCGAGTAGCTCAGCGCCGAGTAGCCGCTGGCGACCCGCCATTCGGGGTAGTACGGCGGTGCGCACACGACGCGCACGGTGTGGCCTTTTTCGACGAGTGTTTCCGCCATTTCGGCGGTGTACTTGCCGATGCCGGTCAGCTCGGGCGCATAGTTGATGCCGTAGACGAGGATCTTCATCGGCTTCCAGCGAAAGATAAAAATGGTGCGGTGCGTTATAAGCGCATTGTCGGTAATGCTTATCGTGCGAGTCCGACAGAATGTTGATCGGTGCCGCCAATTGTCGGCGGCGGCCGTGCGAATCGTGGACGAGATTGCACACCGCGGGCAGCGTTACCCGATGCGGCAGGCCGTTGTCAAAAATGACGCGTGCAAACCAGCGGCGAATACATCTCGATAGCCGCCTGAATCGGTGCGTGATATCCGTAGGCGAGGGCAGACACGGCAAGCGTTGAAGCCACGGCGAGCGGACGCATTGCCGGCGGCAGGATCGGTGCGTCCGTCCATCGTTTCAGCAACACGACGGTAACGAGCGCACCGAGCAACCACCCCGCGATCACCTCGGACGCGCTATGCGCATCGTCGCGTACGCGTGCAACGCCAATCGTCGCGGCGAGGGCGAGTCCCGGCAATAGCGCCGCGCCTGGGCGAACGTCCCATCCGTCGTGCAGCATCAGCAGGCACGCCATCGGCCAGACAGTCGCGGCAAGCATCGTGTGCCCACTGATCATGCGGAAGTTCATCGACCGGATCTGCAATCCGCATCCGGCGTAGAGAACTTTCGTCAGTCCGACGGCGAGCATCGCGACGGCAAGCAGCACGACCCACGACAACGCAATGCGCCAGCCATACATCGAACGAGTGAGCCACGCGAAACAGATGGCGGCAAGCGGCAGCGTCAGCGCCGCGTCACCGAGGTTGCCGATAGCGAGCCACATGCCCGGTCCTCGCTGGACGAAACGGAGTTATCGATCGCTCGTGGGATGAAAAGCCAGCAACGTGACGCGCCGCGCGTCACCGCGGCGCACGATCGGCATCAGATGACCAGCTGTTCCGACATCCGCGCAAGCAAATACCGCTCGAAGTCCGCCGCAACCTCCGGATGCCGCAGCGCGAACTCGATCGTCGCCTTCAGGTACCCGAGCTTGCTGCCGCAATCGAAGCGTGTGCCGTCGTAGCGGTACGCGAGCACCTGTTCATCGGTGAGCAGCGACTGGATCGCGTCGGTCAGTTGCAATTCGCCGCCCGCGCCGGGTTTGAGCCCGCGAAGATGCTCGAAGATCTTCGGTTTCAACACGTAACGGCCGACGACACCGAAGTTCGACGGCGCATTCGCCGGTTCGGGCTTCTCGACGATGCCGGACAGCTTGAAGAGATCGTCTTCCCAGCGCTTGCCGTCGATCACGCCATAAGATTTCGAATCTTCAGGAGCGATTTCCTCGACCCCGATGACCGACGCGTGATAGTGATCGAAGACGTCGATCATCTGGCGTAACACCGGCTTCGGGCCATCGAGCAAATCGTCGGCGAGGATCACCGCGAACGGATTGTCGCCGACGAGTTTCTCCGCGCACAGCACGGCATGACCGAGCCCGAGCGCTTCGGCCTGGCGCACGTAAAAGCAGTCGACGTGGCTCGGCTTGATGCTGCGCACCAGCGACAGCAGCTTGTCCTTGCCACGTGCCTCGAGCTCCGCCTCGATCTCGTACGACTTGTCGAAATGATCCTCGATCGCGCGCTTGCTGCGTCCGGTCACGAAAATCATCTCCGTGATGCCCGCTTCGATCGCTTCCTCGACCGCATACTGGATCAACGGTTTGTCCACGACCGGCAGCATTTCCTTGGGACTGGCCTTGGTGGCCGGCAGGA
The DNA here is from genome assembly GCF_905339865.1 of Burkholderia sp. BCC1993. NCBI lineage: Bacteria > Pseudomonadati > Pseudomonadota > Betaproteobacteria > Burkholderiales > Burkholderiaceae > Burkholderia > Burkholderia sp. BCC1993. The sequence continues at coordinate 13,444 of NZ_CAJPGZ010000010.1, read as the reverse complement.
ACCGCGTGCCCAGGCCGGCGACCGGAAAGACGGCTTTCGTCACTTTCAACATAGTGGTAATTCCATGGGTTCGGAATGAAGAGCAGACAACGTCGAGGTGCGATGTCGGTGTCCGGACGCAACAAAAGATTCGAAGTCGCACAGGACGCAATTGCATGGTCGCGCACGTGCGATTCCGGAAATCCTAATGTGTTCGGAAATAATGCGGCGACTGAATCTTGGGTGAATCCGACAGGTTGATTGCGAGGCCACACATTGGCGCAAGAATTATTTTGAAACAGTGTGCAAATGGTCGGCTCGGCGTTATATAGCGGATGACGTCTGTCGTTTGTCGACAGGCGTTCGCTCGGTTGGGATACGGTTCGAAGCGCAAGCCCGGAACCCGGCCGGATTGTGCAGATGCGAGTGGGTGCCGATGCATCGCGTTCACGGGCGTGTCATTAGGAGAGCGTGATGACGGAAGAGGATGATATTTGCCGTGCGTTGGGCGCACTCGATCCTGCCTATCTCGAACTGATGCAGCAGATGTTGAAGATCGATTGCGCGGTCGCGGCACGCGAGTTGGGCATCTCGGATCAGATCGCGTCATGGATCATCGCGCTGACACCAACCGAGATCGAAGCGCTGGTCGGCCGCGGATCGCAGTCTTAGGCGGCAGGGTTGACGTCGTTTCGTCGCAACATCTGCTGGAAAGAGTGCAGGCCTGATTGCGACGGTGGCCCGCGGCCGGGAGCCGTCGAGTTTCCGGCACGCGTGGACGAAAGCGTGCCACGGTCCCGCTATACGCGAAGAAAGAACAAGAACCGAACAAAATATATTTAGCGTTGAAACGCAATTGCCAAAGAGATGGATGAAAGTGGAGTCACCATGACGCATGCGACCATAGACACCATGACGATATCCGAACAACGGCAGCGCACCGGCTGGGCCGGCGTCTGGCTTCCATGCACCGATCCTCCCGCGGAACCGATGTGGTGTGAAGGCCGATGGCCGGGACACACGTACGGCTTTCCCGTGTATTGGGACGGCACCAAATGGTGCAGCAAGATTTTCGGCGCCCGCGGCGATTTCTGGCGCGAGCGTGCGATACGGGCTGCATAGCAGGCATCTGCCGGCCGCGGCGATCACGCGGCATTGCGTGTCCGGGCGCATCGGCAGTGTCGCGTCGTCGTCTCGTCCCCCGATGCGTATTTACCGTCGTCTTTAATTCGGACGCTGGCGGCGCCGCGCATTCCGTCAAGCATTTTGGTGGACCGGCGATCGTCACATGACGTTACTGAACCGCGCGTCGCTGGTCCGTCATGTCGTGCTTTCACGAACGGCAATACAAGAAAACCACGATGTGGCGGATTACCGCTAGGTTTTGTCCGCTTGTCGCCGTGCGCGACACGTAGAGTGCGTGGCCGAAACTCCGCGTATTGCCAATACGCGCCCTGCGGCCGGCTGAATGCAATCACCGTCAAAAATCAGGAACGCCCATGCCCGAACAGGACGACATCTTCGACGCGATTGCGGAATTCAACCGTTCGTATCTGACGCTTGCCCAGCGCTTGCTGCAAGCGGATCGCGAAGCGGCGAAACAACAACTGGGCATGTCGGATGAGACGGCTGCGATCGTCGCCGCATTGACGCCGGCACAGATCGACGAACTCGCCGAGCGTCGCGAATTGTTCTGCGAATTTCGCGCGGAATCCTCGCCCGGCCGGGCCTGATACCGCGACCGTTTCCAACGTTTCATGCGTCGCACCGCGCGCGAACCTGGCCGAATACCGGGTTGCCTGTCCGCGCGGCCGATCGCGCTCGGCTGCCGCCGTGGCCGCTCCCGTCAATTGTCGGGGGTGGCCGATAGTTTGGCGTTTTTCGGCTAGATATCGAACCTCATTCGTCTAATTGGATTCGCTACGATGCGCAAAAACGCTGTTGCCACGATGCCCGCACGCGAAGCACACGATGCGGCCACGCCGATAATTTAATTGTCTTTCACCGGGAATTCGTCGTCCATGCAGGGAATGTTGGAGCATCTACTCGAGCGCCATGTGTCGATCCAATGGCGCGGCTTCCTGGAGGCATTGGCCGCTGAATTCACCGATCAGCTCGATCGAGACGAGCTGAGGCAATTGATGGCGCGCATCGGCATGCGCTTCGCAGCCGCGCATCCACTTGGCCCTTGCGAATCGACGGACGATCTCGCGGATGCATTGAATGCCCGCTGGCGCGACATGCAGTGGGGTTACGCCGAACTGTCCGACGAACACGATTTCCTGCGCATCGTTCATTACGCCGCGCCGTTGCGCGCGTTCGGCGGCGGCTGTCTCGCATGGTCCTCCGCCTTCCTGGAAGGCGCGTATCAAGGCTGGTTCGACAGCGTCGGCGCGACCGGTTTGCGCGTGACGCAGGACGTCGCGCCGACGGACGACGCGCGGATCGAACTGCGTGTTGCGCGCGCAAAGAACTGAGCGACCGGGCCGACCGGAACTTCCGCGACAACAAATGGGCACGCTATGTCGACTTCACGGGATATCGAATCGTTGTTCAAGCGTTTTGGCGGCGATGCCGGACGCTATCACGAAGTACGTGCCGAAGCGGATGCCGAAGTGGCCCGCGCGCGTTGGCCGCTGCTCGGCGGTGTCGAGTTGCGCGAGCGCGAGTCGCAGGGGCAGCCGGGCGCCAGGTCGCCGGATGGCGCGGATAGCCTGCGCAAAATCGTACTGGCCGACACGCATGCGTTGCCTGCGTCTGCGCCGGATATCGGCAGGCGGGATCAAGCATCCGGCACGCTGAAGAAGTTGGTCGGCAGGCCGGCGGCATCGGACAGCACGGATGCGCAAGGTCCGTCACAGCCGCTGGTTCGGTTGTTCGAGCGGCTGCGCACGGAGGCGACGGGAGAGGGGCCGAAGAAGCCATCGGTGTGGACCGGCCGCTCATGAAAATCGTTGCGATCGCTTCAGCAAAGGGCGGCGTCGGCAAGACGACGCTGGCGGCGAATCTCGCGGCCGTGATGGCGGCGTCGCGACGCCGGCGCGTGAGCGTGGTGGATCTCGATCCGCAGAATGCGCTGAAGCTGCATTTCGGCGTGCCTCTCGATATGACCGACGGGCTCGCCCATGCCGCGCTCGACAGGCTGAACTGGCCGGCCGTGGTCGTCGACGGGATCACGGTGTTTCCGTTCGGCCTGGTCAGCGAAACGGATCAACGCCGCTTCGAGCGGCTGCTCGACCGCGATCCGTCGTGGCTCGCGCACGGGCTTGCCGCGCTCGGGCTCGGCGACGACGACATCGTGATCATCGATACGCCGCCGGGCACCTCGGTCTACATGCGCGCCGCGCTGACGGCCGCGCATTTCGTGCTCAAGGTCGTGCTGGCCGATGCGGCCTCGTACGCAACGATTCCGCAGATGCGGCGGATGCTCGACGCCTATGCCGCGAGCCGCGCGGATTTCGTGGGCGACGGCTACGTGGTCAATCAGGTCGATCAGTCGCGCGAGCTGGGCCGCGATGTGCTGCGCGTGCTGTGCGACAGCCTCGGCGCAGCCCGGTTCGGCGGCGTGATTCACAGGGATGAAGGGGTCGCGGAATCGCTCGCGTCCCGGACGACCGTGAATCGCTACGATCCGCGTTCGCAGGCCGCCGCCGACCTGAACGCGTGCGGTGCATGGCTCGAGCGCGTGCTCGATCGGCGCGACACCGCGCGGAGCATCGCTTGAGCGCCCGCGGGGAGGTCGCGCGGCCGTCGGCGGCCGACCGGTTCGTCGATGCGTTGCCCGGGAGCGGCTGGCTCGTCGCGCTGCCGGTGGCCGCCTGCACGCTGCTGGCGCTGTATTTCGTGTGTACCGTGCCGCTCGACACGATCGGGCAACTCGTGTTCGCCACCTGCTGCATCGCCTGTTCGCTGGTGGTCCGTCGCCTGGGCGGACGCTATGCGACGCTCGTCATGATCGTGCTGTCGGTGGTGGCCACCGGCCGGTATATGTATTGGAGATTGTCCGGCACGCTGGTGTGGTCGCATCCGCTCGACGCGGTGTGGGGCACGCTGCTCGCGGCTTCCGAAGTCTATGCGGCGGCGGTGCTGATCCTCGGCTACTTCCAGACCGCGTGGCCGCTCGGACGCAAGCCGCTGCCGTTGCCCGCGTCGCGCGCGCATTGGCCCAGCGTCGACGTGTTCATTCCGACGTACAACGAACCGTTGAGCGTCGTCAAGCCGACCATCTACGCGGCGCTCGCGCTGGATTACCCGGCCGACAAGCTGTCGATCCACGTGCTGGACGACGGACGTCGCCCGGAATTCCGCGCGTTCTGCGAGTCGGTCGGCGTGCACTGGACGATTCGCGATCACAATCGCCATGCGAAGGCCGGCAACCTCAACGAAGCGTTGAAGATCACCGACGGCGAATTCGTCGCGATCTTCGATTGCGATCACGTGCCGACGCGTTCGTTCCTGCAGATCTGTCTCGGCTGGTTCATTCGGGATCCGAAGCTGTCGATGCTGCAGACGCCGCATCACTTCTTTTCGCCGGACCCGTTCGAGCGCAACCTCGGCATTTTCAGAAAGGTGCCGAACGAAGGCGAACTGTTCTACGGACTGGTGCAGGACGGCAACGATCTCTGGAACGCGACGTTTTTCTGCGGATCGTGCGCGCTGATGCGCCGCTCGATGGTGGAGGAGATCGGCGGCATCGCGACGGAGACGGTGACCGAGGATGCGCACACCGCGCTCAAGCTGCATCGCCGCGGCTATACGACGGCCTATCTTGCGATACCGCAGGCGGCGGGGCTGGCCACCGAGAGCCTGACCGGGCACATCGGCCAGCGCATCCGCTGGGCGCGCGGCATGACGCAGATATTCCGCATCGACAACCCGCTGTTCGGGCGCGGACTGACGCTGAGCCAGCGGCTGTGCTACCTGAACGCGATGATGCATTTTTTCTACGGGATCCCGCGGCTCGTGTTCCTGACCGCACCGCTGTCGTTCCTGTTTTTCGACGCACATGTGATCCATGCCCCGGCCACGATGCTGGCGCTCTATGCGCTGCCCCACGTCATCCATGCGAACGTGACGAACTCGCGGATGCAGGGCCGGTTCCGGCATTCGTTCTGGGCCGAAGTCTACGAAGCCGTGCTGGCGTCGTACATCGCGCTGCCGACGATGCTTGCGCTGATCAATCCCCGGCTGGGCAAGTTCAACGTGACGGCCAAGGGCGGACGCATCGACCGCGGCTACTTCGATTGGGCGGTGTCGAAACCGTATCTGAGCCTGGTGATCCTGAACGTGATCGGCCTCGCGGTGGGCGTCCTGAACTTGTCGCTCAACCGTCACGTCGGCAGCGAAGTCCAGACGACGGCGTTCAACCTGGCATGGACGACCTACAACATCCTGATTCTGGGGCTCGCCGTCGCGGCGGCGAACGAGCGCCGGCAGGTACGCGTGTCCCATCGCGTCGCGGCGCGGATTCCGGTGATGCTGCGCTTCGCGAACGGCCGGACACTGGCATGCGAAACGCGTGACTACTCGGAGGGCGGGATCGGCGTGGCGGTCCCCGACGATGCGCGCATTCCGCGTGGCGAACCGGTAACGGTATCGCTGTTTCGCGGTGTCGACGAGTACGCATTTCCCGCGACGGTCGAATACGTCGAACCAGGACGCCTTGGCATCCGGTTCGAGAGCCTGTCGCAACAGCAGGAGTTCGATCTCGTCAGTTCGACCTTTGCCCGCGCGGACGCATGGATCGACTGGACGGACGGCCGCCGTCCCGATTCGCCGCCGCGTGCGTTCCTGCATCTGTTGAAGGTCGGCGTGCAGGGCTTACTTCGCCTGATCGCGCGCCTGTACGCGGACCTGCGCGTGTACGCGCGCGGTGGCCGCAGCAACGAAAAAAAATAGCATGAGGCGGAAAGAATGACGGGGTCGTCGCGACAGCGCGGCAGCACGCGCCGCAAGGCGTGCATTTCGCAGGGTGCGGTTGTCGCGGTTCCTGCACGTGTCGGCCGGTATGCGCGCATGTCGCGCAGGATGGTGTCGCTGCTGCTCTGGGCAATGGCGAGCGGCATCGCATCGGGCAGCTGGGCCGCGGCCACCGGGATGCAGGCACCCGGCGCGATGCGGGCAGCGGACGGCGCGATGTCGTCGGGCGACGCGGCGCCGCCGTCGCCGGCCATACCCGTCGGGCCCGCCACGGTGCGCCCGGCGCTGCTCGCCGAACCGGTGCCGGCGGCCGACGCCGCGCGCCGCCGCTTCGGCACGCTGCCGACCACGGCCGAGCCTGGCACGCTCGTGCCCGGCGGCCGGCGCCAGGCATTGACGTTCGCGGATCTCGGGGCACGCGATCCGCTGCAGCTGCGCGGCACCGACGGCCAGAACGGCATCGCGTTCTCGGTCCGTCGCGACGAGGTCGTCATGGGCGCGACGCTGCATCTGGTCTACAGCTACTCGCCCGCGCTGCTGCCGGATCTGTCGCAGCTCAAGGTGCTGATCAACGGCGAAGTGGCGGCGACGCTGCCGTTGCCGGCCGCTCAAGCGGGCATGACGGTTGCGCGCGACGTGTCGATCGATCCGCGCTTCGTCACCGAGTACAACCATCTGAACGTTCAGCTGATCGGTCATTACACGAAAGACTGCGAGGATCCCGCCAACTCGTCGCTGTGGGCAACGGTGAGCAACGCGAGCCGGCTCGAGCTGACCTATGCGGCGCTGCCGGAGCGGCCGGAACTCGGCGTCCTGCCCGCGCCGTTCTTCGATTCGCGGGACGTCCGGCGGCTCGAGCTGCCGTTCGCATTCGCCGCGCGACCGCCGCGGGAGACGCTGGAAGCGGCGGGCATCGTCGCGTCGTGGTTCGGCGCGCTGGCCTCGTATCGCGGCGCGCGGTTTCCGGCCCGGCCCGGCGGCCTGCCTGAATCGGGCAATGCGGTGGTGTTCGCGACGGCCGACGATCGTCTGGACGGCGTGACGCTGCCGGCGATCGACGGACCGACGCTGGCCGTCGTCGAGCGGCAGGCGCCCGCTCATGGCCAGCTGCTGCTGGTGCTCGGCCGCACGCCGGACGAAGTGAAGGTCGCCGCGCTCACGCTCGCGCTCGGCAGCAAGACGCTTGCGGGTACGCATGCCACGGTGAGCCGGCTCGAGAACGTCGCGCCGCGCGTGCCGTACGACGCGCCGAACTGGCTGTCGTCGACGCGCCCGGTGCGGATCGGCGAACTGGCCGATGGGCGCGCGCTCAGCGTGTCCGGATACGACGCGGGCGCCGTCCGGATCGATCTGCGCGTCGCCCCCGATCTGTTCACCTGGGATACGCGCGGCGCGCCGATCGACCTGCGTTATCGCTACACGCCGACGCTGCGCGCCGACCGTTCGTCGCTCAACCTGAGCGTCGGCGACACGTTCGTGAAGGCGCTGCCGATCCCGCCACGGGAAACGTCGCGCTGGAGCCTGGGTCGCTACCTGCCGTTCGTCGCCAACGGTATCGACCGCGCGACGCTGCACGTGCCGTCGCTGCTGCTCACGCCGCGCACGCCGTTGCAGTTGCACTTCTTCTACGAGATCCCGGATATGGGCCGATGCACGGGGCGGCTGTTGCAGAACGTCGCAGGTTCGATCGACCCGGACTCGACGATCGACGTGTCGTCGTTTCCGCACTACAAGGCGCTGCCCGACCTCGCCGCGTTTGCGAACAGCGGCTTTCCGTTCACGCGGATGGCCGACCTGTCGGACACGGCCGTCGTGCTGCCCGCCGAGCCGAGCGCGGACGTCTACGGCCTGTACCTGCTCGCGATGGGACGCATGGGCGTGTCGACGGGCTATCCGGTCAGCGGTGTGACGGTGACGGACGCCGCCGGTGTCGGTGCGTTCGCGTCCAAGGATCTGCTGATTCTCGGCGCGCCGGACACCCAGCCGCTGCTGACCCGCTGGGCGGCGCGCATGCCGTTCGGCACGGATCGCGACGGCGGCCGGTTCGGCGGCCTGTTTGGTGGCCTGTTCGGCGGCGCCGAGGCGGCGCCGTCGCCTGGCGCCGAGCGCGAGCGCGTGCGTGCCGGCCTGTCGATCGTCGCGGACGGCACGCGCGCGCTGATCGCCGGCTTCGAGTCGCCGTTGCGCAAGACGCGCAGCGCCGTCGCGTTGATCAGCGCGAGCGGGCAGGCGGACGAGGCGCTCGGCCGCGCGCTGCTCGACGACGACATGCTCACGTCGGTCCAGGGCGCGATGGTCGTGATTCGCGATCGCACCGTCACGGTGACGTCGAACGAAACGTCGTATCACGTCGGTGCGCTGCCGCCGGTCACGTACCTGCGCTGGTTTCTGTCGGGACGTCCGCTGTTGCTTGCGCTGTTCAGCGTGCTGGCCGCGTTCGTCGCGGCGGCGCTCTTCTATCGTCTGCTGCGTGCGCGTGCGGCGCGCCGGCTGAAGGAGTGACATGCGAAACCGACGGTTACGCGGGCTCGGCGCCGCCCGCGCGGGCGGTGTCGCGAGTCTGCTGCTCGCGCTGGCACTGTCGCACGCGGCGGCGGCCGCCAGCGATCCGCTGAAGGTACTCGTCGATCAGGGGCGGTACTGGCAGGCGCATGGCCGGGGCGACCTCGCGGCGCAGGCCTGGAAGAAGGTGCTGGGTGTCGATCCGAATCAGCCCGACGCGCTGTTCGGCATGGGCATGGTGCTCGCCGATCGCAAGGACGTCGACGGTGCGCGCCGCTACCTGGAACAGTTGCGCCGGATCGCCCCCGGCTTCGCGCGGACCGACGAGCTTGGCCTGCGGCTGGGCGAGGCGAGCGTGCGCGACGGCGAGATCAGCGACGCGCGCCGCCTCGCGCAGACGGGGCAGAGCGCACTCGCCGCGCAACAGTATCAGCGTGCGCTGCAAGGCGCGCCGTCATCGCCCGCGCTGCAGCTCGAGTACTTCCAGGCGCTCGCGGCCACGCCGAGCGGATGGACTGAAGCCCGGCGCGGCCTGGAACGTCTCGCGCGGGACAACCCCGACGATCCGCGCTACGCACTCGCGTATGCGCAGCACCTGACCTATCGCGATGCGACGCGCCGCGACGGCATCGCGCGGCTCGAGTCGTTGTCCGCCGACGCGAAAGTCGGGAAAGCGGCGCGCCAGAGCTGGCGCCAGGCGCTGCTCTGGCTCGCGGCAAGGCCGTCGGATCAGGCGCGCTACCTCGCCTACCTGAAGGTGGTGCCCGACGATCCGCCGGTCAAGGCACGCTACGACAGCATGGTGCGACAGGATCAAACCGCGCGCGAGGGCGATCAACGGGGCGCATCGAACGAAGCGCGCGGCCACGCGATCGAGGAGGGCTTCGCGGCACTCGAGCGCGGCGATCTGGACACGGCGCGGGCCCGCTTCGATGCCGTGCTCGCCACGTCGCCGAACGACAGCGACGCGCTGGGCGGCCGCGGTATCGTCGCACTGAAGCAGGAGCGTTTTGCACAGGCGAGAACCGATCTGGAACGCGCGTCGCGAGGCGGGAATGCGGCGCGCTGGCGCTCGGCGCTCGGCAGTGCGACATACTGGTCCTACGCGAGCGAGGCGCTCGGCGCGCAAAGCAACGGCGACTTCGCGCGAGCGAAAGCGCTGTTCGAACGCGCGATTCTTGCGGATCCGTCGAACGTCACCGCGCAGGTGATGCTCGGCGATGCGCTGCTGGAGAATCGCGATGCGCGTGGCGCCGAGCAGGCGTACCGGATGGCGTTGCGGCGTCAGTCCGACAACCCGGACGCGATACGCGGTCTGGTCGGCGCGCTGGCCGCGCAGGGGCGCGGCGACGAAGCATTGCAGTTCGCGACGCAACTGAGCGCCGAGCAGCAGTCGAAGGCCGGCGGCCTCGACCGGTTGCGCCGAACGGCCGAAGCGGCGCAGGCGCGGCAAGCCGAAGCGCGCGGCGATCTGGGCACGGCGCGCAGCCTGTTCGAGGACGCGCTCGCCGGCAATCCGGACGATCCGTGGCTGCGGCTGGATCTGGCGCGCGTGTACGTGCGGCAAGGCGCGATCGCATCGGCACGCAGCATGATGGACGGATTGCTGGCCGAGCGGCCTGACATGACCGACGCGCTCTATGCCGGCGCGCTGCTGGCCGAGCAGACGCAAGACTGGAGCCTCGGGCTGCAGCGGCTGGAGCGCATCGCGCCCGCGCAACGCACGGCGGCGATGACGACGTTGCAGCACCGCCTCTGGGTGGGCCAGCAGGTGGCGCTGGCGACACGGATGGTGCGCGAGGGCCGCCGTGCGCAGGCGCTCGACATGCTGCACGACGCGGAGGGAATCGGTCAGTCGCTGCCGGCACTCGCGGCGCAACTGGCGGCGGGCTATGCCGCGGCCGGCGACACGTCGCGTGCGCTCTGGATCGTGCAGCGTGCGCTGGCCCGGGAGCCGGACAACGCCGATTTGCTGCTGCAGTACGCGCGGACGCTGCTGACCGTGCGCAACGATGCGCTGCTGGGCGACGCGATGCGCCGGCTCGCTGCGCTGCCGCTGTCGCCCGCGCAGCGCGGCGACTTCGAACGCCTGAACCTCGAGATCGTCGTGCGTCAGGCCGATGCGGTACGCCAGGTAGGCGACCTCGCCGGCGGTTACGCCGTCATCGCGCCGTGGCTGGCCGCGATGCCCGACAGTCCCGAACTCCAGGCCGCGCTCGCGCGGCTGTACACGTCGGCCGGCGACGCGCCGAACGCGCTGAAATGCTATCGGGTCGCGCTGGCCCGCCGGCCCGACGATACGGGATTGCTGGTCGCGGCGATCTATGCGGCGAGCGGCGCGAAGGCCTGGCGCGAAGGCGAAGCGTTCGCGGCCACCGCGCTCCGTATTGCGCCCGATGACCCGGGGCTGCTTGCCGCGACCGGCCGTCTGTATCGCGCGGAGGGGAATCTTTCGCTCGCCGCGCAGTATCTGCAGCGTTCGCTGCTGGCCGCCAATACGCCGCCCCCGAGCAGCAAGCCGGCACGGTCGAACGTTCCGCGCGGCTGGGAAGACGCGATGCGGCGCATCGGTGCGAACCCGCTGCCCGGCACCAATCCGTTCGAAGGCAAGACCGCCGTCGATGTCGCCCCCCCGTCGACCGGTGCCGGCGCCGCGGTACTGCCGCTGCCGGGCGTGCCTTCCTGGTCCACCCCGTCTTCTTCTGCTCCGACCGTGCCCTATACGATGCCTCCCGCGCCGCCCGCGACCTACGTCACCCCGTCCGCCATGCCGGCAGCGCGCATGGTGCCGCCCGACATGCCGCTGCAGGCGGCCGCGCGCGATCCCGGCGATCCCGGCGGCTATGGCCAGGCGGCCGCCGGCGCGAGCGAATCGGGCGGGCCCGCGACCGCGCGGCGCTACCGGCCTTATCGGGAGCCTGCCGCCGATGCACCGCCGGCGGGGGCGTCCGCGGGATGCGTGGCGCAGTCCGATCCGAACGACGACTGTGCCGGCTACGTCGCCACGCCGTGGCCGATGTCGCCCGCGTCGCGGGCCGCGGCGGCGACCGGTTCGCCGGCGGCCGCGTCAGGCTCCAGGCAGGGCCGGCCCGCCCGCGGCGGGACGAAGGTCGCCGCGGCGCGCTCGCCCATTCTTTCATCGGCATACGGGCAGCCCGATGCGCTGCCTCGCTATATTCCGCAGCCGCCGGCCGGCTATGCGGGCAGCGAGGCCGTGGCCCGTGCGCCGCAGCGGGATGCGGGCGCGGGCGCCAACGCTCAGATGCTCGACGTCGCGTCGGAACTGGCCCAGGTGAACAACGAGCAGGCCAGCACGGCAGCGGGCGGCCTCGTGTTCCGAAACCGGACGGGCGAGGCGGGGCTGTCCGGCCTCACCGACATCGAGGCGCCGCTGGAAGGGCGTATCAAGGCCGGCAACGGTCACGTCATCGTGACCGCCACGCCGGTCATGCTCGACGGCGGCAACTCGGCCACCGACGTGCCGACCCTCGCCCGGTTCGGCGCGGGGCTCTCGCGGTCGGCCGGCGGCGGCTCGCCGGGTTCCGAAACGGCGAGCGGCGTCGGTCTCTCCCTCGGTTACGAAGGCAAGCAATTGAAGGCCGACATCGGCGCGACGCCAGTCGGGTTTCCGTATCAGGATGTGGTCGGCGGCGTGCGCTTCAACGGTGCCTTCACCGATCGGGCGGCCTACTCGCTGGCCGTCACGCGTCGCGCGGTGACCGACAGCCTGCTTTCGTTCGCGGGCGCACGCGATGCGAGTGCCGGCCTCAAGTGGGGCGGCGTGACGCGCAGCGGCGCACGCGGTGCGCTGAGCTGGGACGACGGCACCAGCGGCGCGTACGTCGAGGGCGCGTTCGACTATTACGATGGCCATCACGTCGAACGCAACTTCGCCGGCAAGGGCAGCGGCGGCGCCTATACGCGCCTGCTGCGCGACGCCGACCGGACGCTCACCGTGGGCGTCAATGCGACGTGGATGCGCTTCAGCAAGAACCAGTCGTACTTCACGTACGGCCATGGAGGCTATTTCAGTCCGCAGCAATACGTGATCCTGAACATACCGGTCGAGTATGCGGGGCGAACGGGGGCCTTTGCCTATGACCTGAACGGTTCCTTCGGCGTGCAGCATTACCAGCAGAACGCGGTGCCGTATTTCCCGCTCGATTCCGGCATGCAGTCGCAAGCGGCGGCGAACGCCGCCGCCAGTCAGGCGGTCGGGTTGGATCCGGGCGCCGTGTATCCGGCGCGCAGCAAGACCGGCATCGCCTATTCGCTCGCCGCGCGCGGCGAATACCAGGTCGCCCAGCAACTCGCCGTCGGCGCGACCGCATCATTCGGCAATGCGTATCAGTACCGCGAGTGGACGGCGGCCGTCTATCTCCGCTACAGCTTTACGCCGCAAGGCGGCCTGCCGGTGTTCCCGCCGCGCGTGTTCACGTCGCCGTATCTCGCCGACGCCGACTGAACGGATCCGCTGGGCGCCGTGGCGATGCCGCGCGAATCGACGTGCACGCCACGGTACGCGCGCCTGCGCGCGCTGGCGGATCCGTTCAGAGCTTTGTCGGTCCGGCGGTGCGTTCGCGACGTACAGTGTGTCATCGAAAATCCGGCGAGTGCCGAACCACCGGGTCGAAGCGAATCGACCGGCAAAGCGCACGCGCAGGCCCTTCAAGACCGACCATGGCCGAACAACACGACATTTCCGATGCGATCGCGGAATTCAATCGATCGTATCTCATGCTTGCGAAGTGGCTGCTCCTCGTTAACCGGGGCGAGGCCACGCGACAACTCGGCATCTCGGAAATGACGGCGTCGCGTATCGCATCGCTGACACTGGCCCAGATCGACCACCTCGCCACGCGCGGCAAGCTGTTTTGCGAGTTTCGCGACGAGTTCGCGCCAGGCTGTGCGTGAATTCGTCGCGCGACGGTTCGCCATGACATCGGGACGGCTCCGTCGTCAGGACGCAGGGACGTACGCGCGCCGTGACGGCATCCTGAATCCGAACGCAGTGCGCGATCACGCGACGGTCCGACTGTTTCGG